>NZ_LT629770.1:645856-968785 GCF_900105335.1 Microbacterium paraoxydans | reverse complement strand
CGTCGCTGAACACGACCTCGTAGCCGCCCTCGTGCAGGAGCAGGCCGACGAAACCACGCCCGATGCTGCCCGCCCCGAAGTGGACCGCCTTCATCCCTCGTTCACCTCCGAGAGGAGAGCGAACAGCTCGTCCGGCGTTGCCGCCGCTTCCAGCCGCGCGACGTCGTCCTCCTCGGAGAAGAGGATCGCGATGCGCGACAGGATGTCGAGGTGCTCGTCGCCGACGCCGGCGATGCCGATCACGAACCGCGCCTGCTCGCCGTCCCAGTCGACGCCGCCGTCGTAGCGGACGACGGAGAGGGCGGAGGCGAGGATGGCGTCCTTCGCCTCGTTCGTGCCGTGCGGGATGGCCAGCCCGTTGCCCATGTACGTCGACACGGTCTCCTCGCGCTGGCGCATCGCGTCGACGTACGCCGGGGTCACCGCGCCGGCGGCGACGAGGATGTCCGTCGCCTCCTGGAGCGCGTCGTCGCGCGACGCGCCTCCCGGGTGGATGCGGACCTGCTCGGCAGTGAGAACGCTCATTCTTCGTCCTTTCGCTGTTCCTTGACCATCTCGACGACCTCGTCGTACTTCGGCGAGTTCATGAAGTTGTCCAC
This sequence comes from Microbacterium paraoxydans, assembly GCF_900105335.1. Taxonomy (NCBI): domain Bacteria; kingdom Bacillati; phylum Actinomycetota; class Actinomycetes; order Micrococcales; family Microbacteriaceae; genus Microbacterium; species Microbacterium paraoxydans. Next base: position 968,186 of record NZ_LT629770.1, on the reverse strand, counting down.
CGAGACGTGCAGGGAGTCCGGCGACTTCGCCGTGGCCCGGTCGGTGAGCTGCTGCTGCGTGATGACCACGTCGGCGGCGCCGTCGAGGTTGGCGATGGCGGCGTTCGTGACGGTGACGCCCTCGATGCCGGCCTTCTTCAGCTTGTTGCGGAGCACGCTGGCACCCATGGCGGACGAGCCCATGCCGGCATCGCACGCGAACACGATGGTCTCGATGGGGGCCGCCGCGACCGCGGTGGTGGCGGGAGCCGGCGTGGTCTCCGGAGCCGTCGTCGCGGTCGAGGTGCGCAGGGCGTCCATCGCCGCGGACGACTTGCCCTTGTTCGCCTCGGTCTGCGCGATGGCCGCGCCGAACGCGTCGCCTTCGGCAGCGAGGTCGCGCTTGCGCGAGGCCCGCAGGATGACGCCGGTGATGAGGAACGTCACGGTCGCCGCGATGATGACCGACAGGTAGACGACGAGGAGGTTGGCGACGCCCGGGCCGATGGCCGCGGCGGTCACGGCGATGATGCTGCCCGGGGCCGCCGGGAAGGCGAGTCCGCCGCCGAGCACCATGTTGGTCGTCACACCGGCCGCTCCACCCGCGATGAGCGCGAGGATCGTGGTCGGCTTGCTGAGCGCGTACGGGAAGTAGATCTCGTGGATGCCGCCGAAGAACTGGATGATGGCGGCACCGGGAGCCGAGGCCTTCGCCGCGCCGACCCCGAAGAAGGTGAAGGCGAGCAGCAGACCGAGGCCGGGGCCGGGGTTCGCCTCGATGAGGAAGAGGATCGACTTGCCCGTCTCGGCGGCCTGCTCGATCCCCAGCGGCGTGAACACGCCGTGGTTGATGGCGTTGTTGAGGAACAGCACCTTGGCCGGCTCGACGATGATCGACACGAGCGGCAGCAGGTTGAGCGAGACGAGCCAGTCGACGGCCGCCCCCAGCGCGGCGCTGATGCCGAGCATGACCGGGCCGAAGGCGAAGAACCCGACGATGGCGAGGATCATGCCCAGGATGCCGGCGGAGAAGTTGTTGACGAGCATCTCGAAGCCGGGGCGGATCTTGCCGTCCCACAGCTTGTCGACCTGCTTCATGATCCACGCGGCGATCGGGCCCATGATCATGGCGCCGAGGAACATCGGGATGTTCGTCCCGACGATCACCCCGACGGTCGCGATCGTCGCGACCACGCCACCGCGCTCGCCGTAGACCATGCGTCCGGCCGTGTTCGCGATCAGGAGGGGCAGCAGGTAGGTGACCATCGGCCCGACCAGGCCGACGTAGGCCAGGATGTTGCCGTCCGCGCCCTCAGCGACCGCGGTCATCGCGCCCTGCCAGCCGAGGACGGCGGAGTCGCCGCCGCCGCCGATGATCTCGGCGACGCCGGCCCAGTGCCAGCCGAACGGGCTCTCGGCCCCGAAGAAGCCCTTCGGGATGAAGAGCATCGTGATGAAGCCCCAGGCGATGAAGGCCGCGATGTTCGGCATGATCATGCCGGAGAGGAACGTGCCGAAACGCTGCACGCCCACGCGGAGGCCACCGGGGGCGGTGGCGGCGGGTGACGTCGTCGTCATGATGTGGTCTCTTTCTGATGAGGGGGGAGTGCCGCGGCGAGGGCCGCCGCAGCGGTGCGGGCGGAGGGGGCGTCGTCCGCGCCGAGCGCGGCTTCCGCGAGACGGAGGGCATCGTCGCGAGTCCGGGTGGCGAGCGCCTGACGGACGTCGGCGAGGGCGGACGGTGCCATGGACAGGCTCGTCGCACCGAGGCCCACGAGGACGACGGCGAGCAGCGGATCGGCCGCGGCCTCGCCGCAGATGCCGACCGGCTTGCCGAGACGGGCACCGGCCGCACCGACCTCGCGCACCAGGCGCAGCACCGCGGGGTGCCAGGGGTCCTGGAACGACGCGACGGAACCGAGCAGCCGGTCCGCGGCCATCGTGTACTGGGTGAGGTCGTTGGTGCCGATCGACGCGAAGTCGGCGTGCGCGAGCACCCGGTCGGCGAGCAGGGCGCTGGAGGGCACCTCGACCATGACGCCGGCCGTCTTCAGCCCGTACTCGCGGGCGAGGCCGGTGAAGTACACGGTCTCCTCGACGGTGGCCACCATGGGTGCCATGACCCACAGGTCGGCGTCGGTCGCCGCGTCGGCCTCGGCCAGCGCGGTCAGCTGCTCGCGGAGGATGTCCTCGCTCGCGCGGAGTGCCCGCAGGCCGCGCAGTCCCAGGGCCGGATTCTCCTCGTGTGCGTCGTTGAGGAAGGCCAGCGGCTTGTCGGCCCCCGCGTCGAGCATCCGCACGACGACCTTCTTGCCGGGGAACGCCTCCAGCAGCTCGCGATAGGCGTCCCGCTGCTGGGCGACCGTCGGCGCCTGCGACGCCGAGAGGAACAGGAACTCCGTCCGGAACAGGCCGACGCCCTCGGCCCCCCGAGCGACCGCGTCGGCGGCATCGGCAGGCTTCCCCAGGTTCGCGAGCAGCGCGACCGGTGTGCCGTCGGCGAGCGCACCGGGGGTGAGCGGGGCGTCGTCGGCGGCGCGGCGGGCGGCGGCGCGCTCGGCGGCGCGGGCGCGCTCGTCGTCGGTCGGCTCGCGGGTGATGACACCCGCGGCCGCGTCGACGATCACGGTCTCCCCGGTCGTCAGGGCGTGCCCGTCGCCGACGCCGACCACGGCCACGATGCCCTTCTCCCTGGCGAGGATCGCCGTGTGGGAGGTCGGGCCGCCGTCGGTGGTGACGAGGGCGAGCACCTGGTCGAGGTTCAGCAGCGCAGTGTCGGCGGGCGCGAGGTCACGCGCCACGAGGACGAACGGGTGCCCAGGATCGGGGACGCCGGGGGCCTCCACGCCGCGCAGCCGGGCGAGCACCCGCTGCGCGATGTCGTCGAGATCGGCGGCGCGCTCGCCGAGGTAGCCGCCGACGGCTTCGAGCGTGGCCCGGAAGCCGGCGAAGGCGTCGTGCACGGCCCACTCCGCGGTGGCGCCGGCGTCGATCCTGCTGTCGACCTCGTCCTGCAGGGTGGGGTCCTCGGCGATCATCGCCTGCGCCTCGAGCACCTCCTGCGCCGCACCACCGGCGGCCTCGCCGCGCTGGGTCAGCTCCTGCGCAACGACGGCGACGGCCTCGCGGACCCGCGCGCGCTCGGCATCCGCCCCCGCGGTGCTCGGTGTGTTCTCGGGCGCGGGCAGCGCCTCGGTCATGCGGACGACCGGTCCCTGCGCGACGCCGAGACCGATCCCCACCCCTCGCAGCGCGCTCATCCGGCGGCGTCCTGGTCGTGGTCGGTGGTCAGCAGCTCGGTGAGCGTGTCCAGGACGCCCTCCGCGCCGTCGCCCTCGGCCGTGAGCGTCACGTAGTCGCCGCGCTCGATGGCCAGGGCGATCACCCCGAGGATGCTCGCGGCGTTGACCGGCTTGCCGGAATCCTTGGCGATCGTGACCGCGAGGCCGGAGTCCTTCGCGGCCTGCGCGAAGATCTTGGCGGGCCGGGCGTGCAGTCCGTGCGAGGAGCCGATGCGGACGGTGCGGGTGGCGGTCATGGTGTTCCTTTCGGGGCCCCGCCGGCAGCGGCGAGGGTCGACTGGGCGAGGAGAAGCGTGCGGCCGCCGTCGCGATCGGCGAACACGTCGTCCGGCAGGACCGCGACGGGCGCGCGGGTCAGGTCGCGGATGGCGCCGAGGCGCTCACGGAGGTGCGGACCCACGAGGACGAGGTCGTGCCCGCCGACGGGGACGGTGCTCTCGACCCCGGCGTCCGCGTCCCAGTCCAGTCCCGCCGCGGCGGCGGCGGTGCGCAGGCGCTGTGCGACGAACGTGCTCGACGCGCCGGCGCCGCAGACCACGAGAATCCTCATCGATGTCACCTTCCTGAGAACAGTCTGGGAAATCAGGCCGCGGTGGCACCAACACGTTCTCTTCCGCCCCTGCGGAACCCTGCTCGCCGCGCCCGTGTCGCCGGAGGCTGTCATCATGGAGAGCAGTCGGACAGTGCCGTCAGCACGGGAACTCGGAGGGATCATGTCGCGCCAGCGTCAGGACCAGCTCCTCGCCGCCCTGCTGCGCGAGGAGGGCTGGGCGACCGCAGGCACGCTGGCCGACCTCCTCGGCGTGACGCCCCGGAGCATCCGTTCCTACGTCGCGGCCCTGAACGCCCGCACGCCCGGCGCCGCGGTCGTCGAGTCCGGCCCGGCGGGCTATCGGGCGGGCCCCGGCGCCCGTGGTGCGCTCCGGGTGCGGCAGGGCGGCGACTCCGCGCCCCGCGAACGGCTGCACGCCCTGGTCCGGCTGCTGCTGGACGAGGAGGAGGGGATCGACGTGTTCGACACGGCGGACGCCCTGCACGTGAGCGAGGCGACGCTGGAGGCGGACCTCGTGCGGGTGCGCGGCCTCCTCGACGGCACCGACCTGGCTCTCGAACGTGCACGGGAGCGGGTGCGGCTCCGCGGAGACGAGGCTGCCCAGCGCCGGCTGCTCAGCCGCCTCGCGCACGACGAGATGGACGACGCCTCGTTCCACCCCGAGATCTTCCGGCGAGCCCTCTCCGGGACCGCGGTCGATGCGCAGGCAGTCGGACCCTTCAAGTCCGCCCTGGTGGGAGAGCTCGGCGAGCTCGGCTACTACGTCAACGAGCTCGCGATCGCCGACGTCCTGCTGCACATCGCGATCGCCGCCGAGCGAGTAGCCGCCGGGCGCGCCCTCGACGCGCCGCCGGTGGGAGCCCGACCGGAGATCCCGCGGGTGGGAGCGGTGATCGCCCGCCTCGCGGCCGAGCACTTCGCCGTGGTCCTTGGCGAGGGGGACAGCGGTCACCTCGCCTCCCTGGTCCTCACCCGGATCGTCGCCCCCGGTGGCGAGGCGGCGCAGGAGCTCGCCCGCAGCGGCGTCGCCCCGGACGTGGAGGCGGCGGTCCGAGCGGAGATCGCGCGGGCCGCGGAGGACTACCGCGTCGACCTCGTCGACGAGACCTTCGTGCTCCGTCTCGCCCTGCACGTGCAGAACCTCCTGCGTCGTGCCGAGGAGAGTGCGCTCACCCGGAATCCGCTCACCCGCTCGCTGAAGACGACGTACCCGATGATCTTCGAGGTCGCGGTGTCGATCGCGAGCGGTCTGCACGACCGGCTCGGCACGCCCATCCACGATGACGAGATCGCCTACATCGCCATGCACGTCGGTGGCCGGCTGGAACGGAGCCGCAAGGCGGAGTCCATCCTCACCGCGACCATCGTCTGCCCCGGCTACTACGAGCTCCACGAACTCCTGCGCTCGAGCGTGGACCGTTCCCTGGGCTCCGCGATCGAGGTCACCAGCGTCGTCACGAACGTCGACCCGGACTGGGCGTCGTTCGACACCGACCTCGTGCTGAGCACGATCGAGCCCGGGGCCGCGGGCGACCGCTTCGTGCGCATCCAGCCGTTCCTCACCGACGCGGACGTCGACCGCATCCAGCAGGCCGCGGGGCGCCTGCGCCGGGGGCGACGGCTCGCCCGGCTCCGGGAGGAGCTCGCGCGCTACTTCCACCCCGACGCCTTCGTGCATCCCCTCCCGGATGACGGCGAGGATGCCATCATCCGGCGGCTCGGCGCGCCGCTCGTGCGGGCCGGCCTGATCGGTGACGACTACGTGGAGAACACGATCGTCCGGGAGCGCATGTCCTCCACGGCGTTCACCGACGCGCTGGCCGTGCCGCACGCGCTGCAGATGACCGCGGCCCGCACGGCGATCGCGCTCGGCGTGGCGGAGGGGTCGGCGGCCTGGGGCGACGGAAGGGTGCAGGTCGTCGCGCTGGCCGCCTTCAGCGAGAGCGACCGCGCCGCCTTCCAGACCGTCTTCGAGCAGCTCGTGGAGGTGTTCAGCGAGCGCGAGAGCGTGCAGCGGATCGTCCGGCGCAGCGCGACCTTCGAGGGTTTCCTCGACGAACTCGTCGCCGTGATCGACGGCTGAGGCTCAGGCGTCGGGGGCGAGCACGAGGACGAGCTGGTCGAGGACGCTCTCCGAGGCCGGGCTGGCCGGCGTCTCCAGGGTCACGGCGTCGCCGGATGCGAGGGCGAGGTCCATCACCGCGAGGACGCTGCGCAGATCCACGGACGTGCCGTCCGCGGTGCGCAGCGTGACGGGGAGCTCGTGCGCCTGCGCGAGGCGCACGAGCTCCGCGACCGGTCGTGCGTGCACGCCGTTGTGGGCACTGACGACGACATGGCGGACGGGCATGGTCAGGAGCGCTCGTCCAGGAGGACCCGGACGCCCGCCTCCAGCTCGGCGACGGCCGCCGCGGCCGCCTCGGCGGAATCACCCGTGGCGTCGATGTACACCTTGAGCTTCGGCTCCGTGCCGCTCGGCCGGACGATCACCCGGGATCCGTCCGAGAGCCGATACCGCAGCACGTCGCCGGAGGGCTGCCCGGGAGCGCTCTGCAGCAGGTCCTCGGCCGACGTGATCGAACGCCCCGCGATCTGCGTGGGCGGAAGCGAGCGCAGCGACAGCATCACCGTGCCGATGAGCGACAGGTCCGCCACCCGCACCGACACCTGCGCGCTCGCGAAGTGCCCGTACGTGTCGCCGACCTCGCGGACGAGATCGGCGAGGGTGAGCCCGCGCTCCTGGGCTTCGGCGGCCAGCCCGAGCACGGCGACCGCGGCGGAGATGCCGTCCTTATCGCGCACGGTCTCGGGGTTGACGAGGTAGCCCAGAGCCTCCTCGAAGCCGAAGACGATGCCAGGCGCCCGGGAGATCCACTTGAAGCCGGTGAGCGTCTCGTGGAAGTCCAGCCCGTGCTGCGCGGCGATGGCGCCGAGCCCGGGGGAGGAGACGAGCGAGCACGCGAGCGAGGCCCCGGGAGTGCCGGCCGCGGCGCGCGCGGCGCGGGCACCGAGCAGCAGGCCGACCTCGTTGCCCGTGAGACGCCGCCAGCCGTCCGCGGCGGTCTCGTCCGGGAAGGCCACGGCGAGGCGGTCGGCGTCCGGGTCATTGGCGAGGATGAAGTCCGCCTTCGCCCTCCTGGCCGTGGCGAACGCGAGATCCATGGCCCCCGGCTCCTCCGGGTTCGGGAAGGACACCGTGCGGAACGTCGCGTCCGGATGCAGCTGCTCGTCGACCACGACGGGCCGCGGGTAGCCGGCGGCGTCGAGGATGCGGGCGACCGTCTCCCAGCCGACGCCGTGCATCGCCGTGTAGACCCAGCGCAGGCGGCGGGCCCCCGCGGGCGCCGGGGCGACGGCGGCGGTGGCGGCGACGTAGGCCTCGATGAGGTCCTCGCCCGCGGTCTCGTAGGCGGTGGACCGCGGCAGAGCCCGCACGTCGCCGCTGTCCGCGACCCGCTGGATGTGGGCGGCGATCTCGGCGTCGGCGGGAGCGACGATCTGCGAGCCGGCATCCGCGCCGCCGAGGTACACCTTGTAGCCGTTGTCGTCGGGCGGGTTGTGGCTTGCGGTCACCATCACGCCGGCATCGGCGCCGAGGTGACGCACGGCGAAGGCCAGCACGGGTGTCGGCAGCAGGCGGGGGAGCAGGATCGCGCGCAGGCCCGCCCCGGCGAACAGCTCCGCGGAGTCCTGGGCGAACACCCGGGAGTTCCGGCGTCCGTCGTAGCCGATCACGACCGTCGGCGTCGCCCCGGCGGCCCGCTCGCGCAGGTACGCCGCGAAGCCCGCGGCGGCCTGGGAGACGAGCACCCGGTTCATCCGGTTGCTTCCCGCTCCGAGCGCGCCGCGGAGCCCCGCCGTGCCGAACGCGAGACGACTGCCGAAGCGGTCGTCGAGCTCCGCCGCGGCGGCCTCGTCCCCGGAGGCGGCCCGTGTGACGATGCCGGCGAGCTCGTCGCGGGTCTGCGGGTCGGGGTCCTGGCGCAGCCAGGCGCGGGCCTGGGCGAGCCGCTCCTCGCTCACAGGGCCTCGACCACCCGGGCCAGCAGGGCGGAGATCACCGGCTCCGCCTCGCGACCGGCTTCGATGACCTCGGCGTGGCTGAGCGGCGTCTGCTGGATGCCGGCGGCGAGGTTCGTGATGAGTGAGAACCCGAGGATCTCCATGCCGGCCTCGCGCGCGGCGATCGCCTCGAGCGCGGTGGACATGCCGACGATGTGGCCGCCGATGTGCTTCGCCATCTGCACCTCGGCCGGGGTCTCGTAGTGCGGGCCGCGGAACTGCGTGTAGACGCCCTCGTCGAGCGTGGGGTCGACCGTCCGGGCGATGTCGCGCAGGCGCTTCGCGTACAGGTCGGTGAGGTCGATGAACGTCGCGCCCTCCAGTGGGGAGTCGGCGGTGAGGTTGATGTGGTCGCTGATCAGCACCGGCTGACCGGGCTTCCACGTCTCGCGGATGCCACCCGCGCCGTTGGTGAGGACCATGATCTTCGCGCCGGCAGCTGCGGCGGTGCGGACGCTGTGCACGACCCGGCGCACGCCGTGGTTCTCGTAGTAGTGCGTGCGGGCGCCGATGACGAGGACGTTCTTCCCGCCGGGGGTCCGGATGCTGCGCAGCGTGCCGACGTGGCCCTCGAGAGCGGGCTTCGAGAATCCGGTGACCTCGGTCGCGGGGATCGTCGCCACGGTCTCGCCGATGAGGTCGGCCGCCTTGCCCCAGCCGCTGCCGAGCGTGAGGGCGATGTCGTGCTTCTCGACGCCGGTCAGCCGCGCGATGTCGGCGGCGGCTTCGGCTGCGACCTCGAACGGGTTCGCAGCGGGGTCATCGAGGGGGTTGCTGTGGGTTTCAGGCATGGATCCACTCTAGGAAGTGGCAGGCTCCGGTGCCAGGATTGCGGAAGAATGGAGAGCATGTCTTCCACCACTTTCGAGCGCACTCAGCGCGTCGCCGTCCTCGGCGGCGGACCCGGCGGTTACGAGGCGGCCCTGGCAGCCGCCCAGCTCGGAGCGGAGGTCACCCTCGTCGAGCGCGTCGGTGTCGGCGGTTCGGCCGTGCTCACCGACGTCGTGCCGTCGAAGAGCCTCATCGCCACGGCGGACGCCGCGGTCGCCATCTCCGAGGCCAGCGACCTCGGCGTGAACTTCTACGCCAAGGGCGAGAACGGCAAGCCGCTCAAGCCGGAGATCGCCATCAACCTCGCCGCCGTGAACAAGCGCCTCGTGGCGCTGGCCGGTCAGCAGTCCGAGGACATGCGCACCACCCTCCTCGATGCGGGCGTGCGGATCCTCTCCGGTCACGGCCGTCTGGAGGGTCCGAACGCCATCGTCGTCTCCACCGGCGAGCGCGGCACGGACTTCGACCGCGTCGAGGCCGACACCATCGTCGTCGCGGTCGGCGCCTCGCCGCGCGAGCTCGACTCCGCCAAGCCCGACGGCAAACGCATCCTCACGTGGACTCAGCTCTACGACATGAAGGCGCTGCCCGAGCACCTCATCGTCGTCGGCTCGGGCGTGACCGGTGCGGAGTTCGCCTCCGCCTACATGAACCTCGGTGCGAAGGTCACGCTCGTCTCCAGCCGCGAGCAGGTGCTCCCCGGCGAGGACCAGGATGCGGCGCGCGTGCTGGAGAAGGTGTTCAAGCGCGGCGGCATGCAGGTGCTGTCCAAGTCGCGGGCCGAGAAGGTCGAGGTCGTCGGGGACGGCGTCACCGTGACCCTGTCGGACGGCCGCACGGTCGAGGGCAGCCACTGCCTCATGGCGGTCGGCTCCATCCCGAACACTGCGGGCATCGGCCTGGAGGAGGCCGGCGTCGAGCTCGACGACTCCGGTCACGTCCGGGTGAACCGCGTCGCGCGCACCTCGGTGCCGAACGTGTACGCGGTGGGCGACTGCACGAACTTCTTCCCGCTGGCCTCGGTGGCCTCGATGCAGGGGCGGACGGCGGTGTTCCACGCGCTGGGCGACATCGTCATCCCGCTCGAGCTCATCAAGATCACCTCCAACATCTTCACGGCGCCGGAGATCGCGACCGTCGGCTACGGCGTCAAGGACGTCGAGGACGGCCTCGCCGACGGCATGGTCTACAAGCTCCCGCTCGCCGCCAACCCGCGCGCGAAGATGATGGGCATCAAGGACGGCTTCGTCAAGCTCATCGCCCGCAAGGGGTCCGGCACCGTCATCGGCGGCGTGATCGTGGCCCCGAAGGCGTCGGAGCTCATCTACCCCATCGCGATCGCGGTCGAGCGCCGTCTCACCGTCGACCAGGTCTCCCGCGTGTTCGCCGCGTACCCCTCGCTCTCGAGCAGCATCACCGATGCGAGTCGCGCGATGCACCTCGTGAACATCTCCTGACCCGAGACCCCCCGCAATCGCCGAGACCCCGGGCTGCAGACATCTGCAGCCCGGGGTCTCGGCGTGAAAGCGGGGTCTCGTGTCAGGAGATCGTGAGGAGCTGGTGACCGGCGGAGACCGTGGTGCCCGCGGCGGCGTCGATGTTGCCGACGACGCCGTCCTTGTGCGCCTGCAGCGGCTGCTCCATCTTCATCGCCTCGAGGACGACGACGAGGTCGCCCTTGACGACCTGCTGCCCCTCCTCGACCGCGACCTTGACGACCGTGGCCTGCATCGGCGACTTCACCGCGTCGCCGGAGGCCCCGGCGTTGGCGACCGTGGCGTGGCTGCGGCGCGACGGCGGGACGGCCGCCGGGCGGCCGGTGGTGCCGGGCGCGACCGCGACGCGATCGGGCAGGCTGACCTCCAGGCGCTTGCCGCCGACCTCGACGACCACGGTGTGCCGGGCGTTCGCCGGAGCCGGAGCCTCCAGCTCGCCGTCCCACGCGGGGATGTCGTTGTCGAACTCGGTCTCGATCCAGCGCGTGTAGACCCCGAACGTCCCGTCCTCCGCCGTGAAGGCGGGGTCGCGGACGACCTTGCGGTGGAACGGGATGACGGTGGGCAGACCCGCGACCTCGAACTCGTCCAGAGCCCGCCGCGCGCGCTCCAGGGCCTCGGCGCGGTCCTTGCCGGTGACGATGATCTTGGCGAGCAGCGAGTCGAACGCGCCGGACACCGCGTCCCCGGCGGTGACGCCGGAGTCGAGGCGGATGCCGGGGCCGCCGAAGGTCTTGAAGACGTGGATGGGGCCGGGCTGGGGGAGGAATCCGCGACCCGGGTCCTCGCCGTTGATGCGGAACTCGATGGAGTGACCCTGCGGCTGGGGGTCGTCGTAGTCGATCGTGCCGCCGGCGGCGATGCGGAACTGCTCGCGGACGAGGTCGATCCCGGTGACCTCCTCGGACACGGGGTGCTCGACCTGGAGGCGGGTGTTCACCTCGAGGAAGGAGACCGTGCCGTCGGCGCCGATGAGGAACTCGCACGTACCCGCGCCGACGTAGCCGACCTCCTTGAGGATGGCCTTGGACGCCGAGTAGAGCTTCTCGTTCTGCTCGGGCGTGAGGAACGGGGCCGGCGCCTCCTCCACGAGCTTCTGGTGCCGGCGCTGCAGCGAGCAGTCGCGGGTCGAGATGATGACGACGTTGCCCTCGGCGTCGGCGAGGCACTGGGTCTCGACGTGGCGGGGCTTGTCGAGGTACTTCTCCACGAAGCACTCGCCGCGGCCGAACGCGGCGACGGCCTCGCGGGTGGCGGATTCGAACAGCTCCTCGACCTCGTCGAGCTCGCGGGCGACCTTGAGGCCGCGTCCGCCGCCGCCGTAGGCCGCCTTGATCGCGATCGGCAGACCGTACTCCTGCGCGAAGGCGACGACCTCGTCGGCACCGGAGACGGGGCCGGGGGTGCCGGGCGCGAGGGGCGCGCCGACCTTCTCGGCCACGTGGCGGGCGGTGACCTTGTCGCCGAGCGCCTCGATCGCCTCCGGGGAGGGGCCGATCCAGATCATCCCGGCGTCGATCACCGCGCGCGCGAACTCGGCGTTCTCCGCGAGGAAGCCGTAGCCGGGGTGCACGGCGTCGGCACCGGCGCGGCGGGCGACGGAGAGGATCTTCTCGATCTGGAGGTACGTCTCGGCGCTGGTCGCGCCACCGAGCGCGTACGCCTCGTCGGCCAGGCGCACATGCAGTGCGTCTCTGTCCTGGTCGGCGTAGACGGCGACCGAGGCGATCCCGGAGTCACGAGCGGCACGGACGATGCGGACGGCGATCTCGCCGCGGTTGGCGACGAGCACCTTCGCGATTTCAGGCATGGTTGCCAGCCTAGCGAGTAGCATCCCGATACTTTTGACGACTCTCGACAAGAAAGAGGGAAAAACGTGGAGGGGAGTCTACGACCACAGATCCGTCCACCGGACCCCGAGGTCGGCGGCGAGGCGGCGCACGGTGGATAGCGACATGCCCACCACGGTGGAGGGATCGCCCTCGACCCGGGTGATGAAGGCGCCGCCGAGGCTGTCCACGGTGAAGGCTCCCGCGACGTGCAGCGGCTCCCCTGATGCCACGTACGCGGCGATCTCCTCATCGCTGATGTCATCGGCGAACGTCACGGTGGCCTCCGCGACGGCCGTCGCCTCGACGAGAGCCGCGCCGGGGGAGACGCGGAACACGGAGTGTCCGGAGTGCAGCACTCCGGTCGCGCCGCGCATCTCCTGCCACCGGCGCGTGGCCTCCTCCGGCGTGTAGGGCTTGCCGTACACCCGGTCCCCGAGGGCGAACATCGAGTCCCCGCCGATCACGATGCCGTCGAACACGCCCTCGGCGGCCAGCCGTTCGGCGACGGCGGCGGCCTTGGCGCGGGCGAGCAGCAGCACGAGGTCGGCGGGTGCGAGGGGACCCATGCGCTCCTCTGCTGCGGCGGCCAGGGCGTCCTCGTCCACCTCCGGCGACAGCGTGAGCGGTTCGACGCCGGCCTGACGCAGCAGCATGAGCCGGGCGGGGGAGGTGGAGGCGAGGCAGACGCGCATGGAGACCACCGTATCCTCGAAGGATGACTTCCTCCGCAGCCGACGTGCTCGATCTCGACATCACCGGCATCGCCCACGGAGGCACCTTCATCGCCCGTCACGAGGGACGCGTGGTCTTCGTCTCGGACGCGATCCCGGGCGAGCGCGTCCGTGCCCGCCTGCTGGATCCGTCCCCCGCCGCCGGGGAGCCGGACACACGGAGCTTCTGGCGCGCCGAGACGCTCGAGGTCCTCGACGCCTCCCCGCATCGCCGGCCGCACATCTGGCCGGAGGCGGACGTCGCGCACGACCCCGCCCAGCGACCCGGCGGCGCCGACCTCGGGCACATCGAGCTCGACCACCAGCGCGCGCTCAAGCGACAGGTGCTGGCAGAGGCGTTCGACCGCTTCGCCGGTCCCGGGCTCGAGGCCCCGGAGATCGAGGCCGTGGAGTCCGGCGACGGGACGGGGTGGCGCACGCGGGTGACCCTGCACGTCGACGATGCCGGGAGGATCGGTCCCTTCGCCGCCCGCAGCCACCGCGTCGTGCCTGTCTCGACCTACCCGCTCGCCCGCCCCGCGATCGCCGAGGCCGCCCTGGCCCTGCGGGGCGAGAAGCCCGGGCGCATCGAGCTCGTGGAGCCCGCGGACGGCCGCGTGCGCATCCTCCGGCACCCCGAGGCCGAGCGCCGGGATCCCAGGGACCGCCGCCCCCGGCCGAAGCCCGAGGTGGTGCAGGAGCGCGTCGGCGACCGCACGTTCGACGTCGACGCCGGCGGATTCTGGCAGGTGCACCCCCGCGCCGCCTCCGTCCTCGACGGCGCCGTGTACGGGCTGCTCGACGGACACGTGGAGCCGGACGCGACGCACTACGATCTGTACGGCGGTGTGGGTCTGTTCGCGCGGACTCTCGCGGATCTCGGCGGCACCGACGTCGTGACGGTCGAATCCAGCCGCCGCGCGACGCAGCACGCCGCCGCGAACCTGGCCCCGCTCGAGGTGACCGCCGTCACGGCCCGGGTCGACCGCTTCCTGCAGCAGCCGCGACGCGGGGGCGCGACGGGGGCGGTGGTGCTCGACCCGCCCCGGTCCGGCGCCGGACGCGCGGTCGTGGAGGGCGTGCATGCGCTTGCTCCGTCCGCGATCGCCTACGTCGCCTGCGACCCCGTCGCCCTCGCGCGCGACCTCGGTACCTTCCGGGGCCTGGGGTGGCGGATCGACGCGCTCCGCGGGTTCGACCTGTTCCCGCACTCGCACCACTTCGAGGTCGTCGCCCTGCTCACCCGGTGAGCGCATTCCCGGTCCCCGGTCCGCGACTCACTAGGCTGTGGGCATGAGCACCGTCGCCCTCATCGACGACCACGAGTCCGTCCGCCTCGGCCTCGAGGCCGCGTGCGCCAGGGACGGGCAGACCGTCGTGTTCACCGGGAGCACGGTCGGCTCCTACCTCGTGTGGCGGTCCTCCACGGGCGCCCCGCCGGCCGACGTCGTCGTGCTCGACCTGACGCTGGGGGACGGGACGACGGTGACGGAGAACGTCGTGTCCCTCGTCGCCGACGGCGCCAGCGTCGTGATCCACAGTGTCGCCGACCGGCCCGCAGCAGTGCGAGAGGCCCTGGCGGCGGGGGCGGCCGGTGTCGTCAGCAAGTCGTCGGCCCTCGACGACGTGCTGGACGCGATCCGCACCGTGGCGCAGGGCGAGGCGCTGAACAACGTCGAATGGGCGAGTGCGGTCGACGGCGACCGCGCGTTCGCCGACGCGCAGCTGTCCAGCCGCGAGCGGGAGGTGCTGCGTCTGTACGCGACGGGCCTGCCGCTGAAGGCCGTGGCCGAACGTCTCGGCGTCGCGTACTCCACGGCGAAGGAGAACATCACCCGGATCCGGGTGAAGTACGTCGAGGTCGGTCGGCCGGCGCCCACCAAGGTCGATCTGCTGCGGCGCGCGATGGAGGACGGCATCGTGACGGCCGACGGGGCGCCGAGTGCCCGCTGAGCCGCTGAGCGTCCGCGACGCCTGGAGCAAGATCCCTTCTCCCGGCAGCGCGGAGAACGGCTTCGAGCGGTTCACCGGCAAGCGGATGGAGCGCATCCTCGCGATCGTCGTCGCCCTGGGGTCGGCCGTGCTCGGGGCACAGGCCCTGATCGCGGCCGTGCAGACGATGTCCCGCGCAGACGCGCCGCACATCTCGATGCTCGTTGGCGTCTTCGTACCGCTGACGGCGATGCTCGTCGCCTGTCTGATCGGACGCGGCGTGCGCCTGGCCGCGGGGGTGTTCGCCGTTGTGTATCTGCTCGCGCTCGCAGCGTGGCCCATCGTCGTCGACCCTACGGACAAGGTGGCGGGCGACCAGCCGTGGATCTTCTTCCTCGTGAACGTGGGCGTGGTGGCGGCGATGCTCGCCTTCCCCGTGCGGCTGCAGTTCGCGTGGGCCGTCGGCGTGCCCTTCGTGTACGGATACGTGCGTCTGGTGCAGGGGGAGTTCTCCCGGGAGTTCTGGGTGACGACGGCGTTCGACGTCTCCTTCACCCTGATCCTCGGTGTCGTGATCGTCTCGCTCGGCTGGATGTTCCGCTCGGTCGCCGCGGGCGTCGACGAGGCGCGGGGGACCGCCGTGGCCTCGTACGCGACGGCGGCCGCGACCGCGGCTGCGGAGGAGGAGAGGGTCGCCATGTCGGCGCTCATGCACGACAGCGTCCTGGCCGCTCTCATCGCCGCCGAGCGCGCGGAGGGCGAGCGCGCACGGGAGCTCGCCGTGGCGATGGCCAGGGAGGCCCTCACGCGGCTCGCGAACACCGAGGCCGCGGTCGCGGAGGAGGGCAGCGACGAGCCGGTGGGGGCCGCGCAGATCGTCGTGGAGCTGCGACGAGCGCTCTCCGAACTGGGCGCGGACGCCATCGTGGAGGAGCGCGGCGGCAGCGGCCTCATCCCGGGGCGTGCCGCGCGAGCGCTCGTGCTCGCCGCCCGCCAGGCGATCGGGAACGCGGTCGCGCACGCCCACGGTCGAGGTCTGCACATCCTCGTCGTCGGTCACGGTGACGAGGGCATCGCCGTGACGATCTCGGACACGGGCGGCGGCTTCGACGTCGACGCCATCGGTCCCGACCGGCTCGGCATCCGCGCCTCGATCCTCGCCCGCATGGCCGGTGTGGCCGGGACCGCGCACATCTCCTCGGATGCGGAAGGCACCGTCGTGACCCTGGGGTGGGAGCGCTCATGAACCGGACCGTCCGCAGCGTCGCCACCACGCTCGCCGTCGGCTTCGCGCTGTACTTCGTCGCACGCGGGATCTGGTGGATCGAGCAGCCGACGGCTCCGCTGCTCATGGTCCTCGCCATCGCCGTGTACCTCGTGGTGGTGAACATCGCGATCCTCGGGAGTCCGGCCACGGTACGCATGCCGCTGTGGTCGGCGCTCCTCGCCCTCGGAGCGAGCACGATCATCCCGGTGCTGGTCACCCTCTCGTTGGACCCCGACGATCGGACGGCGCCCTTCGCCACCTGGTACATCGGCGCCCTCGGTCTGCTCGGCATCGTCTGCGTGGTCCGTCGCCGCGCGTGGGCGGGCTGGGCGGCGCTCGCTGTGCTCGTGGTCGCGGCATCCCTCGCCCTGGGCCTGGGGGTGGCGATGAATCTCGGAGTGGTGGGGTCGATCATGTGGGTCGCGGTCGCCCAGCTCCTGGTGATGTTCTGGGACCGCGCCGTGAGCGACACGGAGCGCCTGTCGGAGATCCAGCAGGCGGTCTCGGCCTGGCACGCGACGCAACGGGTGCGCCAGCGCGAGCGTCGCCTCCGCACCCAGTTCGCCCTCGCCGTCGCGGGCCCCGTGCTCAGCCGGGTGGTGGCGTCACGCGGCCAGCTCGACGACGATGAGCGGCTGGAGGCCCGGCTCGCGGAGGGGCGTCTACGCGACGAGCTGCGTGGTGCGGACCTCCTGAACGACGACGTCCGTAACGCGATCGACGCCGCGCGCCGCCACGGCGCCTCCGTGACGGTGTTCGACGAGGGGGGTCTCGACGGCGTCGACGAGGGCCGACGCATGGAGATCCGCGACGAGCTCGCGTCGGTGCTCCGTAGC
Source organism: Microbacterium paraoxydans (assembly GCF_900105335.1). Lineage (NCBI taxonomy): Bacteria > Bacillati > Actinomycetota > Actinomycetes > Micrococcales > Microbacteriaceae > Microbacterium > Microbacterium paraoxydans. Next base: position 951,386 of record NZ_LT629770.1, on the reverse strand, counting down.
GCCGGGACCGGGCGCATCATCATCCGCTCCGCACGAGACCCGCTCGTCGCCGTCACCGTCGTCGGTCGCGCGGGTCTGCGGGCATCGGACGACGATTCCGTGGACCTGTGGCACGAGATCACGAGGGAGCGGCGCGGGACGACGTCCGACGCGCGGAGCTGAGAGTGGGCGAGGGGCGGCGAATCCGCCTGCCCCTCGCCGTGCGGACAGTTACCCGAAAACCGTCCGCTGGTGGCCGATCAGCGTCTGTCTACCCTGGGACAGAGAGACCAGCCGAACGCGAAGCGTCTCCTCTAGTCTGCGGTCCCGTGCAACGGTTGTCTGTAGGTATTTTGGGGGACAAAGTCCGCCACCGGCCTCAGCCGGCGAAACGTCCCCAGGGGATGTCCCGGCGCAGCGGCCGACGCAGCGGACGCTGCGTGCGGGTCCACGCGGAGACCCGCGGCTCCTCGACCGTCGCCTCCGCCTGCTCGTTCGCATAGGCGTCCCCCAGAACCGCGATGAGGGCAGCGAGCTCCTCCTCGGTCGCGGTGCCGCGGGTGACCTCCAGCATCACGGGCGCGGGCGCCGCCCCGTCGACGGCAGGTTCCTGGCCGCTCACAGCGGGATGTTCCCGTGCTTCTTCGGGGGCAGTTCGGCACGCTTGCCCCGCAACGCCCGCAGGGCCTTCGCGATGGCCACCCGCGTGTTCGCCGGCTCGATGATCCCGTCGAGCTCGCCGCGCTCGGCCGCGAGGAAGGGCGAGGCCACGTTGTAGGTGTACTCGTTCGCGAGGCGCGTGCGGACCGCCGCCACGTCTTCGCCCGCTTCCTCCGCCTTGCGGATCTCCCCGCGGTAGAGGATGTTGACGGCGCCCTGGCCGCCCATCACGGCGATCTCCGCGGTGGGCCAGGCGAGGTTCACGTCGGCGCCGAGCTGCTTCGAGCCCATGACGATGTACGCGCCGCCGTAGGCCTTGCGCAGGATCACCGTCACGAGCGGCACGGTGGCCTCGGCATAGGCGTACAGGAGTTTGGCACCGCGGCGGATGACGCCGGTCCACTCCTGGTCGGTTCCCGGCAGGTAGCCGGGGACGTCGACGAGGGTCACGATCGGCAGCGAGAACGCGTCGCAGAAGCGCACGAACCGACTCGCCTTCTCGCCCGCCTCGATGTTGAGCGTGCCCGCCATCTGCGAGGGCTGGTTGGCGATGATGCCGACCGAGCGGCCCTCGATGCGTCCGAAGCCGATGACGATGTTCGGCGCGAACAGCGGCTGCACCTCGAGGAAGTCGCCGTCGTCCACGACGTGCTCGATCACGGTGTGGATGTCGTACGGCTGGTTCGGGGAGTCCGGGATGAGCGTGTTGAGCGTGCGGTCCGCGTCCGTGGTCTCGAACTCGAACGCGCTCTCGTAGGAGGGCAGCTCCGCCATGTTGTTGTCGGGCAGGAAGCCGAGGAGCGTGCGCGCGTAGTCGATCGCGTCGTCCTCGTCCTCGGCGAGGTAGTGCGCGACGCCGGAGCGGGTGTTGTGCGTGTAGGCGCCGCCGAGCTCCTCCATGCCGACGTCCTCGCCGGTGACGGTCTTGATCACGTCGGGTCCGGTGACGAACATCTGGCTGGTCTTGTCGACCATGATGACGAAGTCGGTGAGGGCGGGGGAGTACACCGCGCCACCGGCCGCCGGGCCCATGATGATCGAGATCTGCGGGATCACGCCGGAGGCACGGGTGTTCAGGCGGAAGATCTCGCCGTACTTGCCGAGCGCGACGACACCCTCCTGGATGCGGGCGCCGCCGGAGTCGAGGATGCCGATGCACGGCATCCCGCCGGCCAGGGCGAACTCCATGATCTTCACGATCTTCTCGCCGGCGACCTCGCCCAGCGACCCGCCGAAGGTGGAGAAGTCCTGCGAGTACACGGCGACGGTGCGGCCGTGGATGGTGCCGACGCCGGTCACCACGGAGTCGCCGTACGGACGCGAGCGGTCCATGCCGAACGCGGTGGTGCGGTGGCGCACGTACTCGTCGAACTCGACGAAGCTGCCGGGGTCGACGAGGAGCTCGATGCGCTCGCGGGCGGTCATCTTGCCCTTGGCGTGCTGCTTCTCCTTCGCCTTCGCCTCGGCGTCGACGACGGCCTCGGTGTAGCGAGCGCGCAGGTCCGCGATCTTTCCGGCGGTGGTAAAGGGGTCGGGCTTGTCCGTCACGGATTCCACCCTAGCGTCGGCTTCGCGCCGTCCGTTGGATGATCGGCACAACGGGGCGGCGGATCCTTTGGCGAGGTGCGCGCTCGCTCACCCCGCGGTCGTGTCCGAACCCGGTCGCGGCGGCAACCCATGATCGCCATCGGCGGGACCGGCGTCGAGTTCCTCCGCTGGGTGCTCGCGTCGGCGACCGGCGATCTCGCCGACGCGGTGCCCGACCCAGCCTGCGCCGCGTGCCACGGTGCCCGCGGCTCCCGCGACCGCGTTGCCGGCGTAGCGCGCTCCGCGCAGCATCCGCAGCTCCACCTTCTCGGCGCCCGGCACGGGTTCCAGCTCCGCGGGGAGGGTGAGCGGTGCGGCTCCGAAGGCCCGGTGGGAAGTGGTGAGCACGCGGCGTCCGAGGATGTGGTTGCCCGCGCCGCCGATCGCCGCGCCGATCCCGAACGGCATCGCCTTGCCGATGAAGGAAGCCCCGCCCTTGGCCGCGAACTGCTTCACGAACATCCCCTTGAGCTGGTCCACGAGCGGCCCCACGGCGGCGCGCGGCAGCGACTTCGTCACCAGCTCGCCCCAGTACGCGGACCGGCTGCTGCCGCGACCGGTGACCTGCCGCGCGAGCTGCCCGACGAGGTCGACGCCCTCCTTGCCGAGCATGAGGGTCATGACCAGTGCGCGAGCGCGGTCGGGGTTTCCCACCGCGATGCCGTGCACCTCGGCGACCGACTGCGCGAAGAGGGCCGTGGATTCCACGAATCCCACCGTCTCGACCCCGGAGAGGGCGAGCGTGATGCCTGTGCCGATACCGGGGACCACCGCGGTCGCCCCCACCGCGGCCCCGCCCGTCGTGACGGCTGCGAGATAGCGGCGCTCCAGGATCCGGATGATCTCGTCGGGGGTCGCGTGCGGGTTGCGGAGCCGGATGCTGCGGATGTGGGCGAGCACCAGCGGGCGCTGGATCGACAGCACCCGATCGAGCCCGCGGACCATCATCGGGTGTTCGGGGGAGCCGACCGGCGGCACGCCCTTGTCCCACGGGGCGTCGTCCGGCAGGGAGTGGATCTTGTGCACCTTGGGGGCCATGTGCCGATCCTATGAAGCGCGACCGCGAAAACACCGAGAGCCCCGGTCCGTGGCGGAACGGGGCTCTCGGAGGGGATCGTCACACGAAGAGGTTCGCGCGCTCCAGGTCTTCCGCGAAGTCGACTTCGACCGCGTACAGGTCGGAGACATCCATCGGCTCGAGCAGCAGGCCGTCCTCGGCGATCGCCAGCTCGAGACCCCGCTCGAAGTAGTCCTGATCCTCAACCCGCTGCAGCTGGCGCATGAACGCCTTCTTGAAGCCGGAGGAGATGTAGTTGATGCCGACGGCCTCGCCGAGACCGCCCTTGACGGACTTCGACAGCTCCTTGATGAAGCCTTCCGCGGTGACGGTGTACTTCACCTCTTCGTCGCTGACCTTGGCGGTGTTGACGGTGACGAACGACTGGTCACGCTCGATGTACGCGGCGGCGCGACCGAGGATCATCGGGTCGAAGACGACGTCGCCGTTCATCCACAGCACGCCGCTCTTGCCGGTGGCGCTCAGGGCGCGCAGCAGGCTCTTCGAGGTGTTGGTCTCGTCGTAGCGGTCGTTGTGGACGTAGTTCACGGAGGGGAAGGCCTCGATGATGGTCTCCGCGCGGTAGCCCACGACCGTCGTGATGCGCGCGTCGGATCCGAAAGCGGCCCGGATGTTGTCGTGCTGCTGGCCCATGATCGTGCGGCCGTCGTTGAGCTCGGTGAGCGGCTTGGGCAGCGCACGGCCGAGGCGGGAGCCCATTCCGGCTGCGAGGATGACGGTCTGAAGAGTCACGAATACTCCTAAGGAAGTTGTGTTCACGGTCGGTTCACCGACCAGACACTTCGTCGTGCCGGGAATCATGCTAGCGATTCCCCCTGGGAACCCCGGGGCCAGGCAGGCCCCGTTGCCATTTCGTGACCGAGTACACACGCAACGCACAGGCACGACAACCCCCTTGCAAATTCCGCGGAGAAGGGGTTCTGATGTCGGAATGTCGCGTGGGGCCTTGGCTCTCAGCTACCCGTTGATACCGTAGGACGGTGACTTCCTCCCCTGATAACCCCACCCCCCAGGCAGAGGGAGCCGAGACTCCGACCGAGGCCTCCGCGCCCGCTCGGAAACCGGCCGCCAAGAAAACTGCCTCGTCCTCCGCCGGCGCGAAGAAAGCGACCGGAGCGAAGTCCTCCGCGACGAAGGCGGCGGCGGCGAAGACCGCAGCCTCGAAGACCACCACTGCGAAGTCCACGTCGGCGAAGACTGCCGGCACGAAGTCCACGAGCCAGAAGACCACGGCGGCGAAGGCCGCGGGCGCGAAGGCCGCTCCGGCGAAGTCCACCGCAGCGAAGTCCTCGACGGCGACGAAGGCGGCCACGGCGAAGACTCCCGCGGCGAAGAGGCCCGCGGCGAAGACTCCCGCGGTGAAGAAGCCGACCGCTGCGCGGCCCGCACCGACCAAGGCCGCAGCCGAGAAGGCGGCCCCCACCTCCGAGGTCGTGGTCGAGCCCACGCCCGCAGCGAGTGTGGATCCCGCGGCCGCTCGCACCGCGTCGGCCGCCCGAGCGGCCGCGGTGAAGAACACCGCCGCGCGGACCACGAGCCCGAAGCGCCCGTCCGCGACGACCACGAAGCCGAGCACTGCTGCCGCCAAGACGACGGCTGCCAAGACGGCTGCGGCCAAGGCCGCCGCGGCGAAGACGGCCGCCGCGAAGGCATCGGCGGCCAGGACGACGGCCAAGACCACCGCCGCCAAGACCGCTGCGGCGAAGGCGGCTGCGGCCAAGGCGGCTGCCGCGAAGGCCGCGGAAGCCGAGGCCGCGGAGGCGCAGGCGGCGGAAGCCGCGGCTGCGGACGCACAGGCCTCGGAAGCACTGGCCGCTGCGGAGACGCAGCCCGAGGAGTCCGCCGCGGTGGTGGCGTCGGACGACGGCGCCTCCGAGTCGGCGACGCGCGTCGAGGACGCGGCCGCCATCGAGGAGTCCGCCGCGGAGCCCGCGGTCGAGGTGTCGGACACCGCTCTGCCGGTGACGAAGGAGCCCGCGCTCGAGGAAAGCCGCGTCGCGGACGTCGAGGTCGTCGAAGTGGTCGAAGCCGTGATCGCCGAGGAGCCGCCGGCCGAGGTCGACGAGGAGGAGGCGGCGGAGCCCGCCACCGAAGCCATCCGGATCCGCGGTCTCGTGAAGCAGTTCGGCGAGAACCGCGCTGTCGACGGCATCGATCTCACCGTGCCCGCCGCCTCGTTCTATGGCATCGTCGGCCCCAACGGTGCCGGCAAGACGACGACCCTGTCGATCGTCGCCGGCCTCCTGCGTGCGGACGAGGGCAGTGTCCTCATCTGCGGCATCGACCAGGCGAGCGAGCCGCTCGCGGCGAAGCGCGTGATGGGCGTCCTGCCGGACCGCCTGCGCACGTTCGACCGCCTCACCGGCCGGCAGCTGCTGTATTACTACGGGCTGCTCCGCGGCCTCGCCGCCGACGTCATCGAGAAGCGCACCGGCGACCTCGCCCGGGCGTTCGATCTCGGCGACGCCCTGAACCGGGTGGTGTCCGACTATTCGGCGGGTATGACCAAGAAGATCATGCTCGCGGGCGCGATGATCCACTCGCCGCGCGTCCTGGTGCTCGACGAGCCGTTCGAGTCCGTCGACCCGGTCTCTTCCGCCGTGATCCTCGACATCCTGCGCGCCTACGTCTCGCACGGCGGCACCGTGATCCTGTCGAGCCACGGAATGGACCTCGTCGAGCGCGTGTGCTCCCGGGTGGCCATCATCGTCAACGGCGAGGTGCTCGCCGAGGGCACGATCGACGAGGTACGCGCGGGCCAGACGCTCGAGTCCCGATTCGTGGAGCTCGCTGGCTCCAGCGGCGAGGTGGAGGGGCTCGAGTGGCTGCACACGTTCTCCGACTGAGGTTCGCGCTCCTCCTGGGCGCCCTGCGCGGGGAACACCGGGTGCGCACCCTGCTCTCCTTCGGCGCGGTGATCGCGGTCACGGTGGTCGTCTGCGTGGCGGTGTTCAGTCTCGGCGACGCGCCCGTTCCGGTCTCCCAGGCGGTGACAGTGCTCGGCGGTGCGGCCGTCCTGCTCGGCTTCCTCGTGGGACCCCTGCTCGTGGGGGCCGTCGATCAGCTCGATCCCCGGCGTTTCGCGGTGTTCGGCGTCGACGAGCGGAAGATGCCCGGAGTCCTTGCGATCGCCTCACTGGTCAGCGTGCCGAGTCTCGCGCTCCTCGCGGTCTACGTCAGCGTGACGATCGTCGCCGTCCGCGCCGGTGCGCCGTGGGTGCCGGCCGTCCTCCTGGCGCTGACGGGGCTGCTGTCGACGATCCTCCTCTCCCGGGTCGGGATGGCGCTCAACGCGCTGCTGCTGCCGGAGCGTCGATCCCGCGAGCTGACCGCGCTGTTCGCCCTCGCCTTGATCGTCATCGCCTTCCCTGTCGCGGTGTTCCTCGGCTCGCTCCGCTGGGATGGCGAGGTTCCGGCATCGTTGGCGACCCTGACCTCGGTGATCGGGTTCACCCCGCTCGCCGCGTCGCCGGCGGCGATGTTCGCGGCGGCCGCCGGTGAGACGGCTGTGGCCTGGGTCAGCGGACTGATCGCCGTGGCCACCCTGGCGTTGCTGTGGCTCGCCTGGACCTGGTTCGTGCGCCGCCTGCTGACGACGACGGAGCGTCCGGTGGCGGCACGCGAGCGCACCGGACTCGGCTGGTTCGCCCTGCTGCCCTCGAACGCCTTCGGCGCCATCGCCTCGCGAAGCCTCGTGTACTGGCTCCGCGACCGTCGGTACATCATGAACATCATCGTGGTGCCCGTGGCGGGCGTGCTGACCGTGTTCCCACTGATCGTCGCGGGCGTGCCGGTCGAGATCGCCGCGCTCGTCCCCGTGCCCGTCATGGCCCTGTTCTTCGGCTGGCTGCCCCACAACGACGTCGCCTACGATTCCACGGCCCTGTGGACCCACGTCGCGAGCGGCGTCCGCGGTCTTCCCGACCGTCTCGGGCGCCTCGTGCCCGTGCTGCTCGTCGCCGTCCCCGTGCTGGCGATCGCGGTGCCGCTCTCGCTGCTCCTCGCCGGTCGGTGGAGCCTGCTCCTGCCGCTCGTCGGTGTCGGAGCGAGCCTGCTGTTCAGCGCCCTCGGGATCTCCAGCGTGGTGTCGGTGGTGGCGCCGTACGCGGTCTCCCGCCCCGGGGACAGCCCGTTCCAGCAGCCGCAGCGACCGACCTCCAGGGGGATCTACGGCCCGGCGGCGGCATTCCTCGGTGCGATCCTCCTGAGCGTGCCGACCATGTGGCTGTTCGGCGCGAGCATCGTCGCCGATCCCGGATTCGCGCCTGCGACGTTCTGGGTCGGCATCGTCACCGGGGCGGCCGCGTTCATCGGAGGAGCCGTGATCGGCGGACGCATCTTCGAGCACAGCGGCGAGCGTCTGATGGAGTTCGTCGAGACGGCCTGAGACCCGCCCCGCCGAGGCTCGGACGCGGCTAGAATCACGGGATGAGTACTCCGCTGGACAGCCCCGATCAGGGCGGCGTGGCAACGCTTGATCGCGAACTGGAAGAGCTCCTCCGCGAGGAGAACATCGAACCGGGCGACCACGAGCGCTTCTCGCACTACGTCAAGAAGGACAAGATCCTCGAGTCGGCGATCACGGGCAAGCCCGTCCGCGCGCTCTGCGGCAAGAAATGGACGCCCGGTCGTGATCCGGAGAAGTTCCCGATCTGCCCGACCTGCAAGGAGATCTACGAGTCGATGGTCGGCTGACCGCCGACCGCGCGTCAGTCCGCCTCGACGTAGACCGTCGGGATCGCCGGATCCGACTTGCTGAGTGCGAGCGCCCGCACCGGCAGCTCTTCGCGCACACGCAGGTGATGCGCGCGGGCGGCAGCCGTCCCCGCCGCGCCCTCGGCTGCGGTGTCGATCTCGCCGCCCTCGACGAGGGTGACCTGGAGCGGGCGTCCGTCCGGGTGCTCGGCAGGCGTGTCCAGCGCTTCGAAGCCGTCGGAGACGACGACCGTCTCTGCTGCGGCGACGCCGTCGTCGAGGGTGCGGAACGCCGCCTTGCGCCCGCCGAAAGACGCCTTGTCGGCCGAGGCCTTGGCGACGCCGATCCACGCCCCGTCGGCGTCCTGCCGGGCGACGAGCTTGTAGACCATGCTCGCGGTCGGATACCCGGAGCCGGTGACGACCGAGGTGCCGACCCCGTAGGCGTCCACGGGGGAGGCGGCGAGGGCTGCGATCGCGTATTCGTCCAGGTCGCTGGTGACCGTGATGCGGGTATCGGTGGCGCCGAGCTCGTCGAGTTGTGCGCGGACCTCCGCGGCGACGATCGGGAGGTCGCCGGAGTCGATGCGGACGCCGCCCAGCCCGGTCCCGGCCACGCGGATCGCGGTCTCGACGCCGGTGCGGATGTCGTAGGTGTCCACGAGGAGCGTGGTGTCCACGCCCATGCTCTCGACCTGCGCGCGGAAGGCGTCCTCCTCGCTGTCGTGCAGCAGCGTCCAGGAATGGGCGGCAGTGCCCATGGTCGGGATGCCCCAGGCGCGCCCGGCCTCGAGGTTGCTCGTGGCGCCGAAGCCGGCGATGTAGGCGGCTCGCGCGGCAGCGACCGCCGAGCGCTCCGCGGCGCGGCGGGAGCCCATCTCGGCGAGGGGCCGCTCTCCGGCGGCGATGCTCATGCGCGCGGCGGCCGTGGCGACGGCGGAGTCGTGGTTGAGCACACTCAGCGCCAAGGTCTCCAGGACCACCGCGTCCGCGAACGAGCCCTCCACCGTGAGGATGGGCGACCCGGGGAAGTAGAGCTCACCCTCACGGTATCCGCGGATGGTCCCGGTGAAGCGGTAGCGCTCGAGGTAGGCGAGGGTCTCGGCGTCGACGACGCGCTCGTCGCGGAGGAAGCGCAACTCGTCGTCACCGAAGCGGAAATCGCGCAGCAGCTCGAGCAATCGCCCGGTGCCGGCCACGACGCCGAAGCGACGTCCGCCGGACAGCCGACGGGAGAACAGCTCGAAGACACTCGGACGGGAGGCGGTGCCGTCCCGGAGCGAGGCGGCGAGCATCGTGAGCTCGTAACGGTCGGTGAGCAGCGCCGTCGACGTGGTCATGCGCTCAGCTTAGTGAGGCCAGGATGCACGAGGCGCCGCGCACGCGGGTAGGCTGGGGAGTCATGAACGACGCGCCCATCGGGATCTTCGACTCCGGTGTCGGCGGGCTCACGGTGGCCAGGGCCATCCGGGCCCAGCTGCCCCGCGAATCGTTCGTCTACATCGGCGACACCGCCCACTCGCCGTACGGCCCCAAGCCCATCGCCGACGTGCGCCGCTACGCGCTCGAAGTGCTCGACACGCTCGTGGACCAGGGCGTGAAGATGCTCGTGATCGCCTGCAACACGGCGTCCGCGGCCATGCTGCGCGATGCGCGCGAGCGCTACGACGTGCCCGTCGTCGAGGTGATCGGTCCGGCCGTGCGACGCGCGGTGTCCACGACGAGGAACGGACGGGTCGGTGTGATCGGTACGGTCGGCACCATCGGCTCCCGGGCGTACCAGGACATGCTCGAGGTGAACGAGCGCCTGCAGGTGTTCACGGCGGCCTGCCCCCGGTTCGTCGAGTTCGTCGAGGCCGGGGTGACCGGAACTCCCGAGGTGCTCGCCGTGGCCGAGGAGTACCTCGCGCCGCTGCGGGAGGCCGACGTGGACACGCTCGTCCTCGGCTGCACGCACTACCCGTTCCTCCGTGGTGCCATCAGCTACGTCATGGGGGAGGGCGTGACTCTGGTCTCCAGCGACGACGAGACCGCGGGCGACGTGTACCGCCAGCTCGTGCGCGGCGATCTGCTGGCGCCGCCCGACGCCACCGCGACCTATGTCTACGAGGCCACGGGCGACTCCGCCGATGACTTCACGGCGCTCGCGAACCGGCTCATGGGCCGCGAGGTGCGCGACGTGCAGCTCGTCCAGACCGGCGTCATCACGCTTCCCGATTCCGCCCTCGACGCGCGCTGAGCCCGTCGCTCCATCCCCGACCGAGAGAAGCACATGACCGACATCGTCCGCGCCGACGGGCGTTCCACCTCGCAGCTCCGCGAGATCACCATCGAGCGCGGCTGGAGCGCGCAGGCCGAGGGCTCGGCTCTCATCAGCTTCGGCGGGACGAAGGTGCTGTGCACCGCCTCGTTCACGAACGGTGTGCCGCGCTGGCTCACCGGCAAGGGCAAAGGCTGGGTCACGGCGGAGTACGCGATGCTCCCGCGCGCGACGAACAGCCGCAACGACCGGGAGAGCGTGAAGGGGCGCATCGGCGGCCGGACGCACGAGATCTCCCGGCTCATCGGACGCGCTCTCCGCGCCGTCGTCGACACCAAGGCGCTGGGCGAGAACACCATCGTCATCGACTGCGACGTCCTCCAGGCTGACGGTGGCACCCGCACGGCGGCGATCACCGGCGCCTACGTCGCCCTGGCCGACGCGATCGAGTGGGGGCGGGACAAGAAGTTCATCGGCAAGAACTCGACGCCGCTGCTCGACTCCGTCTCCGCGGTGTCGGTCGGCATCGTCGACGGGGAGCCGATGCTCGACCTCGCCTACGTCGAGGACGTGCGGGCCGAGACCGACATGAACGTCGTGGTGACCGGCCGCGGCCTGTTCGTCGAGGTGCAGGGCACGGCCGAGGGGGCGCCGTTCGACAAGCGCGAGCTCGACGCGCTCCTCGACCTCGGCGTCGCCGGCTGCGCGGAGCTGAAGGACCGGCAGCTCGCCGCCCTGGCGGGAGCCTGAGCATGCGCGTCGTCCTCGCGACCCACAACCCGCACAAGGTGGCGGAGTTCCAGCAGATCGTGCAGCAGACGCGGCCCGACCTGGAGGTCGTCGGCTACGACGGTCCCGAGCCGGTCGAGGACGGCGTGACGTTCGCCGAGAACGCGCTCCTCAAGGCGCGTGCGGCTGCCGCGCACACCGGCCTTGCGGCGCTCGCCGACGACTCCGGCATCTGCGTGGACGTGCTCGGCGGTTCACCCGGGGTGTTGTCGGCGTACTGGGCAGGGCAGAAGAAGGACGCCACGGCGAACCTGGAGCTGCTGCTCGACCAGCTGCGCGACATCGCCGACCCGCACCGCGCCGCGCACTTCACGTCGACCATCGCGCTCGTCCTCCCGGACGGTCGCGAGCACGTCGTGGAGGGGATCTGGCCCGGACGCCTCGCCCACGAAGCCTCCGGGAGCGGCGGTTTCGGCTACGACCCGATCTTCATCCCGGACGGTCAGCCGGACGGCGCGGAGCGCACCGTGGGGGAGTTCACGGCGGAGGAGAAGCAGTCGCAGTCGCATCGCGCCCGCGCCTTCACGGCGCTCGTGCCGCTGCTCGCCGCGCTCTGAGCGTCGGAGAGAAGAACCCCTGCTGACGGTGAGAATCGTTACTGTTCCCGACTAGCCAGGAACGGCCTCTTGGCACCCGCCCCCGGGCTAGCCTGGGGGCATGCACGATCACGCCCCCGCGCCCGGCGGTCTCCGTTCGGCGAGCAGCCGCCGCCTGCTCGCGATCTCCCTGACCCTCACCGCCACCGTGATGATCGTGCAGGTCGTCGGAGCTCTTCTCACCGGCTCGTTGGCGCTGCTCGCGGACGCCGCGCACATGTTCACGGACGCCTCGGCGCTCGTGATCGCCCTCATCGCCGCGACCGTGGCGGCGCGTCCTGCGGACGACCGGCGGACGTTCGGTTATCAGCGCGCGGAGGTCTTCGGCGCGCTCATCAACGCGGTCATCCTCATCGCCCTCGCCACGGTCGTCGCCGTGCAGGGGGTGCAGCGGCTGCTGAACCCCTCCGAGATCGAGGTCGCCGGTGGGCTCATGCTCGTCGTCGCGGTCGTCGGCCTGCTCGCGAACGCGGTGTCGATGTGGCTGCTCAGCCGTGCCCAGCGCACGAACCTGAACGTGCGGGGCGCCTACCTCGAAGTGATGGGCGACCTTCTCGGCTCGCTCATGGTCATCATCGCGGCGGGCGTGATCCTCGTGACGGGCTGGATGCCGGCCGACGCCCTCGCCTCGCTGTTCATCGCGGCGATGATCATCCCGCGGGCGTTCGTCCTCCTCAAGGAGGTGTTCTCCGTGCTCGCCGAGTCGGCGCCGAAGGGCATGGCGGTCGGCGAGATCCGCACCCACCTGCTCGGCTACGACGGCGTCGTCGGGGTCCATGACGTGCACGTGTGGCAGCTCACCCGCGGTGCTCCGGTCTTCACCGCCCACGTCAGCGTCCGGCCGGATCTGCTGGCGGACGGCCGCTCGGCGGCGCTGCTCTCGGAGATGCAGGCGTGCCTCGCGGACCACTTCGACGTCGCGCACTCCACGTTCCAGATCGAGCCGGCCGAGCAGAGCGACTGCGAACCGCACCACGCCTGAGCGGCGTGTGCGTCACGCCTCGACGGTGATCTCGTCGACGGTCTTGTCGGGACGCAGACCACGCCAGCGGGCGTGACGGAGGATGCCGTCCGGCGTCCAGTTCGCGAACTCCACCTCGCCCACGAGTTCTGGACGCACCCACAGGGCGTCGGAGGCATCGGGTCGGGGGACGCCGTCGAGCGGTGCGCGCGGCACCCGCAGCGGCTCCAGGCGGGCGAGGAGGTCGCGGAGGATCCGGTCGGTGAATCCGGTGCCCACGCGGCCGATGTAGCGGAGGTCGCCGCCCTCCGGGACCGCGAGGAGGAGAGAGCCGAGAGTGCCCTCCCGCTCGCCCTTCCCCGGGCGGATGCCGACGATCACCGCCTCCTGCATGCGGGTGTTCTTGAGCTTGAGCCAGGAGGGCGAGCGCTGGCCGGCGCGATACCGTGACGCCGGATCCTTGACGACGACGCCTTCCAGCCCGAACTCCTCGCTCGCGGCCAGCGCCGCGTCCACGTCGTCGAAGACGGGTGGGACCTGGATGGGCGCGTCGACCCCCGCCACGATGTCGTCCAGGAGCGTGCGGCGCTCGCGGAGCGGCATCCCGGTGAGATCATGCCCGTCGAGGCGGAGCAGGTCGAACAGCATGTACACGACCGGTGTGCGCACCACCTCGCGCTCGATCTCCCGGGGCCGGGTGAGGTGCATGCGATTCTGCAGCAGGGAGAAGCTCGGCCGGGCTGCGCTGTCGAAGGCGACGATCTCCCCGTCGACGATCGCCTCGTCGACCGGGAGGAACGGGGCGCCGTCGGCCGTCAGCTCGGGATAGCGCGCGGTGATGTCGGTGCCGCGACGGGCGTGCAGCGACATGTGCCCGTCGCGCCAGGTGCCGATCGCACGGATGCCGTCCCACTTCACCTCCACCCAGGACGGGGTGCTGAGGTTTCGAGCGATCGCGGGGGTGCCGTTCTCGGCGAGCATCGGGGAGAGGGAGGGGAGGGTGGTCGCGGCGGGGGACGGTGCGGGTGCGGCGAGCGGCCGTCCGCGGCGGGCGGGGGCGACGGCCGCCGCCCGGATCGCGGGAGCCGGGGTCGAGGCGGGCGCGTTCGCGGCCAGTGCCGGAGCGTCGGGGCGGAGCGACGAGAGGGGGTCGAATCCGGCAGCCGCGCGTGCGAGCACGTCGTCCAGCTCGAGGTGTGCGAGCCCCGGGTCGTCGAGCTCCTCCCACGTGCGCGGCGCCGCGACGCCGGGGCGGGCGCGCCCCCGCAGGGAGTACGGGGAGATCGTCGTCTTCTTGCCGTTGTTCTGGCTCCAGTCGAGGAACACCTTGCCTCCGCGCACGGCCTTGGACATGACGCTCGTCGCGAGGTCCGGGTGGTCGTTCTCGATGATGCGCGCCAGCTCTTTGACGACGGCGGAGACCTCGGCGCTGGTCTGCTCGCCGGGCAGGGACGCGTAGAGATGGATGCCCTTGCTGCCGCTCGTCACGGGCAGGGGGTCGAGGCCCATGCCGGTGAGGAGCGTCCTGGCGATCCGGGCGACCTCGGCGCACTGCGCGAGGTCGGCGCCGGGTCCGGGGTCCAGGTCGAGCACGAGACGGTCGGGGCGACCGGGCAGACCCTCCGGGGTGAACCGCCACTGCGGCACGTGCAGCTCGATCGCCGCGACCTGCGCGAGCCAGACCAATGTGGGCACGTCCTCCACCAGCGGATACGCCTTGGGGCCGTCGGAGTGCTGGATGTCCTGCCGCGGGATCCAGTCCGGAGCCCCGGGCTCGAGCTGCTTCGTGAAGAAGGAGTCCTCGGGAGCCGCGGCGGTGCCGACGCCCTCGACCCAGCGCTTGCGGGTGACCGGGCGGCCGTCGAGGAGTGGCAGGAGCAGGGGCGCGATGGCGGTGTAGTAGGCGATGACCTCGCCCTTGGTCGTGCCCGTCTCCGGATAGACGACCTTGTCTAGGTTGGTCACGCGCAGTCGTCGGCCGTCGACCTGTACGACCTGCGCCTCTCCCACCATGGAGCCAGCGTAGTCAAGGGGTGGTCGTGACGGGTGGGGCTGGTGTCTACTGGTGTGATGAGGACGATCTGGAAGGGCGCCCTGACGTTCGGGCTGGTGAACGTGCCGGTCAAGGTGTACTCCGCGACCGAGGATCACGACGTGCCGCTGCATCAGGTGCACGACAAGGACGGCGGCCGCATCCGCTACCAGCGGACGTGCGAGGTGTGCGGCGAGACGGTCGCGTACTCTGACATCGACCGCGCCTACGTCGACGACGGCCAGACGGTCGTGCTCACCAAGGACGACCTCGCCGCGCTGCCGGCGGAGAAGAGCCGCGAGATCGACGTCGTGGAGTTCGTGCCCTCCGACCAGGTCGATCCGCTCACCCTCGACAAGCCGTACTACCTGGAGCCCGACTCGAAGTCGCCCAAGGCGTACGTGCTGCTGCGCAAGACCCTGGAGCAGACCGATCGCACCGCGATCGTGCGGTTCACGCTGCGCCAGAAGACCCGGCTCGCCGCGCTGCGTGTGCGGGGCAAGGTGCTCGTGCTCCAGACGCTGCTGTGGTCGGACGAGGTCCGGGAGGCGGAGTTCCCGTCCCTCGACGAGGACGTGCGGATCTCGAAGAAGGAGCTGGAGCTGTCGTCCTCCCTCGTGGACAGCTACTCGGCCGACTTCGATCCCGAGGAGTTCGTCGACGAGTACCAGAAGGAGCTCCGCACCCTCATCGACGCGAAGATCGAGGCCGGCGAGACCTTCGATGTGGCCGAGACGTTCGGTGGCGACGCCGAGAAGGCGGCCGACGGCGGCGAGGTCATCGACCTGATGGAGGCGCTGCGCGCGAGCGTGGCCCGCTCCAAGGAGAAGCGCTCGAAGAACGCGGGCTGATCCGCGACGAGGTCAGTGCTTTCCGTCGCCGTCGAGGTCGGGGGCCCGGTCGAACACGTCGGCGTCGAGGACGAGCTCCTCCGCCTCCGCATGGTCGGTCACGACGTCTTCGCCCGCGGCCGCGGCCTTCTTCGCCTTGTGACGCTCGGTGAGGTAGTGCCACAGGGTGACGATCGCCGTACCGCCGACGGCGATGAGCAGGATGATGTCGATGTACTCGACGACGAGGTGCCGGATCCAGGGGATGTAGGCGATGAGGTACCCGACCATCGTGAGCCCGAAGCCCCAGATCATCGCTCCGATGAAGTTGTAGAGCGAGTAGCGCCGCCACGGCATGTGGCCCACCCCGGCCGCGACCGGAGCGAACGTGCGCACGATCGGCACGAAGCGGGCCAGGATCACGGTGAGGCCGCCGAAGCGCTCGAAGAACGCGTTGGTGCGCTCGACGTTCTTCTTGCTGAACAGGCCGGATTCCTTGCGTTCGAACACCGCGGGACCGCCCTTGTGTCCGATGACGTAGCCGACCTCGCCGCCGATGAACGCCGAGAGCGCGATGAGCAGCGAGACGACCCAGATGTTCACGCCGAAGACGTTGCTCGTGTGGGTCAGCAGGCCCGCGATGATGAGCAGCGTGTCACCGGGCAGGAGGAAGCCGACCAGCAGACCGGTCTCGGCGAAGATGATGAAGCAGACCACGAGGAGCGCCCACGGACCCGCCGCCCCGATGATCGTCTGCGGATCGAGCCACGGGATGAGCGCGGTGGGGGCGTGCAGCATGCTTTCGAGCACTGGCGGGATTCCCGTCGGTCGTGAGGTGTCGGCGGTGGAGCGATGCGGGCGCCGAAGCACCCGTCGTGCGGAAGGTGGGACTTGAACCCACACGCCCTGGGGCACAGGAACCTAAATCCTGCGTGTCTGCCAATTCCACCACTCCCGCGCGGTGGCTTCAGTCTACTGACCCGCGCGCTGTTCGACCCTGGGGATCGTCCCGCAGTTCCGCGCCGTCACGCGGGGCGATGACGCTCCAGCCGGACGACGGCGACGAGGATTCCCGCCGCGAGCGCACCGAGGCCGCCCATCGCCATGTCGCCGATCGTGTCCTCGTAGGTGACGAAGATCTCGTCGGTGACGAAGGTGCGTCCCGCCCACTCGATCATCTCCCACACGGCGCTGGCAGCGAGCCCGATCACGGTGCAGAGGATGATCGGGATGCGGGGGCGGAACGCCGGCGACTCCTGCGCGGTGACGATGCCGAGGCGGGAGAGCACGAGGTAGCCGGTGGCGGCGAGGGCGCCTGTGCAGACGAAGTGCACGACGAGGTCCCACCCGGTGAGCGTGCGGTACACGTCGAACACGTTGCTCGCGGCGGCGATGAGTACGATCAGGCCGATCGCGAGGTCGATGCCGCCGCGCATCCCGAGGACACGGGGGAGCATGAGGGCGGGGAGGGCGAGCGCGAGGATGCCGGCGTCGGTCGGGGTGGACCAGATCGCCGCGACGAGGACGCTGAGGATGCCGATCACGCGGACGGCGTCGGCGCCGTACTCCGCCACGGACTGCGGTGGGCGGAGGAAGTCCTCCTTCATGCGGGCTCCTCGGGTGCGACGGCGGGGGCGAGATCGAACAGGGCGTGCACGGGGAGATGATCGGACGGCCAGCCCCCTCCATACTGGCGGGCGTCGATGCCCACCCGGCGCACGGGTAGCGCGGGGGAGGCGAGGACGCCGTCGATGCGGCGTCCGCGGCGCGGCGACCGGTAGCCGGCGAACGTGCTCCAGGCGGGTGTGCGGCGGGTCACAGCGGCCGTCCACGAATCGCGGAGGACGTCGTCGGTCTCCAGGGCACGCCACGGTGCCGAGCCCGCGGCGGCGTTGAAGTCGCCGAGGAGGATGACGGGTGTCAACGCTGCGGCAGCGACGTCGTGCACTGCCTGCGCCTGGCGGAGCCGCGCCCAGGGTGAGAACGCGTCGAGGTGGGTGTTGAGCACGGTGACCGTGGCCCCCGTGCGGTGATCGCGGAAGGACGCCTCCACCGCCACCCGCGGCACGACACTCGACCAGGAGCGCGAACCGGGGCGATCGGGGGTGCGGGAGAGCGCGACCTGTCGCCAGGTGCGCAGCTCCAGCCGGTCGGCGTCGTAGAAGAGCGGACAGCCCTCGCCGCGGGGTCCCGGGAGGCGGCCGTGGCCGATACGGCGGAACGACGGGCCGAGCGCGGCGGAGACGGCGGCAGCCTGCTCAGGGAGGGCTTCCTGCACACCGAGGACGTCCGGCCGCTCCGTGCGCAGGAGCGCGGTGAGCCGGGGACGTCGAACCGACCAGCGGTCGGCGGGTGGCCAGGCGAGCGCGCCGAGATCGCGGCGGATGTTGAGGGTCATGACGTGCAGCTCGGTGGCAGACGCTGTTCCGAGGAGCGGGGCGGTCATCGGCGGGCTCCGGGCGCGGGGACGCCGAGCCGGTGCAGTACCCGGCGCAGGGTGAGCCGCACCCAGCGCACGGGCGGGAAGTCCTCCGGCCAGTGCACGAGGACGGTGCGGGCGCCGATCCAGGCCCGGCGCGCGAACGAGCGGCCGCTGCCGAACGGGCGCATGGAGATGCCCATGTCGGTGTGCACGAGCCAGCGGATGCGGTGGCGCTCGCCGACGTGGAAGGCGAGGTCGAGGTCGTCGTGGAGGTCGGCGTCGTCGCGGTGCACGCGGTCTCGGACCGCAAACCAGGCCGAGCGGCGGAGGGCGAGATTCGACCCGAACAGCGGCGCGTGGCCCAGGGCGGAGCCGCACACGATGACGTAGGACAACAGGTAGGCCACCGCGAGGGGCCGCCGCAGGAACCGGGGGCCGTCGACGAAATGCGCACCGCCGGTCCAGGCGCCGACCCGCGGATCCCGCGTACACGCGGTCGCCATCGTCTCGATCCACCGCGGCCCCGGCACGCCGTCCGCGTCGAGTCGCAGGATCACGTCGCCCGTCGCCGCGTCGTACCCGGTCGCGCTCGCCGCGGGTATGCCCGGGGTGTCGCACCGCACGACCCGTGCACCGTGCCGGACGGCCACGGCGGCCGACTCATCGGTCGAGGCGTTGTCCACGACGATGATCTCGTCCGGCGGAAGCGTCTGTCGGGCGAGGGCGCGAAGACACCGCTGCAGTTCCGTCGCGTCGTCCTTGACCGGGATGACCACGCTCAGGGTCGGTTCGGGGGCGGCTGGTGTGGCGCGGTGCACGTCGTCTCCTCGCAGGTCTGCTCCTCAGCCTAGGGAGCGCGACGACGGGGGACGTACCGGTTGACACCGGGGCGGGCGGGTCGATACGGAGGCGTCAGGAGGAGCCTTGGATGCAGACGGCCTGCCCCTCGACGAACGTATCGATCGCGGTCCGGCGGAGTTCCTGTTCGCGGTCGGGGTCCGCGTCGTCGCCGTTCTGGACGCCGACGCGGTAGTCGTGGAGCGCGCGCAGATCGTCGCTCACTGCGGTCGCAGCCTCCTGCACCTCGCCGTCGACGTCGAGATCGGCGTACTCGTCCGCGAGCTCCTTCAGGCGCTCGGTCTGCTCCGGGCTCGGCGTGCCGCCGACCGTGTCCTGGGCGAAGAAGGCCTCGAGCTCCGTGTCGACGGCGGCCACACTCTGGCACTGCAGGAGATCGGCGCCACTGGTGCAGCCGGACAGGAGGAGAACCCCGAGGAGGCCGCACGAGACAGTGAACCGCTTCATGCCTGCACGCTACCCGGTGCCAGAGCGTTCCCGTTCGGAGGCCGCGCACGGGGTGTGGATAACTCCGCGGGCCGGGAGCGGATCGTTGCGAGGATGCAGGGATGGAGCAGCCCGCGTCGATCATCGCCGACCTTGTGCGGCGTCGGCTGCGGTCCGAGGGGGTGGATCCGGCGACCGACCCGGAGCGGGCGCGGGAGGTCGCCCGGGCGGAGGTGCGGCGTCACGATGATCGGGCGCTCGCGCGGGGCGGCGTGCTGGTCGAGGACGAGGCGGCGTGCGTGCGGGACGTGCTGGCGGCGGTGAGCGGCTTCGGTGCTCTGCAGCCGCTGCTCGACGACCCCGGCATCGAGGAGGTGTGGGTCAACGGCGACGGGGCCGTGCACACGGCGCGGGGTGGGGTGGCGGAGCGGACGGCGCTGTGGTTGGACGAGGCGACGGTGCGGGACCTGGTTGAGAGGATGCTGCAGGCGACGGGACGGCGCGTGGACATCGGGCAGCCCTTCGTCGATGCCTCGCTGCCGGACGGCTCGCGGCTGCATGTCGCGATCGCCGATGTCGTGCGCGGGTCGTGGGCGGTCAACATCCGCAAGTTCCTTCCCGGGTACCGCTCGCTCGATGCGCTCGTGATGCAGGGCGCGCTGACCCCCGAGGCCGCGCGGGCTCTCGGTGAGGCGATGCGGACGGGCGCGTCCGTGATCGTGTCGGGGGCGACCCACGCGGGGAAGACGACGATGCTCGGGGCGCTGCTCGCCGCCTGCGCGGCGGACCAGCGGATCATCACGGTGGAGGAGACTTTCGAGCTCGCGGTGGACGGCCCGGATGTGGTCGCGCTGCAGGGGCGTCAGCCGAGCCTCGAGGGCACCGGCGAGATCACGCTGAGGCGATTGGTGAAGGAGGCCTTGCGAATGCGACCGGACCGGCTCGTGGTGGGGGAGGTGCGCGACGCGGAGGCCCTTGACCTCGTGCTCGCGCTGAACACGGGCGTGCCCGGGGCCTGCACGGTGCACGCCAACTCCGCCGCGGAGGCGCTCGACAAGCTGTGCCTGCTGCCCCTCCTCGCCGGCCGGAACATCGACCGCGACTTCGTCGCTCCGGCGCTCGCGTCGTCCGTCGATCTCGTCGTGCACTGCGCGCGCGATGCGGCCGGGCGTCGATACGTCGAGGAGATCGTCGCCTTGACGGGTGAGGTGATCCAGGGGCGGGTGCTCAGCACGCCGGTCTTCGGAGCCGCGCGCCCCCGCGGCCGATCGGCACCGGTCGGGACGGGGGTTCTCGCATGACGATCCTCCTCGGCGCGACGCTCGCGGCCGGCGTGCTCCTGATCCTGGCACCGTGGCTGTGGCCGGCCGGGGAGCGCTCCGCGACTGCTCCGCATCGCGGTCGTCTGGCTCGTCTCGCGGGCGAGGCGGGGTTCCCGGCGGTGCAGACCCGCTCTCTCGTGATCGGCATCGCCGGTGCCGCGCTCGGCGCCGCCTCCCTCGCCTGGCTCGTCACGGGAAGCGCCGCGCTCGCGATTCTCGCCGGGCTGGCCGGGGGCGCGGCGCCGATCGCCTACCTGCGTGGCCGACGTCTGCGGCTGCGGCGTCTGCGGCGCCAGCTCTGGCCCGACGTCTGCGACCTGCTGATCGCCGCGATCCGCGTCGGCCTGTCGCTTCCCGATGCGGTGGCCACCCTCGCGGAATCGGCTCCACCGCCGCTCCGGCCCGCGTTCGAGGTGTTCGCCCGAGACCTGCGGAGCAGCGGACGGTTCGACTCCAGTCTGGACCGGCTAAAGGCCGTCCTCGCCGATCCACTCGGCGACCGGATCATCGAGACCCTGCGGATGGCGCGGCAGGTCGGTGGCACCGAGCTCATCGGCGTGCTGCGGGCGCTCTCCTCGTCCGTGCGTGCCGACGCGGCGCTGCGTGGCGAGGTCGAGGCGCGGCAGTCGTGGATCCGCGGAGCGGCCGTCCTCGGAGCCGTGGCGCCGTGGGTGATCCTCACCCTCCTGATCCTGCGCCCGGAGGGGGCCAAGGCCTATGGCACGCCGGAAGGGATCGTCGTGATCGTCGTGGGCGCGGTCGTGTCCGTCGTGGCATTCCGCCTCATGATCCGGATCGGTCGGCTGCCCGAGCCGCGTCGGTGGTTCGGGTGAGCGGGCTCTCCGCGCTCGCCGTGGCCGTGCTGCTCGGCGGGGGATTCGCCACGGGTGTCCTCTCGCTTCTGGCGGGCCTCCCACGGTGGCGGGCGGCGTCGCTCGCGTCGCGGATCGCGCCGTACGTGCGGGACGTCGTGGACGACGAGGTGTTGCCGCGCGACGCCTTCACCCGGCCCGGCACCCTGCCTGCCGGAGGGTTCCGCCTCGGTGCGCGCGGTGCGAAGACGCTCGACCGTCTGCTCGGCGGGACGGAAGCTCTCCGACGGCGGCTCGCTCAGGCGGGGTCGGCATTCGATCCCGTCGCCTTCCGCGGTCGTCAGCTCGCGGTGATCGTGGGCGGAATCGCTGCCGGAGCGCTCGCCGTCATCGTTCTCGTCGTGATCGGTCGGTGGTCGCTTCCGGTCGGGTCGATCCCGCTCCTCGCGGGAGCGGCGGCCGGTGTGGGGTACGACATGCGGCTGTCGGCGCGGGTGCGTGCGCGAAAGGTGCGTCTGACCGAGGAGCTGCCGACGACGCTGGAGTTCCTGGCGCTCTGTCTCTCGGCGGGCGAGGGGTTCCTCGATGCCGTGAAGCGCGTGGCCGGTGTGGGGTCAGGGGAGCTCACGGTCGAGCTGCGCCGCGCGGTACTGGAGGTCGGGACGGGGTCGCCGCTGGCGGACGCACTGACGGCGATGGCAGCGCGGCTGGAGCTGCCGGGGCTCACGCGGGCCGTGGACCAGATCGTCGCCGCGCTCGAACATGGAGCGCCGCTCGCCGCCGTCCTGCGCGCGCAGGCCGACGACACGAGGGAGGAGGCCAAGCGCACGCTCATCGAGCAGGCCGGACGGAAGGAGATCTTCATGCTCCTGCCGCTGGTGTTCCTCATCCTGCCGCTGTCCGTCGTGTTCGCGATCTACCCTGGTCTGTTCATCCTGCGCCTCGGCATCGGGTGAGTGGTCGGCCGAGGGCGCCCCGGGGGCTTACCTTTTGACTATGGGAAGTCTTGAGTACAACAGCTCTCGTCCGCCGATCGACGTCGAGGACACCCTGCTGGCGCATCTGAAGATCGTGATCTCCACCAAGCTCCGTCGCCAGGAGAGCTTCATGATGACGTGGCCCTCGGGGAAGAAGAGCCCGGGCCGGCTCTCGGCGTGGATGCACCCGGCCATCCCGCTGGTCCTCGAGTTCGATGCCGAGCCGACGCCGGCGATCGACCCGGCTCGGGTCAGCCACATGATGGAGCGGCTGAACGCCCGAGGTGAGCTCGTCATCGACGAGTTCACCTCCTGACGCTGCGGCGGCTTCCCGCGGCGCTCAGACGTCCCAGTCCGGCAGCCCCCCGAGGTCTGCAGCAAGGCTCCCGTCGTTCGACGCCTTGACCTGGAAGAGGAACACCCGCGACGTCGGGTGGACGAGGACGCTCGCGAGGCCGTCCGACGTGGCGAACGAGACGAATGTGGGCTCGGCGCGCGCGGCGGCTTCGATCCGCTCCCGGAGGGCGACGACATCCGTGCCGCGAGGCAGGGGATAGGTGAGCCCGTCGATCTCGACCCGCGCCCGCATCTCATCGTCAGGTCCGGGGCGCATGCGTGACAGGCTATCCCTCGTCGTGGTGTCCGGACCCGGGGTTGTGCGATTCGCGCGACGGGGGTACAGAACCCCGCCGCTTCGCTCTCCGGGCACCGACGACGATGACGATGACGGAGACGAGGATCACCACGCCGCCGACGATCGCGATCAGCACCGGAATCGACGGCAGCAGAGGGTTGGGTTCCATGAGGCAGGAGCCTATTGCGCCCGGGTCGGCTCCGGGGAGACCCGCGGACCTCCTTGACGGTGCTCCCGCGCGGAACGTCGCCAGCACACGAACGCGACGGCGGCCGCCGCCAGCATGGTGAAGGCGGCGGGAAGCCCACCCTCGGTCCCGAAATCGCCACCGGTGAGCAACGGTGCCGAGGAATCGGAAGGGGCGAAGAACAGGAGCGACGTGGAGTGCGGGTCCAACCCGCTCACCGGGATGCCGTAGACGTTGCCCATGCCGAAGTTCCAGCCGGCATGAATACCGCAGATGAGCCACAGCGACCGCTGCCAGAGTGTGACGAAGGTGGCGAAGATCGCGTACAGGAAGATGGTGGCGAAGGCCACCGGATGGCCGCCGACGCCATGCACCACCGTGAACAGCAGCGAGGGGACGAGGACTGCGAGCCACGTCGGGAATCGTTGCCCCACGCTCTGGAGGAGGAACCCGCGTGTCACGACTTCCTCGTTGCCGCCCTGGACGATCACGGTGACGGCGAGAGCCAGGATCAGAGGTAGGGCGGGAAACCCGGAGGTGCCGCCCGCGGGGCCGGCGACCGCCTCGTACTGGCCCGTCAGCAGAAGGAACAGTATGGGTACGGAGATCAAGACGAGCCCGACGACGACGCCGAGCAGGAGAGCGAGCACGCCGCGCCCGGGTTGCCGGAAGCCGAGAGTGCGCACGTGTCGCCGCTCATAGAGGCCGACCCAGGCGAAGACGAGGCCGATGACGACGAGGTTGGCGAACGCCTCCTGGAACTGCGACGCGACGGAGCCCGCAGGAACGGGGGCCGCGATCGTGAGAGCCGCGAGCAGGCCGATCTGGACGATCCAGAGCGCGAGGAAGAGGATGATCGCCAGCCACCAGCTCGTGACCCTGGCACCTGACCGCGCGTCCGCGATGAAGGGGGACTCGTGAAGGGAGGCTCGTGCGGGGGAACTCGTGGAGGTCATGGGGTCCTGTCACGTCGCAAGGGGGCTTAGTTCGTCGAACGTAGCAACGGTGTCGACGCGGCGTCCATCGTTCTCACCCGGATGAACCGTCGGGAGGATCCGGCGATGCCCGGAACACCGAGCTCCTGTGGATAACGTCCGCGCCGTGGCAGGTCTCCCATGCACACTGGCGGCATGATCTCTCGTGCGCGCTCGATGCTCTGTGCCTTCTACGACGACGAACGGGGAGACGTGCCCGGTTGGGTGCTCGTCACCCTGATGACCGCGGGGCTCGTCGTACTCATCTGGGCGGTCGCCGGGCCCGCACTCACCTCCCTGTTCGAGCAGGCCATCCAGCGGGTCTCGGGGCTCTGACATGCGCGCGCCTGCGGGGGTGACCGACGACCGTGGGTCGAACCCGGTGGAGTTCGTGCTCGTCGGCACCCTGCTCACCGCACTCACCCTCGCGGTGCTGCAGCTCGCGTTCGCGATCTACGTGCGCAATGTCGTCCACGACGCCGCTGTGGAGGGGGCGTACTACGCGGCTCTCGCCGACACGACAGCCGCGGAGGGGGAAGAGCGGGCGCGTGAGGTTATCCGTCGCGCGGTGGGCCCCTCCTACGCAGACGACATCACGGTGACCTCGGCGCGGCGAGCGGGACAGGAGACCGTCGAGGTCCGGATCCGGACGACGCTCCCGGTGTTCGGCCTGGTCGGCGTCCCGGCGGCCTTGCAGGTGGAGGCCCACGCACCGGCGGAGTCATTCGATGCGCGATGACGCGGGGTCGAGCTCGCTGGAGTTCATCGCCGTCGGCGTGATCATGCTCGTGCCGCTGCTGTACCTCGTGATCGCCGTGGGCTCGGTGCAGGAGCAGACGCTGGGCGTCGAGGCCGCGGCGCGGCAGGCCGCACGTGCCGTCGCCTCGGCACCCGACATCGCGGCGGCGGCCGACCGAGGGGAGGAGGTGCTGGACGGGGTCGTCGCGGAGTACGGCATCGATCCCGGTGCGGTCGACGTCGCGGTGTCGTGCCGCCCCCGGGCATCGGCCTGTCCGGCGGCGGGAGCGACGGTGGTCGTCACGGTCTCGACGCGCGTGTCGCTGCCGCTCGTGCCGGGCGTGCTCGGACTCGACCAGGCGACGTCCGTCCCTGTGGAAGCCGTGTCGGTGCAGAAGGTGTCGCGGCGATGGGGCGGGGGATGAGGGGGCGCGTGCCGGCCCTGAAGCAGCACGGAGAGGGCGACGACGACGGGAGCGTACTGCTGCTCGTGCTCGGCTACCTCCTCCTCGCGCTCGCGGTGCTGTTCGTGTGCGTCTGCGCCACCGACCTCTACATCGCCCAGAAGCGGCTGGACGGGCTCGCGGACGCGGCGGCGCTCGCCGGAGCGGACGGCTTCACGCTGCAGGTGGAGGGTGACAGCCCCCGAGCGACGCTCACCGACGCGGGGGTGGCCGAGCAGGCGGCGCCGCTCGTCCTCGGAGCGGGGTTCAAGGCGACCGTCGTCGACGCGGGCACCCCGGACGGCGTGAGCGCGCGCGTCACCGTTGCAGCGACCTGGCACCCGCCGCTGCTCTCGCCGTTCGTGCCGGACGGAGTGCCGTTGCAGGCGACGGCCACGAGCCGGACGGCGCTGCGCTGAGCGACCGGGCGCTCAGCCGTCGGCCGGGTCCGGCGTGGGCGGGGGCGTCCGGGGGACGAACCGCGGGATCCAGCGCAGGAACCCCGCGGCGCCGACGAGTCCGATCAGGCCCATGGCTCCCGCCGCGAACGAGAGGGAGGCGACCGCGGTGATGCCCGAGACGAGGAGCGGAGCGACCGCGCCGCCGGCATCGGTCAGCGTGCGCCACGACCCGAGGAACGCGGCGGGGTCGCGCTTCGGGGCGACGTCCGCGCCGAGAGTGAGGAGGATGCCGCTCGACAGACCATTGCCGACGCCGAGGACCGCGGCGAACATGCCGAACCAGAGCACCGCGGAGTCGAGGTCGTGCGTGACCGACAGGGCGAGGAACCCGGCGCCCATCAGCACCATCGCGGGCATCGCCGCCCAGAGCCGGCCGAAGCGGTCCATCACCTGGCCGCTGGCGTAGAACAGGGCGAAGTCGATGGCGCCGGAGACCCCGACGACGAGCGCGATGGTCGATGCGTCGAGGCCCAGGGAGAGCCCCCACAGCGGGAGGACGACCTGCCGTGCCGACCGCACCGCGGACAGCGAGGCCGCAGCGAGTCCGAGCCGACCGAGCACTCCGCGCTGCCGCCACATGGTCTGGAAGATCCCGGCCCGCTCGACGATGGGGATCGACCCGGTCACCGCCTCTCCGCTGTCCTCCACGAATCGATCGGTCGTCCGCAGCGGGGCGACGGTCTTCTCCGGATCCGGTCCGAAGAGCACGAGCACGACCATGACCACGAGGCAGGCGAGGAAGAACCAGATCGCCGCGGCCTCGGTACCGAAGAGCTGCAGCAGACCGGCGGAGACGAACGGGCCGATGAAGATGCCCAGACGGAAGCTGCCGCCGAGCAGGGAGAGCGAGCGGGCGCGGAACGCCAGCGGCACCCGCGTGGTCATGAACGCGTGCCGGGCGAGCCCGAACGCCGCGGCGCACAGGCCGAGAAGGAACACCGATGCCGCGAGGACCCCGAGCGACGGCGCGAACACCATGCCGACGGCAGCGAGGATGGCGATGACGCCGGCGATCACCATCGTGAACCGCTCGCCGATGCGGCCCACGGCCCACCCGGCCGGGAGGTTGCCGCACAGCTGACCGACCACGAGCGCCGAGGCGACGAGGGCCGCGAAGGCGACGTCGGCCCCCATGGACGCGGCGATGACCGGGATGAGCGGGATGACCGCGCCCTCGCCGAGGGAGAAGAGGACGGTCGGCAAGTACACCATCGGCCCGAACTGGCGGAGGACCGTGGATGCACTGCTCACGCCCTTCACGCTACTCCCGTCGGCGCACGGCCCTGGACATGCCCGTCCCCGCGCGCGCGGGCGGCACGTTAGGCTGAGGTGTCATGCTCGAACTAGATCTCTCCGCCGAAATCCAGGCGCTCAGGCACACCTTCGGCGACATCAGCGAGGTCGTCGATGTCAACCGTCTCCGCGAGGATATCGCGCGTCTCAGCGAGGAGGCCGGCGCGCCCGACCTCTGGGACGACACCGAGAACGCCCAGAAGGTCACCAGTGCCCTGAGCCACCGCCAGTCGGAGCTCGCCCGCATCACCGGCATCGCCCAGCGCCTCGACGACCTCGAGGTCCTCGTCGACCTCGCGAACGAGATGGGAGACGAGGAGTCGGCGATCGAGGCGCGCAAGGAGCTGCAGACGCTCACCGACCTCATCAACCAGCTCGAGGTGCAGACGCTGCTCGATGGCGAGTACGACGAGCGCAGCGCCATCGTCACCATCCGCTCCGGCGCCGGCGGCGACGACGCCACCGACTTCGCCGAGATGCTCATGCGCATGTACCTGCGCTGGGCGGAGCGTCACAAGTACCCCGTGAAGGTCATGGACACCTCGTACGCGGAGGGCGCGGGCATCAAGTCGGCGACCTTCGAGATCGACGCGCCCTACGCCTTCGGCACGATCTCCGTCGAGGCCGGCACGCACCGCCTCGCCCGCATCAGCCCGTTCGGCTCCGCGGACAAGCGCCAGACGTCGTTCGCCGCCGTCGAGGTCATCCCGCTCATGGAGGAGGCGACCGAGGTCGACATCCCCGAGAGCGACATCCGGGTCGACGTGTTCCGCTCCTCCGGCCCCGGTGGGCAGTCCGTCAACACGACCGACTCCGCCGTGCGCATCACGCACCTCCCGACCGGCATCGTCGTGTCGATGCAGAACGAGAAGTCGCAGATCCAGAACCGCGCTGCGGCCATGCGGGTGCTGCAGAACCGCCTCCTCCTGCTGCAGAAGGAGCAGGAGGCCGCCAAGAAGAAGGAACTCGCCGGCAACATCACCGCGAGCTGGGGCGATCAGATGCGCTCCTACTTCCTCTACGGTCAGCAGCTCGTGAAAGACCTCCGTACGGGCCAGGAGTCCGGCAACCCCGCCGCCGTGTTCGACGGCGATCTCGACGACTTCATCTCGGCGGGCATCCGCTGGCGCAAGCGCAAAGACGAGGACTGACCCCTACGACGAAGGCCCCGGGAGATCCCGGGGCCTTCGTCGTGCGGTGCGGACGGGTCAGCGAGCCGACGGCTCGACGGTCACGCGCGCGACCTCCTGCAACATCTCGTCCGTGATGACGATCACGTAGGACGAGCTCTCGGCGACGTCGAACGAGACCGTGCCCTCCGCCGTGGAACCGGCGTCCTGCTCGCTGGACTCCAGCGTCGCCTCGCCGAAGATGTCGTAGTCACCCTCGGTGCCGTCCGCGGTCTCGACGGAGAAGTAGAGCGGGTTGACGTAGGTCGTCCCGTCGAGCGTCTCCCAGGCGACGTCGATCAACAGATATCCGCCGTTCGCGGGCTCGAAGTCCGTGCCGTTGGTCGGGCCGAACGTGGCGGAACGGATGGTGACCTCGGCCGTGCCCTCGAGCTGCGGCACGGTGACCGGCTCTCCCAGCGTGCCCTCGGCGACCTCACCCGTACCCGCGTCGCCTGTGTCGTCGGTCTCCGGCGCCGGGCTCTGAGTCGTGCCCTCGTCGTAGTCGGGAAGCGTGACCGGACGCACGGTGTTCGCGACGGCCAGCACGAAGAAGATGCTCACGACTATGGCGACGATACCGCCGAGCACCGACACCCCGAGCCCGGTGATCCCCGGCCACTTGGTGCCCTTCAGGAACAGGGAGATGAGCGAGACGATGAATCCGGCCGCCAGGAGGAACCAGGCGAACGGCAGCGTCACGGGGATGAACGCGAGGAGGAGGCCCAGCGCGGCGAGCCCGAGGCCGACGAGTCCGAGCACCGAGACCTTCTTCGGGGCCGCGGGAGCCGGCGCCTGACCGCGGTACGTCCCCTGACCGGGGTACGCGCCCCGACCGGGGTACGCGCCCTGCCCCGGATACGTTCCCTGAGCGCCCGGCGCCTGGCCCGGGTATCCGCCCGCGCCCTGTGCACCCGGGTACGCGCCCGGTGTCGGGTATCCGCCCTGGCCCTGGTATGCGTTCTGATCGGGAGTGGCCGGCGGGACCATCGGCGCCGCACCGGGGAGGCCGTGCGCGCCGCTGGTCGGTGCGGTCCAGTCCTGTGCCGGCTCTGGCGCGACGATGAACTCGGTCGCGGGCTCGTCCGGAGCGATCTCGCGCTCAGCGGCGACGGGCTCGGGAGCGACGGTCTCCGCCGTCGCCGTCGGCTCCTGTCCCAGGGGAGCGCCGTCGTCGGTCGCCGCGGGGGTGCTCTCCGCGCCCCCGTCGTCGGTCGCCGTCGCGGTGGTGTCGTCGGTCGTCGCCGTCGTCTCCGGCGCGAAGTGCTCCGTCCACTGCTGGCCGTCCCACCAGCGCAGGCGCCCGGAACCGTCGTCGTACCAGCCGGCAGGTGTCGTCATGGGGGTCCCCTCCGTGTGTGCGCTCGCGCGCGGTGGACGCGAATCGACACTCCATGTATAGCAGCGGGCGACGACCTCGGTGGGCCTGCGAGCACAGCCGAGAAGCGGAGCGGCGTCCTGCGCGGCGGGGTGTCGTGCCGGGGCCGGGCCCGTGGCGCGCTTAGGCTCGAATCGCCATGATTCGGTTCGAGAACGTCACGAAACGCTACCGCGGGACGTCGAAGCCCGCCCTGTCCGGTGTCGACTTCGAGGTGCAGCGCGGGGAGTTCGTCTTCCTGGTCGGTGCCTCCGGCTCCGGCAAATCCTCCTGTCTGCGCCTCATCCTGCGCGAGGATGTGCCCACGACCGGTCGCGTCGCCGTCCTCGGCCGCGATCTGCGGGCTCTGGCGAACCGGAAGGTGCCGTACTTCCGCCGCCACATCGGCTCGGTGTTCCAGGACTTCCGGCTGCTGCCGTCCAAGACGGTCTACCAGAACGTCGCCTTCACGCTGCAGGTCACCGGATCGTCCCGCGGCTTCATCCAGCAGGCCGTTCCCGAGGCGCTCGCGCTCGTCGGGCTCGACGGCAAGGAGAAGCGCATGCCGCACGAGCTCTCCGGCGGGGAGCAGCAGCGCGTCGCGATCGCCAGGGCGCTCGTCAACCGTCCGCAGGTGCTGCTCGCCGACGAGCCCACCGGAAACCTCGACCCCGCGACCTCCGTCGACATCATGCAGTTGCTCGCCCGGATCAACGCGGGCGGCACGACGGTGCTCATGGCCACGCACGAGGCCGGCTTCGTCGACCAGATGCGCCGCCGCGTGATCGAGCTCCGCGACGGCGAGATGGTCCGCGACGAGGTGCACGGCGGATACGGCGAC
Organism: Microbacterium paraoxydans; assembly: GCF_900105335.1. NCBI lineage: Bacteria > Bacillati > Actinomycetota > Actinomycetes > Micrococcales > Microbacteriaceae > Microbacterium > Microbacterium paraoxydans. The sequence continues at coordinate 921,005 of NZ_LT629770.1, read as the reverse complement.
ACCTCGAACATCCCGCGTCTGGTGCCGGAGGAGGTCCGCGGTGCCGCGGCCGCCGCCGCTCTCACCGCCGTCCAGGAGGTGCAGCGCCAGACCGCCGATCTCTCCGTGGTCCGTGCCGCACTGGCCGAGGAGCTGGACGCCCAGCGCCGGGCCGCGGCCGCGTCTCCCGCGGTCACCAAGCCCGCCGCCGACCCGGCCCCGCAGGTGGTCGAGCCGCCGGAGCCCGCACGGGAGCCGGGCGTGGTCGAACCGCCGGATGTCGTGCCGCCGCAGCCCGCCGCCGAGCGCCCTGCGCCCGCGGGTCCGCGCACGCACCCGATCGTGATCCCGGAGGTGGACGTCGCCGAGCTCGGCGTCGCGGACCGCCTCGGGCTGTCCGACCAGGACGATGAGGAAGTGGGCCCGACCTCATGAGAATCGGCCTGATCCTGACCGAGGCCCTCGTCGGCCTGCGGCGCAACATCTCGATGGTGATCTCCGTCGTGCTCGTCACCTTCGTGTCGCTGACGTTCGTCGGCGCCGCGATCCTCATGCAGTCCCAGATCGGTGTCATGCGCGGCTATTGGGCCGAGCGCGCCCAGGTGGCGGTCTACATGTGCTCCGCGGTGTCGGAGTCGGACACCTGCGTGGACGGCGCGGCGAGCGAGGAGCAGGTCGCCGCCGTGCGCGCCCAGCTCGAGGGCGACGCGCTGTCGCCGCTCATCAGCTCCATGACCTTCGACACAAAGGAGGAGACGTACGCCAAGCTCGTCGAGCAGGTGGGGGAGGAGCAGGCCAGCGTGCTCTCGCCCGACCAGGCGTTCGAGGTCTTCTTCGTCACGATGAAGGATCCGGGCCAGTCGCAGGTGCTCGCCGAGGCGTTCAGCGGGCAGGCCGGAGTGGAACAGGTGCAGGACCAGCTCCAATACCTCGAACCGCTCTTCTCCGCGCTGACGGTGGCGACGTACATCGCCGTCGGCATCGCGGTCCTCATGCTCATCGCCGCGACGCTGCTGATCGCCACGACCATCCGCCTGTCCGCCTATGCGCGACGCAAGGAGATCGGCATCATGCGCCTCGTCGGCGCCTCGAACCGCTTCATCCAGACGCCGTTCGTCCTGGAGGGCGTGTTCGCCGCGCTCCTGGGCTCGGCCCTCGCGAGCGCGGCGGTCGTCGCCGGCATGCACTTCGGTGTGAACGGCTACCTGCGCGGGCGCGTACCGTTCATCACGACGTGGGTGACCATGCAGGACGCGATCCTCGTGGTCCCGGTCCTCGTCGGGATCGGTGTCGTGCTCGCGGCGCTGTCGGCCGGCTTCGCGATCCGACGGTGGTTGCGCACCTGATACCCTGAAAGGCTGCTCGGCCGATCCGCTGCCGAGCCGTCCACGGCACTACAGCACAGGAGATCATCATGCCCAGGGAACGCGGGGAGAAGGTCATCGCGACCAATCGTCGCGCGCGTCACGACTACAACATCGAGAAGTCGTACGAGGCGGGCATGGTGCTCACGGGCACTGAGGTGAAGTCGCTCCGTCAGGGACGCGCGAACCTCAGCGACGGGTACGCGTTCGTGAAGGGCAACGAGGTCTTCCTCGACGCCGTGCACATCCCGGAGTACTCGCAGGGGCACTGGACGAACCACTCGGCCAAGCGCATCCGCAAGCTCCTCCTGCACCGGGAGGAGATCGCGAAGCTCGCCCACGCCGTCTCCGCAGGCGGATACACGCTGATCCCGCTCAAGCTGTACTTCTCGGACGGCCGCGCCAAGGTCGAGATCGCACTCGCGAAGGGCAAGCGCGAGTACGACAAGCGCCAGACCCTCCGCGAACGCCAGGACACCCGCGAGGCCGAGCGCGCGATGCGGCTGCGCAACCGGGTGGGGGAGTAGCCCGCCGAGGTCAGAGGCTCGGCGTGAAGCCGAACACCCGGCCGAGGAACGCGAGCTCGCGTTCCAGCGCGTCGACGATCGTCTCCGCACTGCGGAATCCATGCCCCTCGCCCGGGTACAGCACGTACTCGTGGTCGATGCCGTTCGCCGCCAGGGCGTCGCGGATGGCCTCGGACTGGGACGGCGGCACGACGCGGTCCTCCCCGCCCTGCAGCAGCAGCACCGGCACGTCGATGCGGTCGGCGTGCGTCAGCGGTGAGCGCTCGATGTACACGTGCTCGGCAGCGGGGAGCGGACCGACGAGGCCGTCGAGGTACGAGGCTTCGAAGTCATGGGTCTCGGCGGCGAGCATCCGCAGATCCGCGACGCCGTAGCGGCTGATGCCGGCGGCGAACGTCCCGCCGCGCACGAGCGCCGAGAGCACCGTCCAGCCGCCGGCCGAGCCGCCGCGGATGGCGATGCGCGCGGGGTCGGCGAGCCCGGCGTCGGCGAGCCCGCGGGCGGCAGCGATCACGTCGTCCACGTCGACGACGCCCCACTGCCCCTGCAGGCGGTCGCGGTACGCCCGGCCGTAACCGGTGGACCCGCCGTAGTTCACGTCGAGCACCCCGATTCCCCGGCTCGTGGAGAACGCGACCGAGGCAGAGGCCGCTCCCGTGACGTGGGCGGTCGGCCCGCCGTGCACGAGCACGATGTAGGGCGGGAGCTCGCCGTCGGTGCCGCGGGGCTCTCCGGGCGCGGCGGGCGGATAGGCGAAAGCGTGCACGGGGCCGTGCGCACCTTCCACGACGAGCTGCTGGGCCGCCGGCATCCACTCCTCATCGACCGGAGCGCCGCCGGTGACGGTCTCGACGGCCCCGCTGTCCACGTCGACGCACCAGATGCCGGAGGTCACGCGCGAGCCGTCGCCGCTGAGCAGGACGCGCGAGCCGGAGACGTCATCCACGCTGAGATGCCCGTCGCCCGGGACCGTGATCGCGCGCGTCTCGCCGTCTGGGGACACGAGCTGCACCTCGTCGCGGCCGTCGGTGCGCACGGCCACGACGCGGCCGTCCGCCAGCGGCTGGAACCAGCGGTTGCCGAGCACCCACAGGCCGTAGCCGGTGTCCGCGTCGGACGAGGTCAGCGGTTGGGAGGCGCCGGGCTGCAGGCCGTCGAGCGCGAGATGCTGGAGCTGCCAGCGCCCCGAGGCGTCGTCGGCGAACACGAGGGCGTCGTCGCCGGTCCATTCCGGCTGCAGGGCGGCGGAGGTGGGGACCCGGGTGATCGTCCCGCCGGCCGCCGATCCGATCGCGAGCGTGGCGCTCTCCCAGGGCATGCTGTCCGCCTGCCACTCGACCCAGGCGACGCGGCTGCCGTCGGGCGAGAGCGCGGGGTGGGCGAAGAAGCCGGGACCCTCGACGACCACCCGGATCGCGGAGGCGTCCTCGGCGGCTGAGCCGTCCACGGGGATCTCCACGATCGCGCGGCGGTGCGGGTCGGTCGAGAGGTCTTCCCTGACCGCCAACAGCCGGCCGCTCTGCACGCGCAGTCCGCCGTACGAAGGGCCGGCGGCGGTGAGGGGACTCGGCTCGGCGTCTCGATCCATCCGGTGCACGCGCTGGTCGGCGCCGGAGACGAAGTACAGGGTGTCGCCATCGACGGTCCAGGCGCCGCCCCCGTACTCGTGCACGCGGGAGCGGGCGTTCCAAGGGGCCGGGAGGATCTCCGTGCCCGTCGAGCTGCGTATCGTCACCCTTCCGCCTTCGGCGGGCACGGACTCGGCCCACCACACCTCGTCGCCGACGAAGCGGGCCCCGTCGATGCGCGGCGCCGCTCCTGCGACGGCTGCGGCGGTGAAGGGGGAGGACCAGGAACCGAACGGTGAGGACATGCCTCGAGCCTATGGGCGGTGACACACGACGTCACACTCGTGCGGCGGGCCGAGGCCGTGTTCTAGGTTTCTGGAAACGCCCGGTCCATCCCGGGCGTGGAGCGACAGCCGAGCCCGGCACCCGCCCGCGAACGACGTGCTCTTCGTCGTGCGCGGACCCCGGCCCCTGTCCCCTGGAGAGAAGATGTCTTCCACGTTCGACACCGCTCGAGCCTCCCGCGTGCCGTTCTCGTTCGAGCTCTACCCGCCGCGCTCGGAGTCGAGCCAGGAGGCCCTGCACGAGACGGTCCGTCGCCTCGCCGCGGCCGGCCCGGAGTTCCTGTCGGTGACCTACGGCGCCGGCGGCTCGACCGGTGGCCGCTCGCTCGATGTGCTGCGCTTCATCCGCGAGCACACCGACGTCGAACCCCTCGCTCATTTCACGTGCGTCGGCAACACCTACGCCGGAGCCACCGCGCTCATCCGGGAGTTCCTCGACGCCGGGATCCTCCGCTTCCTCGCCCTGCGCGGAGACCCGCCCGCGGGACAGAGCGAGCCCTTCCTGGGCGACCTGGAGAGCGCCGCCCAGCTCGTGCAGCTCATCGATCGCGTCCAGGCCGAACGCGCGCCGTATCAGGAGTCTCCGGTCCCCGGTCTCCCCGGAGCCGCGCTCGTGGCCCCCCGGCAGAAGGTCGACATCGCGGTCGCCGCCTTCCCGAAGGGGCACCCCCGGGCCACGCACCGCACGCAGGATGTCGAGGCGCTGCTCGCCAAGCAGGCCGCGGGCGCGACCTTCGCCATCACGCAGCTCTTCTTCCACCCCGATGACTACCTCGCCTTCGTGGAGCGCGCCCGCGCCGGAGGCGTCACCATCCCGATCCTCCCCGGCATCATGCCGATCACGTCGCCGACCCGGCTGGCCCGGGTGCTGGAGCTGACCGGGGAGCACCTGCCCAGCGAGCTCTCGATCGCCCTCGATGTCGAGCCGACCGCCGAAGGGCGCCGGGAGATCGGGATCTCCTGGGCCGCGCGCCTCGCCGCCGACGTCGTCGCGGGCGGGGCCCCCGGCGTGCATCTGTACGCGTTCAACCAGCACGAGACCGTCCTGACCGTCCTCGCCGAAGCCGGCATCGTCCCGGCGCTCCGGCATTAGTCCCCGCCGAAAGGAAACACCATGACCGCATTCCCCGAGGGCACCATCCTCGGCTACCCCCGCATCGGCCGTCGCCGCGAGCTCAAGAAGGCCGTCGAGGCGTTCTGGGCCGGGCGCATCGACGAGCAGGAGCTGGAGCGGACGGCCGCGGAGTTGCGCGCGACGACCCGCGAGCGCCTGGCGGGGCTCGGCCTCGGCCGCGCGGACTCGTCCATCCCCGAGTCCTTCTCCTTCTACGACCAGGTCCTCGACGCCGCCGTCACGGTCGGCGCGATCCCCGCCCGCTTCGACGATCTCCGCGAGGCCGACGGGTCGATCGGCCTCTCCGCCCTGTTCACCGTCGCCCGCGGTGAGGGCGAGCGGGCGCCGCTGGAGATGACGAAGTGGTTCGACTCGAACTACCACTACCTCGTTCCGGAGATCGGTCCGGAGACGGTGTTCTCCCTCGCCAGCGACCGCCTGGTGCGCGAGGTCGCCGAGGCGGTCGCCGCCGGCTTCGTCACCCGACCCGTGGTCGTCGGGCCGGTCACGCTGCTGGCGCTCGCGAAGGCGTCGGACGACGCACCGGAGGGCTTCGAGCCGCTCTCGCGGCTGGATGACGTCCTGCCGGTCTATGTCGACCTGCTCGCCCGTCTGCGCGCCGCGGGCGCCGAGTGGGTGCAGCTCGACGAGCCCGCCCTCGTGAGCGAGTCCCTGCCGGCCACCACCGCGCAGCTCGCCTCCGCCGCGGAGCGCGCGCTCGCGGTGCTCGGGAACGCCGAAGAGCGTCCCTCGATCCTCGTCGCGGCCCCGTACGCGAGCCTCGGCGCGACGTTCGCGACCGTGGCCGCCGCCCCCGTCGAGGCCATCGCCGTGGATCTCGTGCGCGGCACCGTGCCCGACGCGGTGCCGGGCCTCGAGGGCAAGACCCTCGTCGGCGGCGTGATCGACGGTCACAACATCTGGCGTGGCGACCTCTCCGCAGCGTTCGACTCTCTGGAGGCGCTCCGCGCGCTCGGGGTCCCGGTGTCGGCCTCGACTTCGACCTCGCTGCTGCACGTGCCGCACGACGTGGAGGACGAGACGGCGCTGGACGCGCGCCTGGTGTCCTGGCTCGCCTTCGCGGATCAGAAGGTGCAGCAGGTCGTGACCCTCGCCCGCGGCCTGTCCGAAGGGCGCACGGCGATCGCGGCCAAGCTGGACGCGGCGACCGCTGCGCTGCAGGACCGCCTGACCGCTCCCGGTGTGCGCGACGGTGCGGTGCGTTCTCGCGCGCTGAGCGACGCCGACTTCGCCCGGGCCCCGTACCAGGAGCGGGAGGAGGCGCAGAACGCCCTCGGCCTGCCGGCGCTGCCCCTGACGACGATCGGCTCCTTCCCGCAGACCGGCGACATCCGCCGCGCCCGCGCGCAGTTCCTCCGCGGCGAGATCCCCGAGGACGACTACGAGGAGTTCCTGCGCCGTGAGGTCGCCGCGGTCGTCTCCCTGCAGGAGGACCTCGGTCTCGACGTCCTCGTGCACGGCGAGCCGGAGCGCAACGACATGGTGCAGTACTTCGCGGAGAACCTCGACGGCTTCGCGGTCACGCAGCACGGCTGGGTGCAGTCGTACGGTTCGCGAGCGACGCGCCCGTCGATCCTCTGGGGAGACGTCTCGCGTCCCGCGCCCATCACGGTCGGCTGGTCGGCGTACGCCCAGTCGCTCACGGCGAAGCACATGAAGGGGATGCTCACGGGCCCCGTCACGATCCTCGCGTGGTCCTTCGTCCGCGACGACCAGCCGCTGGGGGAGACGGCGAACCAGGTGGCGCTGGCGCTGCGCGATGAGATCGCCGATCTGGAGGCCGCGGGCATCCAGGTGATCCAGGTCGACGAGCCGGCGCTCCGGGAGCTGCTCCCGTTGAAGCAGGCCGACCAGCCGGCGTACCTCGACTGGTCTGTCGCCTCGTTCCGTCTGGCCACGGGTGGGGCTGCGGCGGCGACCCAGGTGCACACCCACCTCTGTTACTCGGAGTTCGGCGTGGTGATCGACGCGATCCGTGCGCTCGACGCGGACGTCACGTCCATCGAGGCGGCCCGGAGCCGCATGGAGGTCGTCGCGGACATCGCCGAGGTGGGCTTCGACCACGGCATCGGCCCCGGCGTGTACGACATCCACTCGCCGCGCGTGCCCACCGTGGAGGAGGTCGAGTCCCTGCTGCGGCGTGCGGTGGAGGAGATCCCCCTCCGTCAGCTCTGGGTGAACCCGGACTGCGGTCTGAAGACCCGCGGCTACGCCGAGACCACGGCGTCGCTGCGGAACATCGTCGAGGCCACGCGGCGCGTGCGCGAAGACGTGGTGGTCACCGCCTGACGCGGTCGTCCCCGGACACACGAAGGCCCTCCCGGTGCGACCGGGAGGGCCTTCGTTCTCGTCTCACCGACGATGCGGTGCCTCAGACGGCGCGCATGACCGCGACGACCTTGCCGAGCACGACCGCCTCGTCGCCCAGGATCGGCTCGAACGCGGAGTTGCGGGGCAGCAGCCACGTGTGGCCGTCGCGACGCCGGAGCACCTTGACGGTCGCCTCGCCGTCGAGCATCGCGGCCACGATCTCGCCGTTCTCCGCCGTGTTCTGCGAGCGCACGACGACCCAGTCGCCGTCGCAGATGGCGGCGTCGATCATCGACTCCCCGGACACCTTGAGCATGAAGAGGTCGCCCTTGCCGACGAGCTGCCGGGGGAGCGGGAAGATCTCCTCGACCTGCTGGTCCGCCGTGATCGGCACGCCCGCGGCGATCCGCCCGACCAGCGGCACGAGTGCAGCATCGCCGACAGGAGTCACCACGTCCGCCGGGTTCTCCGCGCCGGTACCGGGGAGGTCGATGAGGACCTCCATCGCGCGAGTCTTGCCCGGGTCGCGCCGCAGGTAACCGCTGAGCTCGAGCTGGCCGAGCTGGTGGGTGACGCTGGACAGCGACTTGAGCCCGACGGCGTCGCCGATCTCACGCATGCTCGGCGGATAGCCGTTCTGTGCGATCGAGGCCTGGATGACCTCGAGGATCGCCATCTGCTTCGGGCTGAGGTTCTTGCGACGACGGGTGCGCGGCGCCTCGGACTCGAGGGCTGAGGTGTCGCTCATGGTGCTCCTTCACTGCGTGATCCGACGTGCCGCTTCGCATGTCGGTGGCCCGTGGTGGGGTGTCCTTATCGAAACCGTATCCGAGAAACGCGCCGATCTGGAAGATCTGTTCGAGCGTGTCGGGCGATTCGCGGGGCATGGTTTCGAAGACAGCTTGACAGATGTTCGAACTCGAAGATATCTTCGGAACGTAGCTTCGCATCCACGGCTCCCGGCCGAGGCGCGGATGCGAAAGCTACGCCAACCTCCCCGGGCTCCGGCGCCGGGACAGTAAGGAGCAGACATGAGCAGCATGAGCCTCAGCACCGCGACCGCCCTTCCGGCATCGGCCCGTCCGGCCACCCGGCTGCGGATCACGGCCCGCGGCCGCCGCACCCTGCTCGCGCTCGCCTCCGTCCCGCTCGCTGCGGGTATCGCCTTCGCCGCCATCGGTGGGGGCAGCGCGATCGCCTCCGGCGTAGACGCACCGGCCGTCTCCGTCGAGACCGTCACGGTCATGCCCGGTGACACGCTCTGGTCGATCGCGAGCAGCATCGCTCCCGCCGCCGACCCGCGGGATGTCATCGGCGAGATCAGCCGGATGAACCTCCTGCGCGGCGGTGAGCTCCAGGTCGGCCAGGAGCTCGCGCTCCCGGCACGGTACACCGACTGACGCGGAGTCCGAGGTCCTGCCTCCGGTCCCTGACGATCCGATCGTCACGATGACCTCGGCCATCCGTGCTCCTCTTAAGATGGGAAGGGTGACCTTCTCCCTCAACGATCTCCCGCTCCGCGACGATCTGCGCGGACTCACCCCGTACGGCGCACCTCAGGCCCCGCTGCCGGTCGCCCTCAACGTCAACGAGAACACGCATCCTGTTCCCGACGAGGTCGCCAGCGACATCCTCGACGACATCGCGGTGGCGATCCGAGACGTGAACCGGTACCCGGACCGTGAGTTCACCACATTGCGCGAGGCGTTCGCCGACTATCTGGGGCACGGCCTCACGTCGGAGCAGATCTGGGCGGGCAACGGATCCAACGAGGTGCTGCAGCACATCTTCCAGGCCTTCGGCGGTCCGGGGCGCACGGCCTTCGGCTTCGGCCCCACGTACTCGATGTACCCGCTCATCGCGAAGGGGACCGGTGCGTCCTGGATCGCCGGCACCCGTCAGCCCGACTACACGGTCACCCCGGAGGAGGCGGCGGAGCAGGTGCGCGCGGCCGACCCCGACATCGTGATCCTCTGCTCGCCGAACAACCCGACCGGCACCCCACTGGGGCTCGACGTGGTGGAGGCCGTCTACGAGGCGGCCCGCGGCGTCGTGATCGTCGACGAGGCTTACCAGGAGTTCGCGCCACGGGATGCGGCGTCGGCCCTCACCCTCCTGGAAGGACGGCCGCGGCTCGCCGTCTCCCGCACCATGAGCAAGGCCTTTGCCTTCGCCGGTGCCCGCGTCGGCTACCTCGCGGCCGATCCGGCGTTCATCGACGCGCTCCGGCTCGTGCGACTGCCGTACCACCTGAGCGCTCTGACGCAGGCCGCCGCGGTCGCCGCCCTCCGCAACGCCGACGTCATGCTCGGCATGGTGCAGGAGATCGTGGAGCAGCGTGACCGCATCACGGCGACGCTCGAGGCCTTCGGATACACCCCGCACCTCTCGTGGTCCAACTTCGTGCTGTTCGGCGGCGTCGCGGATCCGCGGGCGACGTGGCAGCAGCTGTACGACCGCGGGGTGCTCGTCCGCGACGTCGGCATCCCCGGCCACCTGCGCGTCAGCGCCGGCACCGAGGCGGAGACGACGGCGTTCCTGGACGCCCTGGCCTCGATAGGATCGGCATCATGACCATCCCCGCGCCCACCGCACGCACCGCGAGCCGCGTGCGCAGCACGTCGGAGTCCACCGTCGAGGTCGAGCTGAACCTCGACGGCACCGGTGCGAGCCGCATCGACACCTCGGTGCCGTTCTTCGACCACATGCTCACGGCGTTCGCCAAGCACTCGCTGACGGATCTCACCGTGCGGGCCTCCGGGGACACCCACATCGACGCCCACCACACCGTGGAGGACGTCTCGATCGTGCTCGGCCAGGCGATCCTGGCAGCCCTCGGAGACAAGTCCGGCATCTCCCGGTACGGCGACGCCCTCGTCCCGCTGGACGAGGCCCTGGCGCAGGCCGTCGTCGACATCTCCGGTCGCCCCTACCTCGTGCACGAGGGGGAGCCGGCCGGCTTCGAGCACCACCTGATCGGCGGGCACTTCACGGGATCACTCGTGCGGCACGTCTTCGAGGCCATCACCTTCAACGCCGCGCTGACCGTGCACGTCCGGGTGCTGGGCGGGCGCGACCCGCACCACATCGCCGAGGCCGAGTTCAAGGCATTCGCGCGGGCGTTCCGTCAGGCGAAGGCGCTGGATCCCCTCGTCGACGGCATCCCATCCACCAAGGGAGCCTTGTGAGCGCCGCGCCCCGGGTCGCCGTCTTCGACTACGAGTCCGGCAACGTCCACTCCGCGGTCAAGGCCCTCGTCGCCGCGGGAGCCGACGCCGTCCTCACGCGCGACCGCGCCGAGGCGCTCGAGGCGGACGGGTTCGTCGTGCCCGGTGTCGGGGCCTTCCAGGCGGTGCGGGACGCTCTGCACGCCCACGGCGGCGACGAGATCATCGGCCGTCGTCTCGCGGGCGGCCGACCGGTCCTCGGCATCTGCGTCGGCATGCAGGTGCTCTTTGAGCACGGCGTCGAGCGGGGGCACGACACCGCGGGCCTCGGCGAGTGGCCGGGCGCCGTGACGGAACTCAACGCGCCCGTGCTGCCGCACATGGGCTGGAACACCGTCGAGCCGGGGAAGGACACCGTCCTGTTTCGCGGGATCGAGCAGGAGCGCTTCTACTTCGTGCACTCCTATGCGGCGCAGTCCTGGGAGCTCGACGTGATCCCGCCGTTCCCGCAGCCCGTGCTGACCTGGGCGGAGTACGGCGGCCCCTTCCTCGCGGCCGTCGAGAACGGCCCGCTCTCGGCGACGCAGTTCCACCCGGAGAAGTCCGGGGACGCCGGCATCCGGCTGCTCCGGAACTGGGTGCAGAGCCTCTGACCCCGAGCCGCGTTGGCGCCCGGCGTCACGCGGTTTGTCCCGCGCCCCGCGGCGGACTACCCTCGTCTCTCGTGCCCGCTCGGGCCGCAGACCCACCCGAACCAAGGACCCCATGAACGACTTCGCGCAGTCCCCCTCGCTCACGCTCCTTCCCGCGGTCGACGTCGCCGGCGGCAAGGCGGTCCGTCTCACCCAGGGGGAGGCCGGGACCGAGACGAGCTACGGCGACCCGCTCGACGCGGCAGGGGAGTGGGTCTCGCAGGGAGCCTCCTGGATCCACCTCGTCGATCTGGACGCGGCGTTCGGTCGCGGGAGCAACGCGCCGATCCTGCGCAAGGTCATCAAGCAGTTCAAGAACGTCAATGTCGAGCTCTCCGGCGGCATCCGGGACGACGCGAGCCTGGAAGCCGCGCTGGAGAGCGGTGCCGCGCGCATCAACCTCGGCACCGCCGCGCTGGAGAACCCGGAGTGGGCGGCCGACGTGATCAGCCGGTTCGGGGAGGCGATCGCCGTCGGCCTCGACGTCCGTGGCACGACGCTCGCCGCGCGGGGCTGGACGAAGGAGGGCGGCGACCTCTGGGAGGTGCTCGAGCGCCTCGAGGACGCCGGCTGCAGCCGCTACGTCGTCACCGACGTGACCAAGGACGGCACGCTGCGCGGTCCGAACCTGGAGCTCCTGCGCGAGGTGACCTCGCGCACGCCGAAGCCGGTCGTCGCGTCCGGCGGCATCTCGAACCTCGACGACATCGCCGCGCTGCGCGACCTCGTGCCCCTGGGCGTCGAGGGGGCCATCGTCGGCAAGGCTCTGTACGCGGGCGCCTTCACGCTCGCGGAGGCCCTGGATGTCGCCGGAGACTGACCCCCACGCCTGCGGCCCCGAGTCGCACAACCGGGCCGATTCCGCCGGCGTCCCCTGGGAGGGCCGCAGCTTCGAGTCGAACCCGCATGCGGCGGACGACGGCTCGGCGGACCCGGCTCTCCTCGCGGCGCTGCACCGCTTCCGTGCGGGCGAGGGGAGCCAGGCCGAGGTCGTCGACGCGTTCCGCTCCGCCCGGGTCCTCGTGCCCCTGATCGCGGAGAAGGGCGAGGAGGGGGTGGCGCCCAGCGGTCTCGCGGTGGACAAGACGCAGGAGCTCTCGATCGTCACCGTGGCCGCCCCGGACGGGCGCCGCGTCCAGCCGGTGTTCTCGTCGGTCGAGACGATGCAGCGCTGGGATCCGTCGGCACGCCCCATCCCGGTCGAGGCCGTCCGCGCGGCCCTGGCCGCGTCGTCGGAGGACACCGATCTCATCGTGCTGGACCCCACGTCCGACACCGAGTTCGTGATCCGCCGCCCCGCCGTCTGGGCCGTGGCGCAGGGACACGCGTGGGAGCCGAGCTTCCTCTCTCCCGAGGTCGTCACCGCCCTTCGGGAGAGCATCGCCCACGAGCTCGCCGTGATCGACGTCGCGGTCGCGCCGGGAGACCCGGACGCCCGGCTCCGCGGACCCGAGCTCATCGTCGTGCTGGAGCTCGTCGACGGCTTGGAGCGCGAGGTCCTGGATGCCGTGCTCGGACGACTCGCTCAGCGCTGGGCCGCGGACGACCGCATCGCCGTCCTCGCTGACTCGCTGACGGTCAAGCTCCGCCGCAGCATCTGAGGCGGAGCTTCGGCCGGATCAGGTGACGGGACCGGTCCACTTCTCGCCCGGGCCCTTGCCGATCGGGTCGGGGATGGTCGAGGCCTCGCGGAAGGCGAGCTGCAGCGACCGGAGGCCGTCGCGCAACGAGCGGGCGTGCATGTCGCTGATCTCAGGGGCGCCGGCGGTGATGAGCCCTGCCAGGGCGTTGATGAGCTTCCGTGCCTCATCGAGGTCGAGCTGGGCCGCGGCTTCGGGGTCGTCCGCCAGGCCGAGCTTCACGGCCGCGGCGCTCATGAGGTGCACGGCGGCGGTCGTGATCACCTCGACGGCGGGGACGTCGGCGATGTCACGGACGGCCGAGGAGGCTGCCTCCTCCTGCCGAGCCCATCGCTCCTCGCGCTCGCGGGCCGCCTCGTCCGATGCCTGGTTCGTCACTTCGCCTTGCTTTCTGTTAGACTTTGGCGGGCTCCGGAGCGTCATGCTCCGGAACGAAAGAGGATTCACTTCCCACCCGCGCTTGCCGTTCCAGGCTACCGGGTCTTGCGCTCCGCCGGCTCCGCTCGTCACGAGAGGGCCGGTAGACAGGGTGCGAAGCCGGTATCTGAACGCCGGCGGGTGGGGGGACGACTTCGATTTCGCCCGGGATGCAGACCGCATCACGGTGGCCGAATCACATCGTCTAAGGAGCTCCGCATCAGCGATCCCCGTACCAATGAGCGCATCCGCGTCCCCGAGGTCCGCCTCGTCGGCCCCGCGGGTGAGCAGATCGGCGTTGTCCGCATCGAGGCAGCGCTGCGTCTCGCCCAGGAAGCCGATCTCGACCTCGTCGAGGTCGCCCCGAACTCGAAGCCGCCCGTCGTCAAGATCATGGACTACGGCAAGTTCAAGTACGAGGCCGCGCAGAAGGAAAAGGAAGCGCGTCGCAACCAGGCGAACACGATCCTCAAGGAAGTCCGCTTCCGTCTGAAGATCGAGGCGCACGACTACACGACGAAGCTCAAGCGCGCCGAGGGCTTCCTCAAGGCCGGCGACAAGGTCAAGGCCATGATCCTCTTCCGCGGTCGAGAGCAGTCTCGCCCGGAGCAGGGTGTCCGTCTGCTGCGCAAGTTCGCCGAGGACGTCGCCGAGTTCGGCACGGTCGAGTCCAACCCGACCATCGACGGCCGCAACATGGTGATGGTCGTCGCGCCGCACAAGAGCAAGTCCGAGGCGAAGCAGGAGCAGAACGCCGTGCGCGCCGCGAACAAGCAGGCCGCGCGCGAGGCGAAGAACGACGCGGACGCCTCCGCGGACGCCAAGGCGGAGTAGGTCCGCCCCCAGAACTCCCGCACCGCGGGTTGACACCGTCGCCTGAGAAGGCGCCATACGAAGGAAGAGAAGATGCCGAAGCAGAAGACCCACTCGGGTGCTAAGAAGCGCTTCAAGATCACCGGCAGCGGCAAGCTGAAGAAGCAGCAGGCCGGGATGCGCCACAACCTCGAGCACAAGTCGAGCCGTCGCACCCGTCGTCTGAACCAGGACCAGGTGCTCGCGAAGGCGGACTTCAAGGTCGCGAAGAAGCTTCTCGGTCGCTGACGCGCCCGATCGCAGGATAGGAACACAGGAAAATGGCAAGAGTCAAGCGGGCGGTCAACGCCCACAAGAAGCGTCGGGTCATCCTCGAGCGCGCCTCCGGCTACCGCGGTCAGCGTTCGCGCCTCTACCGGAAGGCCAAGGAGCAGGTCATCCACTCCCTGGTCTACTCGTACCGGGACCGTCGCAAGCGCAAGGGCGACTTCCGTCGTCTGTGGATCCAGCGCATCAACGCTGCGGCCCGCCAGAACGGCATGACGTACAACCGCTTCATCCAGGGTCTGGGCCTCGCGGGTGTCACGGTCGACCGTCGCATGCTCGCCGACCTCGCGGTGAACGACGCCGCGACGTTCACGACGCTGGTCGAGACGGCGAAGAAGGCTCTGCCCTCCGACGTCAACGCGCCGAAGTCCGCGGCGTAAGCATCTCGCTTCCGAACGGGCGTCTTCCTCCGGGAAGGCGCCCGTTCCGCGTATCCGGGCGGTGTCGGGCTGACCGTAGACTGAGTTCGTGCTGGAGAACCCCCGTTCCCCCCGAGTCCGTGCCGTCGCCAAGCTGACCAAGCGCAGCGCCCGCACCGAGACCGGTCTTTTCCTGCTGGAAGGTCCGCAGTCCGTCCGCGAGGCCCTGACGTACCGCCCCGAAGCGATCGTCGAGCTCTTCGCGACCCCGCACGGCTGGGAGAAGCACGCGGACATCCGCGCCGCCGCCGCGGAGGCGGACGTCGACGTCGAGTACGTGAGCGAGGACGTCCTCCACGCGATGGCCGACACGGTGACCCCGCAGGGGCTCGTCGCGGTCGTCCGTCAGACGCCGACTTCGGTGCGGGACATCTTCGATGCGGCACCGCGTCTCGTCGCGATCTGCGAGGAGGTGCGCGACCCTGGCAACCTCGGCACCATCATCCGGGCCGCCGACGCCGCCGGCGCCGATGCCGTCGTGCTCACCGGTCGCACGGTCGATCCGTACAACCCCAAGGTGGTGCGGGCGACGACCGGCTCGCTCTTCCACCTTCCGGTCTCGGTGGGCGGTGAGCTCGACGAGGTCGTCCGACGGGCACACGATGCGGGCCTGCAGATCCTCGCGGCGGACGTGAAGGGGGACGACCTCCTCGCGGCACGCGCCGACGGCGTGCTGGGCGAGCCGACCGCCTGGCTGTTCGGCAACGAGGCGCGCGGGCTCGAGGATGAGGCGCTGACGCAGGCCGACCGTGTCCTCCGGTTGCCGATCTTCGGGCGCGCCGAATCGCTCAACCTGGCCACCGCGGCGAGTGTCTGCCTGTATGAGAGCGCGTTCGCCCAACGCGCGGCCTCCACGGGCTGACCCGGCGAAGAACGGGACGCGGGATGCGGATACTGATCGTCGAGGACGACGAGCGGGTGGCGGGGGCCTTGCAGGCCTTCCTCGCGCGCTCGGGCTATGCCACCGTGCATGCGGCCGACGGGGCCGCGGCGCTGGAGCACCTCGATGCCGACACCGAGGTGGTGCTGCTCGACCTCGGGCTGCCGGATGTCGACGGCATCGACCTCTGCCGCCGCATCCGCGGGCGCTCCGACGTGCCGATCGTCATCGTCACCGCGCGTAACCAGGTCGCCGAGCGCATCAAGGGACTGCGCGCCGGTGCCGACGACTTCGTGGTGAAGCCCTACGACGTGCACGAGCTCCTGGCGCGGATCGAGGCGGTCACCCGGCGATCGCGGCCGCTGCGGACGGAGCCGGACACCCGCGTGCTGCTGCAAGGCGGCGCGGTGCAGATCGACCTCGTGGCGCGGGAGGTGCAGGTCGGCGGGGTGCCGCTGGCGCTCACCCGCAAGGAGTTCGACATCGTGGGCGTGCTCGCGCGGTATCCGGGTGTCGCGGTGCCGAAGGAGCGCCTCATCCGCGAGGTCTGGAACACCGATTGGCGTGGCTTCGGCCACTCCCTCGAGGTGCACGTGGCCGCCATCCGGAAGAAGAGCGGCGATCGCGCGTTCATCGAGACCGTGCGCGGCGTCGGCTACCGGCTCGCGGGGTCCTGACGCGTGCGCCGCCGCCTGACCGTCGTGTTCCTCGTGCCGTTGATCATCGTGCTCGTCGCACTCGGCGGCGTGACCGGGTGGAGCGCGGCACGCAGCGTCCAGCAGTCGTTCTATGCCGAGCAGCTCGGCGACCTCGGGTACTTCGCGACGAGCGCCCGACAGGCGCTGCGCTCCGGGAGTCCGGCGGTGATGGACGCCGAGGTCCGTCGCTTCCAGGAGGTCTACGGAATCGAGGTGACCGTGTTCGATCTCACCGGCAGCCCCTGGGCGGCCGGTGACCACGGAGACGCGGTGCTGTCGGAGGAGGATGCGCAGCGTGTGCGGCTGGCGCTCTCCGGTCGCCGCGCCGAGCAACCGACGTCCTCCCCGTGGGTCGTGTCCGATGCGGCGCTGGTGGAACCCGTGTTCGACGACGGCGATGTGATCGGTGCGGTGCTCGTCAGGGGCGGCACGGACACCCCGCAGATCGTCATCCTGCGGCGGACGCTCGTGCTCGCACTCATCGTCGTGCTGCTCAGCGCGCTCGGCATCCTCTTGGTCGCGGGGCTCGCGCGCTGGGTGCTCTCGCCGGTGCGCCGTCTCGACGAGGCGATGGCGGCGATCGAGCGGGGGGAGATGGACGCCCGGGTGGCCGAAGGCACCGGCCCGCCCGAGCTGCGGCGCATGACGCGGGTGTTCAACGGCATGGCCGATGAGATCGAGCGCGTCATGACGAGACAGCAGGAGTTCGCGCTGAACGCCTCGCACGAGCTGCGGAATCCGCTCAACGCGCTGTTGCTGCGCGTCGAGCACCTCGCGACGGGGCTGGGACGCGAGTGGGACCACGACGTGGAGGAGACCAGGGAAGAGGGCCGGCGGATGACCCGCATCCTGGAGACCCTCCTCGGACTCGCCCGCGGCGGTCGCACCGACTCCACGATGTCGGCGGTCGATCTCGCCGCCGTCGCCGGCCGCCGGGTCGAGGCCTGGCAGGAGGTGGCGGCGCAGCGGGCCATCGTGCTGCGCCGGACGGGGGAGTCGTCGGTCATGACGATCACCGACCGCACCATCGTGGAGAGCGCGCTCGACGCCGCGATCGACAACGCGGTGAAGTACTCGCCGGAGGGCTCGTCCATCGAGGTCGGTGCGCAGCGCGCGGGCGACGAATGCCAGCTCACCGTGCGCGACCACGGTCCCGGGCTGTCACCGGAGGATGCGTCGTCGGCGGCAGACCGCTTCTGGCGGAGCGCGGACAGCGGCGACATGCCGGGAACCGGTCTGGGGCTGGCGATCGCGACCGACCTCCTCGCGACGGTCGGGGGCGAGCTGCGGGTGCGCGGCGCCGACGGCGGCGGGCTCCTCGTAGCCCTCGTCCTCCCCGCGGAGGCGGCAGCGTGAGCGGGCGGGGGCGGCGTGTCGTCGCCGGGATGCTCGCGCTCGTGGCGGCGGTCGCGTTGAGCGCGTGCAGTCCGCGTTCCGAGGACTGGACGCAGACCGTCGCCGTGCTCGCCGCGGGCAGCCCCACCGGTGTGTACCACGACTACGGCAGCCACCTCGCGACAGAGCTGTCGCGTGAGCTCGACGTCGACCTCACGGCGGAGGTGACGGCGGGATCGGTGGACAACCTGTTGCGCGTGACCGCGGGGGAGGCCCTCCTCGGCTTCGCGCAGGGCGATGCGGCCGCCGATGCCGTGGCGGGGACGGGCGCCTTCGCCGAGCCGCTGGATGTGCAGGCGGTCGCCCGCCTCTACGACGAGTACCTGCAGATCGTCGTGCGGGACGACTCGGCCGTCGAAGACGTCGCGGACCTCGCCGGACGGACGATCTCCCTCGGCGCGGAGAACTCGGGCGTGAACGTGATCGCCACGCGAGTGCTCCACGCGGCCGGCGTCGCGGCCGAGGCGGTCGACGACCCGCAGCTCGACCTCGGCGGGTCGATCGCCGCGATGGAGCGGGGCGAGATCGACGGCTTCTTCTGGGTGGGCGGGCTGCCGACACCTGGCATCGCGGACCTCGCGGGCACCATCGACGTGCGCCTGCTCCCGGTCAAGCAGGACTGGGTGAACGCGGTCAACGAGCGCTACTCCCACGCGTACCGGCCCGCCGACGTGCCTGCAGGCACCTACGGCCTCGATGCCTCGGTGACGACGTTGGCGGTGCCGAACTACCTCGTCACCGCCGGCAGCACCCCGCCCGGCGTGGTGCACGATCTCGTCGCGGGCCTGTTCGCGGCGCGCACCTCGCTGGCGGCCGACGTACCGGCGGCGGCGCTGCTGGACCGCCGGTCGGCGATCTTCACCGGGCCGGTGCCCCTGCACCCCGGCGCGGAGCAGTACTACCGCGATCTGCGCCGGTGACCGGCGCCCCCTCAAGAAATCCTCAAGATCCCTGACAGCCGTGCGCGGGCTCTGCCAGGGTGAGGTCGATCGCACACGATCGGACACCTGCTGCCTGCTGTCGCTGGGAGCGTGGCAGCAGGGCGATCCCGCGGCCCGAGGGGGCGGGCCGTGGGGTGCCCCTGCGAGGATGCATTGGCGCCGCGATCAGGTGATTACGAACGTGTAAACCTCACCGTGGTGCCTGGAACCGCGCGCATCGCGTGGCTAGTTTGGAGAAATGATGACCTCTGAAACCCCGCTCGTCGTCGTCGAGAACGTCCAGAAGCACTACGGCGAGTTCCAGGCGCTCAGCGACATCGACCTCACCGTCAACGCGGGGGAGGTCGTCGTCGTGATCGGCCCCTCCGGCTCGGGCAAGTCGACGCTCTGCCGCACGATCAACCGCCTGGAGACCATCACCAGCGGCTCGATCCGCATCGACGGCAAGGAGCTGCCCGCGGAAGGCAAGGCTCTCGCGCACCTGCGGGCCGACGTCGGCATGGTCTTCCAGTCCTTCAACCTCTTCGCGCACCTCACGATCCTCGAGAACGTGACGCTCGGCCCGATCAAGGTCCGCGGACTCAAGAAGTCCGACGCCGAGGCGGAGGCCATGATGCTCCTCAAGCGCGTCGGCGTCGCGCAGCAGGCGAACAAGCTCCCCGCGCAGCTCTCCGGCGGCCAGCAGCAGCGCGTCGCGATCGCGCGGGCCCTGGCCATGCAGCCGAAGGTCATGCTCTTCGACGAGCCCACGAGCGCGCTCGACCCGGAGATGATCAACGAGGTCCTCGACGTCATGGTCGAGCTCGCCCAGGAGGGCATGACGATGATCGTCGTCACCCACGAGATGGGCTTCGCGCGCAAGGCGGCCGACCGGGTCGTCTTCATGGCGGACGGCCGCATCGTCGAGGAGGCCACGCCCGAGGAGTTCTTCACGAACCCGAAGAGCGACCGCGCGAAGGACTTCCTCTCGAAGCTCCTCACGCACTGACTTCCCCAGACCCCGCACCCACAGCACAGCACATGAAGGAGACGCACATGCGACGTACACGGACACTGGCCGGATTCGGGATCGCCACGGTGGCGCTGCTCGCGCTCACGGCCTGCAACAGCGGCACGCCGTCGAACCCCGGAGGCGGGGGTGACGGCGATGCGGGTGAAGACAGCACCTGGTTCGAGGTCGCCTCGGACGTGCAGCTCGAGGGCAGCCCGACGTTCGACGCCATCGAGGAGCGCGGCAAGGTCGTCGTCGGTGTCAAGGAGGACCAGCCCGGCCTCGGCTACCTCGACGTGACCACGAACGAGCGCACCGGCTTCGACGTCGACATCGCGCGCTGGATCGCGGCGTCCCTCGGCTATGACGAGGACAAGATCGAGTTCAAGCCGATCGCCTCCGCGAACCGCGAGCAGGCGATCGTGAACGGCGACATCGACTACTACGTCGGCACCTACTCGATCAACGACAAGCGCAAGGAGCAGATCGACTTCGCCGGGCCGTACTTCATCACGGGTCAGGGCCTCCTCGTCGCCGCCGACGCGGAGGACGCGGATGCGCTCGAGGACTTCAACGGCAAGACCGTCTGCTCGGCGACCGGCTCCACCCCGATCCAGAACATCAAGGCGAACTTCCCCGACATCAAAACGCAGGAATACGACCTGTACTCGGCGTGCGTGCAGGACCTGATCGACGGCAAGGTCGACGCCGTCACCACTGACCAGGCCATCCTGATCGGCTATGCGGCGCAGTACCCGGACGACGTGAAGGTCACCGGCGGTCTCTTCACGGAGGAGCGCTACGGAGTCGGGCTGGCCAAGGGCGATGACGTCTTCCGCGCGCACATCAACGAGCTCTTCACCGACGGTGGCGACATCTGGCAGGCGATCTTCGACAAGAACCTCGGCTCCAGCGGCATCGAGGTCGAGCAGCCCGAGGTCGACGCGTACTGATCCTATGGGGCGGCCCTCCTCCAAGGGCCGCCCACAGCTTGAACCGAGAAGGGGAGGGTGGCGTGGACGTCATCTTCGGGAACCTCGACCTGTGGGGCGAGGCGATCAGCAACACGCTGCTCGTCTTCTTCGCCGGCGGCATCATCGCCCTGGTCCTGGGAATCATCGTCGGCGCGATGCGCGTCTCGCCCGTGCCGATCGCGCGCGGCGTCGGCACGGTGTACGTCAACATCGTGCGCAACACGCCACTGACACTGGTCTTCTTCTTCTTCGTGTTCGGGTATCCCCAGCTCGGTCTGCCCGAGCTGTCGAACACCGTGCTGGGCATCCTCGCGATCGGCATCTACACGGCCACGTATGTCGCCGAGGTCCTGCGCGCGGGCATCAACACCGTCCCCGTCGGGCAAGCTGAAGCTGCGCGGGCCATCGGTCTCCCGTTCGGACAGGTCATGACGCTCGTCATCCTGCCGCAGGCCTTCCGCTCGGTCGTCCCGCCAATGATGAGCGTCTTCATCGCCTTGCTGAAGAACACCACGGTGGCCGCCGGCTTCTCGATCGCGGAGCTCGCGGCCCTGCGCTCGACGGTCAACGACTCGGCCGATCGCCCGGGCAACCCGATGGAGGTTCTGCTCTGGGTCGCGGTGGTCTTCGTCGCCCTTGTCATGCTGATGAGCTGGGGTCAGCGGTATCTCGAGAACCGATGGAGGATCGCCCGATGAGCTCCGTACTGTACGACGTCCCGGGTCCCCGCGCCATCGCGCGCAACCGGATCATCGCTGTCGTGACCATCCTCGTGGTGCTGGCAGCCTTCGGCTTCGTGATCTATCGAATGATCGAAACGGGGCAGTTCTCCCCGCAGAAGTGGTACGTCTTCACCTTCACCAACGTCTGGGCAGGCATCGCCCGTGCCCTCGTGAACACCCTGGCGGCCTTCGCGCTGGCCGCGGTCCTCAGCCTCATCCTCGGCTTCGTCCTCGCGATCGGGCGGTTGTCTGACCACGCGTGGGTCCGCGTCCCCGTCACGATCGTCACGGAGCTGTTCCGCGCCGTGCCGGTCCTCGTCTTCATGATGCTGCTCTACTACGGGCTCCCCGTGGTGGGCGTGAAGATGGACCCATACTGGGCGGTCGTCCTCGCCCTCATGGCGTACAACGGCTCCGTGCTCGCCGAGGTGCTCCGTGCCGGAGTGGAGTCGCTGCCGCGCGGGCAGAAGGAAGCGGGCTACGCGATCGGACTGCGCAAGAGCGGCGTGATGCGCCTCATCCTGCTACCGCAGGCCATTCGCGCGATGCTCCCTGTGATCGTCGCCCAGCTCGTGGTCACGATGAAGGACACCGCCCTCGGCTTCATCATCACGTACCCCGAGTTGCTCTACTTCGCGAAGCAGCTGACCTCACAGCAGGGGCGCCCGATCCTGCAGTCCGCCTTCGTCATCGGCGGCATCTACATCATCATGTGCCTCATCCTCTCCGGCATCGCACGTTGGGTGGAGGTGCGCACGCGTCGATCGGCGAAGGTTCTCGCTGGCGGCACCGTCGATCCTGAGCTCGATCCGCGACTTCACGAGGGCGGCACCGACACGCAGCTGCTCACGCTGCAGAAGGGTGACAGCCGGTCGCGACGCTCCAAGCGCGAGTGAGTATCGGCGCGGGACGCCCGTCCCGCGCCGGTAGACTCGACTCCCGTGTCAGAGTCTCCGGAAATCACCCCCGAAGCGGTCGAAGCCGCTGTCGCCGACGCCCTCGCGGCGATCGAGGCGGCCGCCGACACCGCCGCGCTGAAAGCCGCCCGTGCGGCGCACGTCGCGGAGGGATCGCCGCTCGCGGTCCTGAACGCCTCGATGCGCCAGGTCGCCCCCGAGAACAAGGCCGCGTTCGGCAAGCTCGTCGGTCAGGGCCGCGGTCGTGTGAACCAGGCGCTCGCGGCGAAGGAGGCCGAGCTGGCCGCCGCCGAGGTCGCCGCGCGACTGGAGGCCGAGCGCGTCGACATCACCGCCGTCCCGTCGCGGACGCGCGTGGGCGCCCGCCACCCGCTGGCCCTCCTGCAGGACCACGTCGAGGACATCTTCGTCGGCATGGGGTGGGAGATCGCGGAGGGGCCGGAGCTCGAGCACGAGTGGTTCAACTTCGACGCCCTGAACTTCGACGTCGATCACCCCGCCCGTCAGGAGCAGGACACCTTCTACGTCGACCCGACCTCGCGCCACCTCGTCATGCGCACGCACACGAGCCCGGTGCAGGTGCGGTCGATGCTGAACCGCGAGGTCCCCATCTACGTGCTGTGCCCGGGCCGCGTGTACCGCACCGACGAGTTCGACGCGACGCACCTCCCGGTCTTCACGCAGTTCGAGGGACTGGTCGTCGACAAGGGCATCACGATGGCGCACCTCAAGGGCACGCTCGACCACTTCGCGAAGCAGCTCTTCGGCCCGGAGGCCAAGACCCGCTTCCGCACGAACTACTTCCCCTTCACCGAGCCCTCCGCCGAGCTCGACCTGTGGCACCCGACCTTCAAGGGCGGCGCGCGCTGGATCGAGTGGGGCGGCTGCGGCATGGTCAACCCGAACGTGCTGCGCGCGGCCGGGATCGACCCGGAGGTGTACAGCGGCTTCGCGTTCGGCATGGGCATCGAGCGGGGCCTGATGTTCCGCAGCGATGTGCAGGACATGCGCGACATGGCCGAGGGCGATGTCCGTTTCAGCGAGCAGTACGGGATGGTGGTGTGATGCGCGTCCCGCTTTCGTGGCTGCGTGAGTACGTCGATCTGGCAGCGGATGCCACGCCCGAGGACGTCCTCGCGGCGCTGGTGACCGTCGGCTTCGAAGAGGAGGACGTGCACCGCTTCGACATCACGGGTCCCGTGGTGGTCGGCGAGGTCGTCTCGCTCGAGCCGGAACCCCAGTCCAACGGCAAGACCATCAACTGGTGCCAGGTCGACGTCGGTCCCGAGCACGGCGGCGTCCGTGGGATCGTCTGCGGCGCGCACAACTTCGGCGTCGGAGACAAGGTCGTCGTGACCCTGCCCGGCGCCGTCCTTCCCGGGCCGTTCCCCATCGCCGCCCGCAAGACCTACGGTCACGTGTCGGACGGCATGATCGCCTCCGCGCGCGAGCTGGGTCTCGGCGACGAGCACAACGGCATCGTCGTGCTGAGCGACCTCGGCATTGATGCGCCGGTGGGCACCGACGCGATCGCGCTCCTCGGCCTCGACGACGTCGCGGTGGAGATCAACGTCACACCGGACCGCGGCTACGCGTTCTCGGTGCGCGGCGTCGCCCGTGAGTACTCCCACGCTACGGGGGCGGCCTTCCGCGACCCCGCCGAGCGCGACTTCGCCGAGCTGCAGCCCGGTTCCGGACACACGGCCGTGGTGGACGATCAGGCGCCGGTGCGCGGCAAGGTCGGCGCGAGCGAGTTCGTCACCCGCGTCGTGCGCGACGTCGATCCGTCGCGGCCCACCCCGCCGTGGATGATCGCGCGCCTGAGCCTCGCCGGCATGCGGTCGCTGGGTGTGCTCATCGACATCACGAACTACGTCATGCTCGAGCTCGGCCAGCCGCTGCACGGCTACGACCTCGACAAGCTCACGGGCGGCATCACCGTCCGGCGCGCGACGCCGGGGGAGAAGATGACGACGCTCGACGGCGTGGAGCGGAAGCTGCACGTCGAAGACCTCCTCATCACCGACGAGTCCGGTCCGATCGGCCTCGCCGGTGTCATGGGCGGCGGCACCACCGAGATGAGCGACACCACGCGGAACGTGCTCATCGAGGCGGCGACCTTCGACGCGACGACCATCGCCCGCACGGCCCGCCGGCACAAGCTCCCGAGCGAGGCGTCCAAGCGCTTCGAGCGCGGCGTCGACCCGCTGATCCCCTTCGTCGCAGCCCGACGCGCGGCCGACCTCATGGTCGAGCTCGCCGGTGGCACGCTCACGGAGGAGGGTGGCGCGCTCTTCGCCGAGGTCTTCGTCGCCGAGATCGAGCTCCCGCGCGGTTTCGTGCAGGGACTGATCGGCGTCGACTACACCGACGACGAGATCACCGGGGCGCTCACGACGATCGGGGCGGAGGTCAGCCCTTCGACAGGCTCAGGGACCCAGGCGGACGGCGAAGGGACCCAGGGTGACTCCGGGTGGACGGTCATCCCGCCGACCTGGCGCCCCGACCTCACCGACAAGTGGACGCTCGCCGAGGAGGTCGCCCGCATCCACGGGCTCGACCGCATCCCCGCGGTGCTGCCGACGCCGCCGTCCGGTCGCGGCCTCACGGCCCACCAGCGGGGGCGTCGCCGCGTGGTGAACGCTCTCGCCGCCGCAGGATTCGTCGAGACCCCGGCGTTCCCGTTCACGACCGAGGCGCAGAACGATCTGCACGGCTCCGCGTCCGGTGAGCACCTGCCCGGCATCCGCCTCGCGAACCCGCTCGACGGGCAGGTGCCGTTCCTGCGGCGCTCGCTCATCCCCGGTCTGCTGCAGACCGCGCACCGCAACATCTCGCGCGGGCTCACCGATCTGGCGCTGTTCGAGACGGGCGCCGTGTTCGTCCCGGAGCCCGGCGTGGAGTACGGCACCGCCGAGGTCCCGCCGCTGGGTGTCCGGCCGTCTGATGAGGTGCTCGCAGCGCTCGACGCCTCCATCCCCCCGCAGGAGCGCCACGTCGCGGTGCTGCTGACCGGCAACGTGTCGCCGCGTCAGCCGGGGCGTGCGGCCGAGGCCGCCGGACTCGTCGAGGCGCTCGACGCGGTCCGCGTGATCGGGGCCGCCGCGGGCATCGAGATCGACGTCGTGCAGACGCAGCGCGCCGCGCTCCACCCCGGACGCACCGGTGCGCTGGTCGCCGGCGGCGAGGAGATCGGCTACGTCGGCGAGCTGCATCCCGCCGTCGCCGAGGAGGCCGACCTGCCGGGTCGCGCCACCGTGCTGGAGCTGGACCTCGACCGGCTGCTCACGCTCGCCGGAGGACGCATCGTGGCGGCATCGCTCTCCACGTTCCCGGCCGCGACGCAGGACGTCTCGCTCACGCTCCCGGCCGAGGTGCCGGCAGGCGAGGTCCGCGCTGCTCTCGCCGAGGGCGCGGGTGCCCTGCTGGAGTCCGTCCGGCTGGTGGACGACTACCGCGGCGAGGGTGTGCCCGAGGGATCGAAGTCGCTGACGTTCGCGCTACGCTTCCGCGCCGACGACCGCACGCTCACGGCCGCGGAGGCCTCCGAGGCGAAGATGGCGGGCGTCGCCGTCGCCGCGGACCGCTTCGGCGCCGCCCTCCGCGACTGATCGCGATGCCGCGCGGCTTCCTGGAGGCCGCGCGGCATCAGGCGCTCGCGCGGCATCAGGCGACAGCAGTGCCGGTGGCCTGTACTCGCGTGATGGCCTGGGTTCGCGTGGTCGGCTGCGCTCGCGTGAGGGCCTGCGCTCGCGTGGCGGCCTGTCCTGCTCCGCTCTGAGCGGAGGCCCTTCCCCCGAGTCGTCGATCCTGATGACATGGGCACATGACGGATGTGCTGATCCTCGGGGGAACCGGATGGCTGTCGGGGCGCATCGCCGCGCACGCGTTGGGAGCGGGAGCGTCCGTGACCTGCCTCGCCCGCGGCGGACGCCCGGCGCCGCCGGGAGCGACCCTCGTGCTGGCGGACCGGGATGAGGAGGCCGCCTACGACGTCGTCTCGCGCACCGATTGGGATCACGTCGTCGACGTCTCCTCCCGCGCCGCTCATGTCTCCGGGGCGGTCCGTGCGCTCGGCGACCGTGCCGCCCGGTGGACGTACATCTCGTCGATGTCGGTCTACCGCGATGACGAGACGGTCGGGGCGGACGAGTCGGCCCCGCGGCATCCGGCCGCGCAGGCCGGTGAAGATGACGACTACGCGCGGCAGAAGGTGGCGGCGGAGGATGCCGTGCAGGCGAGCCTCGGCGACCGCGCGCTCCTCGTCCGTCCCGGCCTCATCGTCGGCACCGGCGACCCCAGCGATCGCTTCGGCTACTGGGCGGCGGCGTTCCTCCGGGCGCTGGACGAGCCGGTGCTGCTCCCGCCCCTCGACGGGCGCACGGCGCAGGTCATCGACGTCGAGGATGTCGCCGCCTTCGTCGTGTCCGCCACCGTCACCGGTACCGTGAACGCGATCGGCGACGTGCGCGAGCTGGACGACGTGCTGCGGACCGTGCGCGCGGCCACCGGACACACCGGGCCGCTCGTCGTCGGCACGGAGGAGCGTCTCGTCGCGGAGGGTGTCGCGTACTGGGCGGGGCCGCGCTCGCTGCCGCTGTGGCTGCCACCCGAGATGAGCGGATTCATGACCCGCTCGAACGCGCGGTATCGCCGCAGCGGAGGCACCCTCCGCCCCCTCGACGAGACGGCGGAAAGCGTCGTGGCGGACGAGCGCGATCGGGGCGTGGACAGGGAGCGCCGCGCCGGACTCACGCGGACGGAGGAGCGGGCGCTGCTCGACGCCTTCGCTCGCTAGACTGCGAGGCAGTGACACGGGGTGCCGCATCCGCGGCTGAGATCACACCCGTCGAACCTGATCTAGTTCGTACTAGCGAAGGGATGTCGCAATGAGCGATCCTGTGCGTCCGCAATCCGTCCTCGACCTCGCCGCCACGGCGGGAAGGCTGCGGGAGGAGGTCCGGGCTGCGCCGCCGTTGACGCACTGCGTCACGAACGCCGTCGTGACGGGCTTCACCGCCAACGTGCTGCTGGCGCTCGGGGCGGCGCCGGCCATGGTCGACATCGTCGGCGAGACCGAGCCGTTCGCCGCTGCCGCCTCGGGGCTCCTCGTCAATCTCGGGACGCCGACCCCGGAGCAACGGGAGGCGAGCAGGGAGGCCGTGGCCGGAGCGCGCGCCGCCGGCACGCCGTGGGTGCTCGATCCCGTCGCGATCGGCACCCTCCCGGTGCGGACGGCGCTGGCCCACGAGCTGGTCGCGCTGCGCCCGACCGCCATCCGCGGCAACGCGTCGGAGATCCTCGCGCTGGCCGGACACAGCAGCGGCGGCCGCGGTGTCGACGCGACGGACGGGACCGAGGCGGCGGCAGCGGCGGCGCGGGAGCTCGCCGTCCGGCACGGTTCCGTGGTCGCCGTCTCCGGCCCGGTCGATCTCCTCACCGACGGGGAGCGGGTGATCCGCATCGCGAATGGGCACGAGCTGCTCACGCGGGTGACCGGCGGCGGCTGCGCGTTGGGCGCCGTGATGGCGGCCTTCCTCGGGGCGGCCCGCGGCACCGGGACCGACGCGCTGACGGCGGTGGCCGCGGCGGCCCTCGTCTACACGGTCGCGGCCGAGCAGGCGGCGGAGAGCTCCCGCGGACCGGGCAGCTTCGCCGTCGGACTGCTCGACGCTCTGTCCGCCGTGACCCCGGCGGATCTCCAGGCCCGCGCCCGCGTCGAGGAGGAGGCCCGATGACCGTCGACCTGTCCCTCTACCTCGTCACCGATCGGTCGCTGTGCGGTGCTCGTGGGGTGGTCGAGACCGTCCGCGAGGCCGTGGCGGGTGGGGTCCGCATCGTGCAGCTCCGCGACAAGGAGGCGACGGACGAGGAGACGGTCGACCAGCTCCGCGCCCTGTCCGTGGCCATCGACGGTCGCGCGCTGCTCGTCGTGAACGATCGCCTCGACGCCGCCGTCGAGGCCCGTCGCCGCGGTGCCAGGGTGGACGGGGTGCACCTCGGCCAGGCGGATGCCTCGGTGCTCCGCGCGCGCGAACTTCTCGGCCCGGAGGCGCTGATCGGGCTCACGGCGAACACCGCTGCCCATCTCGATGCCGTGAACGCGCTTCCGCTGGGGACGGTCGACTACCTCGGCGTCGGCGTGATCCGGCCCACGCGCACGAAGCCCGACCATCCGGACCCGCTCGGCATCGACGGCTTCGCCGCGTTCGCCGCGCGCAGTGCGCTGCCGTGCGTCGCCATCGGCGGGGTGGACCTCGACGACACGGCGGCGCTGCGCGCGGCCGGTGCGGCCGGGATCGCGGTGGTCTCGGCGCTGTGCGCGGCAGAGGATCCCCGGGCCGCCGCCGCGGCCTTCCGTCGGCGGTGGCTCGGGCGGGCGGTGCCGCACGTGCTCAGCATCGCCGGCAGCGATCCGTCCGGCGGCGCGGGCATCCAGGCCGACCTCAAGGCGATCGTCGCGCACGGGGGCTACGGCATGGCCGCCCTCACGGCCCTGACCGCCCAGAACACGCAGGGCGTCCGCGCCGTGCACGTTCCGCCCGCGGACTTCCTGCGGGCGCAGCTCGACGCCGTCGGCGACGACATCCGCATCGACGCCGTGAAGATCGGCATGCTCGCGGACGTCGAGGTGATCCGGACGGTCGCCGCGTGGCTCCGGGCGACGCAGCCCCCGATCGTCGTGCTCGACCCGGTCATGATCGCCACCTCGGGGGACCGGCTGCTCCAGCCCGACGCGGAGCTGGAGCTCCGGGATCTGCTGTCCCTGGCGACCGTGGTCACCCCGAACCTCGCGGAGCTGGCGGTGCTCGTCGGTCGCGAGGTGGCGGACTGGGCGGACGCGCTCGCCGCGGCGCGAGAGCTGTCGGCCGATACGGGGACCGCGGTGCTGGTGAAGGGCGGGCATCTGCCCGGGGACGAGGCGCCGGACGCCCTGATCGACACGGCAGCCGGTACGCACGCGGAGTTCCCCGGGCCGCGCATCCGGACGGAGAACACCCACGGCACCGGCTGCTCGCTGTCCGCGGCTCTGGCCACACGACTGGCGAGGGGCGACGATCCGGCGACGGCGGTCCGCGCCGCGCGCGCCTGGTTGCGGGAGTCCCTCCGCGCGGCGGACGACCTGGACGTCGGGCGAGGACACGGCCCGATCCATCATCTGGCGGGACTCTGGGCCCGCGGCAGGGCCGAGACCCGGCCGACACCGGAGGAGGTCGCCGCGGCCTGGTGGGACGAGACCGCCGCGATCCGCCGCGACATCGACGCGCTGCCCTTCGTGCGCGCGCTCGCCGAGGGGACTCTCGACCGCGACGCCTTCGTCTTCTACCTCGCGCAGGATGCCCTCTACCTCCGCGAGTACGCGCGGGTGCTCGCGGAGGCGTCGCGTCTCGCTCCGACCCCCGACGAGCAGGCGTTCTGGGCGGAGGCCGCGCACGGCGCGATCCGCGGCGAGCTGGAGCTGCACGCGGCATGGCTGACCCCGGAGACCGGGGTGAGCGCCGCGACCTTCGCCACCGAACCCGCCCCGGCCACGGTCGCCTACCTCGACCACCTGCGCGCCGTCGCCTTCGGTGGGGACTACGCCACGGTGATCGCGGCCGTGCTGCCGTGCTTCTGGCTCTACACCGACCTGGGCGAGCGGCTCCATGCCGGAGCGTTCGGCGCGGCGCCCCGTGACCCCCGGCATCCCTACGCATCGTGGCTGGCGACCTATGCGGATCCGGCTTTCGCGGCGGCCACCCGGCAGGCCGTCGCGCATGTCGCCGCCGCGGCTGCGAGGGCCGACGACACCGGCCGGGAGCGGATGCGGCGCGCCTTCCTCACGTCGAGCGCGCACGAACGCGCCTTCTTCGCCGCGCCGTCTGCTCCCGACGTCGTGTGACGCCCCGGATTTGCGGTGCCGAACGCGCCCGCGCTATCGTCGCCGCATGCCTTCGGTCGCCACCGCTCCTTCGACGCTCGTCCCGAGCGTCATCGCCGTGCGCCGACGTCGCGGCCGCCGATTCTAGGCGACCCCGCCCTTCTGCCTGCGTCCGCGCGGCGGTCGAGTGCCGGTGTCGCCGCCTCCGGCCCCGCCCCCGGTCCCGAGATCGTCGAGGACCCGACCGTTAAGGTAGAAGCATGACGTATTCCGTCGCCGTCTCCGGCGCCTCCGGCTACGCAGGCGGCGAGATCCTGCGCCTCCTGGCCGCTCACCCCGACGTCGAGATCCGCACCGTCACGGCGCACTCGAACGCCGGACAGCCTCTCGTCGCCCATCAGCCGCACCTCCGCTCGCTCGCCCACCTCACGCTGCAGGACACCACGCCGGAAGTCCTCGCCGGACACGACATCGTGTTCCTGGCCCTTCCGCACGGCCAGTCCGGGCAGTACACGGACGCCCTCGGCGACACCGCGCTTGTGATCGACGCCGGGGCCGACCACCGACTCACCTCCTCGACGGAGTGGGACGCCTTCTACGGCGGGGCGTTCCACGAGCCGTGGACCTACGGCGTGCCCGAGCTCCTCGTCGGAGGGGGCAAGCAACGGGAGGTGCTCCGCAACGCGACCCGGGTCGCCGCACCCGGCTGCAACGCCTCCACCGTGAGCCTGAGCCTCGCCCCCGGTGTCGCGGCCGGCGTGATCGACCCGGGCGACATCGTCTCCGTCCTGGCCGTCGGCCCGTCCGGGGCGGGCAAGAGCCTGAAGACGAACCTCCTCGCCAGCGAGATCCTCGGCTCCGCGAACCCCTATGCCGTCGGCGGCACGCACCGCCACATCCCGGAGATCCGTCAGGCGCTCGCCGCCGCCCGCCCTTCGACGGGCTCAGGCCCTTCGACGGGCTCAGGGACCCAGGGAGCAGGGACCCAGGACATCCGGATCTCGTTCACTCCGGTGCTCGTGCCGATGTCGCGCGGCATCCTCGCCACGTCCACGGCGCCGATCGCCGAGGGTGTGAGCGACGCCGAGATCCGTCAGGCGTGGGAGAGCGCCTACGGCGACGAGACCTTCGTCCAGCTGCTGCCGGAGGGGACCTTCCCGCGCACCGCCGACGTGCTCGGGGCGAACACGGCCCTCCTCGGCCTCGCGATCGACCGCGCCGCGAACCGCGTGACCGTGGTCACCGCCGTCGACAACCTCGTCAAGGGCACCGCCGGAGCTGCCGTCCAGTCCATGAACATCGCGCTGGGGCTTCCCGAGACCCGCGCCCTCTCAGTGAACGGAGTCGCCCCGTGAGCGTCACCGCCCCCGCAGGATTCGAGGCGGCCGGGGTCGCCGCCGGACTCAAGTCGACCGGCAAGCCCGATGTCGCCGTCGTGGTCAACCGCGGCCCCCGCAAGGTCGGCGCCGCCGTCTTCACGAGCAACCGCGCCAAGGCCAACCCCATCATCTGGTCGCAGCAGGCCGTCGCGGACCGCGTGGTCGAGGCCGTCGTCCTCAACTCCGGCGGTGCGAACTGCTTCACCGGCAGCTTCGGGTTCCAGACCACGCATCAGACCGCGGAGAAGGCGGCCGAGCTGCTCGGCATCAGTGCGGGTGACGTGCTCGTCTGCTCCACGGGACTCATCGGGACGGGGGATGCGGTCTTCCGCGAGAAGGTCCTCGCGGGCACCGCGCAGGCGATCGCCGAGCTGAGCGCGGACGGCGGGGAGACCGCCGCGCACGCCATCATGACCACGGACACCGTCGCGAAGACCGCTGTGGTGACCCGCGACGGCTGGACGATCGGCGGCATGGCGAAGGGCGCGGGCATGCTCGCCCCTGGTCTGGCGACGATGCTCGTGGTGCTCACCACCGACGCCGTGCTCGAACCGCTCCAGGCCGACGAGGCGCTGCGTCGGGCGACGGGACGCACGTTCGACCGCCTCGACTCCGACGGCTGCATGTCGACCAACGACCAGGTGACGCTGCTCGCCAACGGCGCCTCCGAGGTCGTCCCCGACCTCGACGACTTCGCCGAGGCGCTCACCGCGCTCTGCCAGGAGCTCGCGGTCAAGCTGCAGGGCGACGCGGAGGGCGCGAGCCACGACATCACGATCGAGGTGCAGCACGCCGTCTCCGAGCAGGACGCCGTCGAGGTCGGCCGCTCGGTCGCCCGCAACAACCTGTTCAAGGCCGCCATCTTCGGCAACGACCCGAACTGGGGCCGCGTCCTCGCGGCGATCGGCACGACGGCCGCGCAGTTCGACCCCTACGACGTCGACGTGTGGATGAACGGCGTCCGCGTCTGCACCGCCGGCGGGCCGGACCGCCCCCGCGAGGAGGTCGACCTGACCCCGCGGGCCACGCACCTGATGATCGACCTCAAGGTCGGAGAGGCCACCGCCACGGTGCTGACGAACGACCTCACCCACGACTACGTGCACGAGAACAGCGCCTACGCCTCATGACCGACATCCAGGACACCACGCCGGACATCGCGGCGCAGAAGGCGACCACCCTCATCGAGTCGCTGCCGTGGCTGAAGAAGTTCCGCGACCAGATCGTCGTCGTCAAGTACGGCGGGAACGCCATGGTCTCGGACGAGCTGCAGGAGGCCTTCGCCCAGGACATCGCGTACCTCCGCTACGTCGGTGTGCAGCCCGTGGTCGTGCACGGCGGCGGGCCGCAGATCTCCGACATGCTGCAGCGGCTGGAGATCCCCAGCGAGTTCAAGGGCGGGTACCGCGTCACCAACACCGAGGCCATCGGCGTCGTGCGGATGGTCCTCACCGGCCAGGTGAACCCGCAGCTCGTCTCGAAGATCAACTCGCACGGCCCCATCGCCACCGGGCTCAGCGGCGAGGACGCCGGGCTCTTCGGCGGCCGCCGTCGCGGTGTGATGATCGACGGCGAGGAGGTGGACCTCGGCCGCGTGGGCGACGTGGTCCAGGTCGACCCGACGCCGGTGCTCGACCATCTCGCCGCAGGGCGGATCCCGGTCGTGTCAAGCATCGCGCCCGACCTCGACCACCCGGGGCAGTCGCTCAACGTCAACGCGGATGCCGCGGCCGCCGCGCTCGCCGTGGCCCTCGGCGCGCGCAAGCTCGTCATCCTCACCGACGTGCCGGGGCTGTACGCCGACTGGCCCAACCGGGACTCGCTCGTGTCGCACCTGACGTCGGACGCGCTCGTCGAGATGCTTCCGCGCCTCGAGTCGGGGATGATCCCGAAGATGCGCGCATGCCTCGATGCGGTCGAGGGCGGCGTCGACGCGGCGGCGATCATCGACGGACGGGTGCCGCACTCGGTGCTCGTCGAACTGTTCACCAGCAAGGGAATCGGGACCGAAGTGGTCCTGGGAGAGAAAGGGGCGACGGCATGACCGTCTGGCAGGACGACGCGGCACGTGATCTCGTGCTCAACGCGGGGGAGCGCCTCGCGCTGCTGACCCGCGGTGAGGGCTCGTACCTGTGGGACGCCGAAGACCGACGCTACCTCGACTTCCTCGCCGGCATCGCGGTGACCTCCCTCGGGCACGCGCACCCGGTGTTCGTCGAGGCGGTGTCCCGGCAGGCCGCCACCCTCGCGCACGTCTCGAACTACTTCGCGACTCCGCCGCAGCTCGCGCTCGCCGCCCGGCTCAAGCGCCTCGCCGGCGCGGGGATCGACGGTCGCGTGTTCTTCTCGAACTCCGGAGCCGAGGCCAACGAGGCCGCGTTCAAGCTCGCCCGGCTGCACGGCGGCGCGGAGCGTCCGCGCATCCTCGCACTGGAGAACGGCTTCCACGGCCGGACGATGGGCTCGCTCGCGCTCACGGCCAAGGAGTCGATGCGCGCGCCGTTCGCTCCGATGCCCGGAGGCGTGGAGCACATCCCGGCCACGATCGAAGCGCTGGAGGCCGCGATGGACGACCGGGTCGCCGCCGTCATCGTGGAGCCGATCCAGGGTGAAGCCGGCGTCGTCGAGCTGCCCGAGGGCTACCTCGCCGCGGCACGCTCGCTGACCCTCGCGCACGGCGCCCTGCTCATCGTCGACGAGATCCAGACGGGCGCGGGCCGGACCGGCGCCTGGTTCGGATTCAGCCACGAGGGCATCACGCCCGACGCCATCACGCTCGCGAAGGGCATCGGCGGCGGATTCCCGATCGGCGCCCTCGTCACCTACGGGCCCGCGAGCGCCCTGTTCACACCCGGTTCGCACGGCTCCACGTTCGGCGGCAACCCGCTCGCGACGGCCGTGGCGGACGCGGTGCTGGCCGAGATCGAGCGCGCCGACCTCGTCGACAACGCTGCGCGCCGTGGCGCCGAGCTGCGGGACATCATCCTCGGCATCGACTCCCCGCTGGTCGGCGGCGTCCGCGGCCGTGGACTCCTCGTGGGCGTCGCGCTCACGCAGCCCGTGGCGGGCGCGGTGGTCGCCGCCGCACAGGACCGCGGTCTCATCGTCAACGCCGCCAACCCCGAGACCGTGCGCGTCGCGCCGGCTCTCACCATCGGCGACACGGAGCTGGCGGAGTTCCGCGAGCTGTTCGCCGCCGCTCTCTCCGACGTCCACACCTCCGCCACCGGAAAGGTCCCCGCATGACCCGCCACCTGCTGCGCGACGACGATCTGACGCCCGCCGAGCAGGCGGAGATCCTCGATCTCGCGCTCGAGCTCAAGAAGGATCGCTGGGCCGACAAGAGCCTCGCCGGCCCGCAGACCGTCGCCGTGATCTTCGACAAGTCGTCCACCCGGACGCGCGTCTCGTTCGCCGTCGGTATCGCCGACCTCGGCGGCACGCCGCTCATCATCTCCACGGCGAGCAGCCAGCTCGGCGGGAAGGAGACGCCGTCCGACACGGCCCGCGTGCTCGAGCGCCAGGTCGCCGCGATCGTGTGGCGGACCTACGCGCAGTCGGGCCTGGAGGAGATGGCCGCCGGCACCCGGGTCCCCGTGATCAATGCGCTGTCCGACGACTTCCACCCCTGCCAGCTCCTCGCCGACCTGCTGACGATCCGTGAGCACAAGGGCGACCTCAAGGGCCTCACGCTGACGTTCTTCGGCGACGGCCAGAGCAACATGGCGCACTCCTACGCGCTCGCGG
This sequence comes from Microbacterium paraoxydans, assembly GCF_900105335.1. Classification (NCBI taxonomy): domain Bacteria; kingdom Bacillati; phylum Actinomycetota; class Actinomycetes; order Micrococcales; family Microbacteriaceae; genus Microbacterium; species Microbacterium paraoxydans. The sequence goes on along the minus strand of NZ_LT629770.1, from coordinate 885,798 downwards.
GCGTCACGGCCGGCATGCACGTGCGCATCGCCTCGCCGGAGGACTACGCGCCGCGCGCCGACGTGATCGAAGCGGCCGACCGCCGCGCCGGGGAGACCGGCGGATCGATCACGCTCTTCACCGACCCGGTCGAGGCGGCCGCCGGTGCCGACGTCGTCGTCACCGACACCTGGGTGTCGATGGGCAAGGAGGAGGAGAAGCTCGCGCGGATCCGCGACCTCGGCGGCTACAAGGTCACACCGGAGACGATGGAGCTCGCGCACGACGACGCGATCTTCATCCACTGTCTCCCCGCCGACCGCGGCTACGAGGTGGACTCCGCGGTCATCGACGGTCAGCAGAGCGTGGTCTGGGACGAGGCGGAGAACCGCCTGCACGCCCAGAAGGCCCTGCTGGTCTGGCTCCTCGGGAAGAAGGACGCGTGATGGCCGGCTCGCACGAAGGCACCAACGAGGGCGCGCTCTGGGGCGCGCGGTTCGCCACCGGTCCGTCGCCGGAGCTCGTCGAGCTGAGCCGGTCGACACACTTCGACTGGATCCTGGCGCCGTACGACATCGCGGGTTCCCACGCCCATGCCACGGCGCTGGCCGCCGCGGGGTACCTGGAGCCGGATGAGGCCGCCCGGATGCACGAGGGCCTCGACGCGGTCGCGCGCAAGGTCGCCGACGGCTCCCTGCAGCCGCTGCCCACCGACGAGGACGTGCACGGCGCGCTCGAGCAGGCGCTGATCGCCGAGCTGGGTCCGGAGCTGGGCGGACGCCTCCGCGCCGGCCGCAGCCGGAACGACCAGATCGCCACGCTCGTGCGGATGTACCTGATCGACCACGCCCGGGTGATCGCGCGCGACCTGCTGCGCGTGATCGATGCGCTCGTGGCGCAGGCGGAGGCGCATCCCGACGCGATTCTGCCCGGCCGCACGCACCTGCAGCACGCACAGCCGGTGCTGCTCGCCCATCACCTCCAGGCCCACGCCTGGCCGCTGGTGCGCGAGCTCGAACGCCTCGTCGACTGGCGTCGTCGCGCCGGTGTCTCGCCGTACGGCGGGGGAGCGCTCGCGGGGTCGACCCTGGGCCTGGATCCCGCGCTCGTCGCGACCGAACTGGGTCTCGACCGCCCCGCGGAGAACTCCCTCGACGGCACCGCCGCGCGGGACGTCGTGGCGGAGTTCGCGTTCATCGCGGCGATGACGGGGGTCGACCTCTCCCGCCTGTCCGAGGAGATCATCCTCTGGAACACGCGGGAGTTCGGCTTCGTCACCCTCGACGACGGCTACTCCACAGGATCCAGCATCATGCCGCAGAAGAAGAACCCGGACATCGCCGAGCTCGCGCGCGGCAAGTCCGGGCGTCTCATCGGCAACTTGTCCGGTCTCCTGGCAACGCTCAAGGGCCTGCCCCTCGCGTACAACCGCGATCTGCAGGAGGACAAGGAGCCGGTGTTCGACTCGGTGCAGACGCTCGAGGTCGTGCTGCCGGCGTTCGCCGGGATGATCGCGACGCTGCGTTTCCACACGGAGCGGATGGCCGAGCTCGCTCCCCAGGGGTTCTCCCTGGCGACGGATGTCGCCGAGTGGCTGGTGAAGCGGCGCGTGCCGTTCCGCGATGCCCATGAGATCTCCGGCGCGCTCGTCCGTGCCTGCGAGGAGCAGGGGATCGGGCTGGAGGACGCCTCCGACGAGCTGCTGCTGTCGGTGTCTCCGCACCTCGTCCCCGAGGTCCGGGAGGTGCTCACGATCGAGGGCTCCGTCGCGTCGCGCACGGGCGTCGGCGGCACCGCTCCGGAGCGGGTGGCCGAGCAGCGCGCGGAGCTCGTCGCGCGCGCGCAGGCCGCCGCGCACGCGCTCGGCCTGTAGCCGGTCCGGCGGCGGCCGCGCCTCAGTGCAGGTCGCCGTCGGCGGCGGACCGCTCCCACCGGGTGAACCGGACGGTCAGACCCGACCGGGTCGGGGCGGCGAGGAACGGTCCGGCGGAGACGGCCGCGTCGCCGGCGAAGGGGGCCACCCTCACCAATCGCCACGGTCCGTCGTCCGCGCGGGCGCGAACGATCATCGCGTCCTCCCAACGACTGACCCGGACTGTGATCTCGCTCTCGCGCCAGTCGTCGACGTAGCCGACCGACCAGTCCGACCGCCCGGCGGTCACGACAGCGCCGAGACCGAGGTGGCCGTCCGCGAACTCGACTCCCGCTTTGATCCAGTGCTCGTCGTCAGCACGCACGAAGAGACCCGCTTGATCGAACTGGCCCTCCCAGGGGGCTGTGAAGGCGACCTCGATCGCCTCCCCGACGGCGAGCGGGGCGAGCAGCGCGTGTTCTGAGTCATGGACGAATCCGTAGGCGGTGTGACGCCAGGCGTCGCTGCCCTCGATCGCGGTGGCGTCGAGATGCCCGTCGATCCGGGTCAGCGCGGGGGAGTGCGTCCAGGTGCCATCGCTCCAGTCGATGATGCGTGAATCAGGCATATTTCCCATCTATAGCCCTATAAGGCATAAACTCTGAATATTCGTGTTACGGTTATGGCATGGTCATCGCCGTGATCGCCGACATCGTGGGCTCCCGAGAACTCGGAGACCGGAGCGCCGCACAGCGCGCGCTGGACGAGACCATCGCTCAGGTCGAGCGGGACCGCCCGCTGGCGGTCCAGCCGCTCACGCCCACGGTAGGGGACGAGCAGCAAGGCGTCTACCGTGCACTGCCCGACGCGCTCCTGTCCCTTCTCATGATCCAGCTCCGGCTTCCGGAGGGGCTCGCCTTCCGCTTCGGGATCGGCGTCGGCGAGGTTCGATCCGTCGCCTCGGTGCATCGCGACCTGGCCGACGGCCCCGGCTGGTATGCCGCGCGCGCCGCGATCGAGATCGTGCATGCCCGCGAGCAGCGCGCCGTGCCGAGGACGCGCACCTGGATTGTCGGCGCCCCGGGTCAGGATGAGGTCATGGAGAACGTGATCGCCGCGTCCAATGCCTACGTCCTCGCGCGCGACGAGCTCGTGGGGGCGATGAGCGAGCGCGAGCGTCACCTCACATACGGGCGTCTGGTCGGCCGGTCCCAGCAGGAGCTTGCCGCGCAGGAGGGCATCTCGCAGCCCAGCGTGTCCAAGTCGCTGCGGAGCGCGGGAGCCGCCGCTCTCATCGAAGGAGTGGCCGCGCTCCGGGGGGAGTCCGCATGATCCTCGCGGGCTTCGTCCTCCTCGCCGTCGGCGCGACCGACCTCGTCCGGCAGTTCGTGCCGCGACGGTGGGTCGGGTACGTCGTCGCCGCGGCCGTGATCCTCCTCCTCGGCATCGGCGGAGACGCGCTGCTGCCCGCGCTCCTGGGGCTCGGCGCCGGAGCGCTGTGGATCTGGAGCATGCCGGACGCGGGGTCCACGCGCGCCGGGTTCTGGCCCGCGGTCGCGCTGGCCGCGCTCAGCATCGGCGCCGTGGTCTGGGGCGGAGCCCGGGACACCGCGGGCCTCATCGGCGAGATGTGGACTCTCCGCTCACCCTTCGGCGAGGTCCCGTTCGACCTCGTCGTGCTCGCGCTCGGGGCCGGGGTCTTCCTGCTCGAATCCGCCAACCTCGTCGTCCGCGCTGCTCTCGACGGCGAGCACACCTGGCGCCCGGCCGAGGTCTCGGTTCCGGTGCCTCCGTCCGACGCGTCGTTGGCCCCCGTCTCCGCCGCGGCGCCCGCCGGCGAGACCCCCGCGGTGTCCGCTGTCATCCCGGCCGATCCCCGCCACGGTTTCAAGGGCGGACGACTCATCGGCCCGCTGGAGCGTGTGCTCGTGATGATCCTCACGCTCGCCGCGGCGTACCCGGTGCTCGCGGCCATGCTCGCCGCCAAGGGCATCGTGCGCTTCCCGGAGATCTCCCGCGACGGGGAGACCGGCGCGCGTGCCGAGTACTTCCTCGTCGGCAGCCTCGTGAGCTGGGTCATCGGGCTCGGCGCCGCGTTCCTCGTCTGGTGGGCGGCGCACAGCTGACACCCCCGCCGGCGACGCAGCCGGACGGTCGCGCGCTGCTAGCCTGGAGCGCGTGTCAACTCCCGCTCTGACGACCGCGCCGCAGGCGATCGACCCCACGTTCGAGAACGTGTGGGACGAGATCGTATGGCGTGGCCTCGTCCACGTGTCCACCGACCAGGAGGCGCTGCGCGCCCTGCTCGCGGGAGCCCCCGTCACGTATTACTGCGGCTTCGACCCGACGGCGCCCAGCCTGCACCTCGGCCACCTCGTCCAGCTGCTCCTGCTCCGCCGTCTTCAGCTCGCCGGGCACAAGCCGCTCGGCCTCGTCGGCGGCTCCACCGGCCTGATCGGCGACCCGCGACCCACCGCGGAGCGCACGCTCAACACCCGGGAGACGGTGGCGGAATGGGTCGATCGTCTGCGCGGACAGGTCGAGCGATACCTCAGCTTCGAGGGCGACAACGCCGCCCGCATGGTGAACAACCTCGACTGGACCGCACCGCTCTCCGCGATCGACTTCCTCCGCGAGATCGGCAAGCACTACCGCGTCGGCACGATGCTGAAGAAGGACGCGGTGGCTGCGCGCCTGAACTCCGACGCCGGGATCAGCTACACCGAGTTCAGCTACCAGATCCTCCAGGGCCTGGACTTCCTCGAGCTCTACCGCCAGTACGACTGTGTCCTGCAGACGGGTGGGTCTGATCAGTGGGGCAACCTCACCAGCGGCACCGACCTCATCCACCGGGTCGAAGGGGTGTCCGTCCACGCGATCGGCACGCCGCTGATCACCAACAGCGACGGCACGAAGTTCGGCAAGAGCGAGGGCAACGCGATCTGGATCGACGCGGACCTCACGAGCCCCTACGCGTTCTACCAGTTCTGGCTCAGCACGGCCGATGCCGATGTGATCGAACGCCTCAAGGTGTTCACGTTCCTGACCAGGGCCGAGATCGAGGAGTACGCCGAGCTCGTCGCCACGGAGCCGTTCCGCCGCGCCGCCCAGAAGCGCCTCGCGCTCGAGGTCGTCGCGACGGTGCACGGCGTGGAGGCGACGGCGGCCGTGATCGCGGCGTCCGAGGCGCTGTTCGGTCAGGGCGACCTGACCACTCTCGACGCGGCGACCCTGCGCACGGCCTTGGACGAGCTCCCGCACGCGACGGTCGCCGCCGGTACCCCGGTCGTCGACGCGCTCGTCGCGACCGGGCTGGTGTCGAGTCTGTCGGAGGCGCGTCGCGCCATCGCGCAAGGTGGCGTCTCCCTCGACGGCGAGCGGGTGGAGGACGACACCGCGATCGTGCAGGGCACACTTCCCGGCGGCGTCTCGGTGCTCCGTCGCGGGAAGAAGACGCTCGCCGGCGTCTTCCTCGGCTGACCCCGGCCACGTATGCCGTTCACCCCGAGTCACGCGATCGTCGCGCTGCCGTTCGTGCGCACGCCGCTCATCCCCGCGGCGATCGCGATCGGAGCGATGACGCCGGATATCTCGCTGTTCCTGCGGAACGTCGGGCTCAACTACGGCTTCCTGCACGATCCGGTCAACGTCGTGTGGACGGCGCTGCTCGCGCTCGTGCTCTTCCTGCTGTGGCGTGTGTTGCTGCGCCCCGCGACCCTGGAGCTGCTGCCGGACTGGGTGAGCACGCGGCTGCCCGCCGGGTGGGGCGCGAGCGGACTCCGGGCGGCGGTCGAAGCCCTGAGCCGTGACGACCGCTCGCGGTACCGCGCCGCGCGACCGCTGTATCCGTTCCTGCTCGTGGTCTCGGCGATGCTGGGGGTGCTCTCGCACATCCTCTGGGATGCGTTCACGCACGAGTCGCGGTGGGGTGTCGATCTGGTTCCCGCGCTCGCGAACTCCTGGGGTCCGTTCGACGGCTACAAGTGGCTGCAGTACGCCTCGAGCGTCCTCGGTCTGCTCGGTCTCGCGATCTGGGCCGCGCTGTGGCTGCGGCGTGCGACCCCGCGAGCGGATGCGCCGCGGGTACTTCCGCCGTTCGTGCGGATCGCGTGGTGGCTCTCGCTTTCGGTGATCCTCGTGGTCGCGTGGGTCGGTGGACTGCTGGCGTTCGGTCCGCTCTCCGCCGACTTCACCGTGCAGCATCTCGCGTATCGGGTGCTGCCGCCCGCCTGTGCGGTGTGGGGCCTGCTCACCCTGGTCCTCTGCGTGGTCCTCGCCGTGCGACGGCCGCGCCGCACCGTCTGATCCCGCTTCCCGGAGGCCTCCCGCACCAGGGAGTCCCCCTCACCAGCGCGGTGCGTCCGAATCCCAGGCATGCGGGGCGGCGAAGGTCAGCCCAGGGAGCGCCGGTGCCGCCGTCACGACCGGCGTCCCGTCCACGTCGAATCGCGAGAGATGCGCCGAGGCATCGATCTCCGGCGCGCGCACGACGTCGGTCGTGCGCGGCATCCCCAGCAGTTCGGCGGCGACGCGGCGCAGCGAGGTGCGCACGATGCGCGAGCGCCCGTCGCGCGAACGGAGCAGCCGGGTGAGTGCGGCGGCGAGGAGATACCCGGTGCTGTGATCCAGCGCCTGGGCGGGGAGGGCGCCCGGCCGTCCGTCCTCGCCCTCGATCATCGCGATGCCGCTCTCCGCCTGGACGAGGCTGTCGAAACCGGCGCGCTCGGGGTGATCGGTGCCCCAGGCGCTCAGTTGCGCGACGAGGAGACCCGGGTGCTGCTCGACCAGAGCGTCGGGGGAGAGGCCGAGCCGGTCCAGCGAGGCGGGCCGATATCCGAGCACGACCGCATCCGCCGACTGCAGGAGGCCGTGCAGCTCGGAGGATCGGGCGTCGAGACGAGCCGTGCGCTTGCCATGGCCGGTGTCGAGGTGCTGCCACGGGAGCTCGGGGAGGTGCGGTGGGTCGAGACGCAGCACATCGGCGCCGAGGAGAGCGAGCGTTCGTGTGCACACCGGCCCCGCGATCACTCGCGTGAGGTCCAGGACACGGAGGCCGGCGAGGGGCAGGTGCGCCGAGGGGCCGGGGGACGGGCTCCGTCGCTCACTCCGCCGTCCGTCCGCCGCGTCGATGGATGCTACGTCGAGGAGGGGAGTGCTCCGCAGGGCATGATCGACGTCCGGGTCCTCACGGCGCACGGCGACGGCGAGACCACCGGCTTCGGAGATCCGGTCGACGGCCGCGTCGCTCGACAGAGCCGCCACCCTGCGGGCGACCGCCTTCGGACCCGCCGCGTCGGTCAGGCCGAGCGCGCGGCGAAGCGCGCGCGCATGGTGCGGGTAGTTGCCGTGCGTTCGGATCCAGCCGTCTGCGCTCTCCCAGAATCCGGAGAGGGGCGCCCACACCGGCGGCGGAGCACCGTCGACCAGCAGATACCGATCGCTCCGATAGGCGACGGCGACTCGACGGGGATCGATGGCCGCCGGGTCGAGTCCTGCGGCGAGCACGACCGACGCCACGCTGGCGAGAGCGAGCTCCGCGGTCGCGGTGCGGGACGGGAGCGGCACGGCATCCAGGGCGCTGACCGCGGCGAGCAGATGCGCAGGCAGGGAGTCTGCGCCCAGCTCCCGCTGGACACGGCCCAGCAGGTCGGCAGCGTGAGGAGAAGCGTGCGGGGGCATGGGCGCGATGCTACTCCCCACCGATGCGGTCGGAAACGACGGCTGACCCGGGCGAATCCGCTCGAGCAGCAGACGCGACACGCCCGGGGTGGTGCGCCCGATTTGCCAGACCCCCGGAATCCACGTAACTTATTACTTGTTCGCCCCACAGGGAAGCGGAGAAGCCCAGAGCTTCACCCCCCTCAAGCGGAGAACCACTCCCGATCCACTTTCACTTGAGATATCCGGCGCTTGCGCCTAGGATGGGAGATCCACCCCTTCTGCGGCTGTCACCGGCTGCGCAGCGGATCCAAGATCCGCGCGGCGCGCCGATTTGACAAGCGGGTCGGGATGGCTAAGATAGAGAAGTTGCCCTGCGGGCCTGGTCGTGATGGCTGGGTCGTGGGAGCATCCGATCCTTGAGAACTCAACAGCGTGCACTTGTCAAATGCCAAATTATCCTCGTCTAGCTTCGGCTGGGTGAGAATTCCTTTGGATCAAAGACCAACCTCCTTGTGGGGTTGGCAACGGATGAAGTCAGCAATGAATTCGTCTCTTTGGTCAGCATCAAACTCGCTGCGTTCCGGTTTTTCCCCGGTTCGTATGCAATTTCTTTTTACGGAGAGTTTGATCCTGGCTCAGGATGAACGCTGGCGGCGTGCTTAACACATGCAAGTCGAACGGTGAACACGGAGCTTGCTCTGTGGGATCAGTGGCGAACGGGTGAGTAACACGTGAGCAACCTGCCCCTGACTCTGGGATAAGCGCTGGAAACGGCGTCTAATACTGGATATGTGACGTGACCGCATGGTCTGCGTTTGGAAAGATTTTTCGGTTGGGGATGGGCTCGCGGCCTATCAGCTTGTTGGTGAGGTAATGGCTCACCAAGGCGTCGACGGGTAGCCGGCCTGAGAGGGTGACCGGCCACACTGGGACTGAGACACGGCCCAGACTCCTACGGGAGGCAGCAGTGGGGAATATTGCACAATGGGCGAAAGCCTGATGCAGCAACGCCGCGTGAGGGATGACGGCCTTCGGGTTGTAAACCTCTTTTAGCAGGGAAGAAGCGAAAGTGACGGTACCTGCAGAAAAAGCGCCGGCTAACTACGTGCCAGCAGCCGCGGTAATACGTAGGGCGCAAGCGTTATCCGGAATTATTGGGCGTAAAGAGCTCGTAGGCGGTTTGTCGCGTCTGCTGTGAAATCCCGAGGCTCAACCTCGGGCCTGCAGTGGGTACGGGCAGACTAGAGTGCGGTAGGGGAGATTGGAATTCCTGGTGTAGCGGTGGAATGCGCAGATATCAGGAGGAACACCGATGGCGAAGGCAGATCTCTGGGCCGTAACTGACGCTGAGGAGCGAAAGGGTGGGGAGCAAACAGGCTTAGATACCCTGGTAGTCCACCCCGTAAACGTTGGGAACTAGTTGTGGGGTCCATTCCACGGATTCCGTGACGCAGCTAACGCATTAAGTTCCCCGCCTGGGGAGTACGGCCGCAAGGCTAAAACTCAAAGGAATTGACGGGGACCCGCACAAGCGGCGGAGCATGCGGATTAATTCGATGCAACGCGAAGAACCTTACCAAGGCTTGACATATACGAGAACGGGCCAGAAATGGTCAACTCTTTGGACACTCGTAAACAGGTGGTGCATGGTTGTCGTCAGCTCGTGTCGTGAGATGTTGGGTTAAGTCCCGCAACGAGCGCAACCCTCGTTCTATGTTGCCAGCACGTAATGGTGGGAACTCATGGGATACTGCCGGGGTCAACTCGGAGGAAGGTGGGGATGACGTCAAATCATCATGCCCCTTATGTCTTGGGCTTCACGCATGCTACAATGGCCGGTACAAAGGGCTGCAATACCGTGAGGTGGAGCGAATCCCAAAAAGCCGGTCCCAGTTCGGATTGAGGTCTGCAACTCGACCTCATGAAGTCGGAGTCGCTAGTAATCGCAGATCAGCAACGCTGCGGTGAATACGTTCCCGGGTCTTGTACACACCGCCCGTCAAGTCATGAAAGTCGGTAACACCTGAAGCCGGTGGCCTAACCCTTGTGGAGGGAGCTGTCGAAGGTGGGATCGGTAATTAGGACTAAGTCGTAACAAGGTAGCCGTACCGGAAGGTGCGGCTGGATCACCTCCTTTCTAAGGAGCATCTGACGCTTCGGCGTCCAGAACCCGGTTCGAAGGCATACGTTCTTCGCTGGGAGCTCATGGGTGGAACATTTGACATGGCATCGAGATCTGATCTCGGGACTAGTACGCCGCTTCGGTGGTTGGAAGGTTCTGGGTGAGGGGACCGGTGCCTGCACGCTGTTGGGTCCTGAGGGACCGGATGCGGATCTTTCGGGATCTGGTCTGAACCTCTGGACCTCTTTCTGTTTGTCCCTGTGGGGGCAGGTGGATGGGGGTTCCGCCCGTACTTTGAGAACTACACAGTGGACGCGAGCATCTTGCAACTGGTCTTTGATCAGTTGCGCAAGATGATCTTAAAGATCATTAGTCAATTTCTGATTCAGTCTTCGGACTGGTCGGGTTTTTGATTCAAACTCATGTGATTTCAAGTCTTTAAGAGCAAACGGTGGATGCCTTGGCATCTGGAGCCGAAGAAGGACGTAGCAATCTGCGATAAGCCTCGGGGAACTGATAAGCAAGTTTTGATCCGAGGGTGTCCGAATGGGGAAACCCCGCTGGGCGGCGTGCCGACCTAGTGACTCCCGCCTGAATATATAGGGCGGGTAGAGGGAACGTGGGGAAGTGAAACATCTCAGTACCCACAGGAAGAGAAAGCAACCGCGATTCCGTTAGTAGTGGCGAGCGAAACCGGATCAGGCTAAACCGAGTGTGTGTGATATCCGGCAGGAGTTGCATATTCGGGGTTGTGGGACTCACCAGTCAGTTCTGCCGAGCTGGCGACGTTACAGAAGCGTATAGACGAACGGTCTTGAAAGGCCGGTCATAGAGGGTGCCAACCCCGTAGTCGAAATGCGTGTTCTGGCGTGGAGAGTATCCCAAGTAGCACGGGGCCCGTGAAATCCCGTGTGAATCTGTCAGGACCACCTGATAAGCCTAAATACTCCCAGATGACCGATAGCGGACAAGTACCGTGAGGGAAAGGTGAAAAGTACCCCGGGAGGGGAGTGAAATAGTACCTGAAACCGTTTGCTTACAAACCGTTGGAGCACCCCTGGTAGGTGTGACAGCGTGCCTTTTGAAGAATGAGCCTGCGAGTTAGCGATATGTGGCGAGGTTAACCCGTGTGGGGTAGCCGTAGCGAAAGCGAGTCTGAATAGGGCGATTCAGTCGCATGTCCTAGACCCGAAGCGAAGTGATCTATCCATGGCCAGGTTGAAGCGACGGTAAGACGTCGTGGAGGACCGAACCCACTTAGGTTGAAAACTGAGGGGATGAGCTGTGGATAGGGGTGAAAGGCCAATCAAACTTCGTGATAGCTGGTTCTCTCCGAAATGCATTTAGGTGCAGCGTTGCGTGTTTCTTGCCGGAGGTAGAGCTACTGGATGGCCGATGGGCCCTACAAGGTTACTGACGTCAGCCAAACTCCGAATGCCGGTAAGTGAGAGCGCAGCAGTGAGACTGTGGGGGATAAGCTTCATAGTCGAGAGGGAAACAACCCAGACCACCAACTAAGGTCCCAAAGCGCGTGCTAAGTGGGAAAGGATGTGGAGTTGCTCTGACAACCAGGAGGTTGGCTTAGAAGCAGCCACCCTTGAAAGAGTGCGTAATAGCTCACTGGTCAAGTGATTCCGCGCCGACAATGTAACGGGGCTCAAGCACGCCACCGAAGTTGTGGCATTGACATTATTGGTAGGCCTTCGTGGTCCAGCCGTGTTGATGGGTAGGAGAGCGTCGTGTGGCCAGCGAAGCGGCGGTGGAAACCAGCCGTGGAGGCTACACGAGTGAGAATGCAGGCATGAGTAGCGAATGACGTGTGAGAAACACGTCCTCCGAAAGACCAAGGGTTCCAGGGTCAAGCTAATCTTCCCTGGGTAAGTCGGGACCTAAGGCGAGGCCGACAGGCGTAGTCGATGGACAACGGGTTGATATTCCCGTACCGGCGAAGAACCGCCCAAGCTAATCCAGTGGTGCTAAACGTCCGAGCCTTCACATCGTCGCCTTCGGGTGACACCGTGGAGGGGAGCACGTGACCCCATGCTGGTGCGGTTAGCGTATTAACAGGTGTGACGCAGGAAGGTAGTCCAAGCCAGGCGATGGTTGTCCTGGTGCAAGTGCGTAGGCCGAGTCGTAGGCAAATCCGCGACTCATACAGGCTGAGACACGATGCGGATAAAAAGTGGATGATCCTATGCTGCCGAGAAAAGCATCGACGCGAGGTTCTAGCCGCCCGTACCCCAAACCGACTCAGGTGGTCAGGTAGAGAATACCAAGGAGATCGAGAGAATCGTGGTTAAGGAACTCGGCAAAATGCCCCCGTAACTTCGGGAGAAGGGGGGCCTTCGACGTATTAGGACTTGCTCCGAAAGCGTTTGGAGGCCGCAGAGACTAGTGGGTAGCGACTGTTTACTAAAAACACAGGTCCGTGCCAAGTCGCAAGACGATGTATACGGACTGACGCCTGCCCGGTGCTGGAAGGTTAAGAGGACCGGTTAGCCGCAAGGCGAAGCTGAGAATTTAAGCCCCAGTAAACGGCGGTGGTAACTATAACCATCCTAAGGTAGCGAAATTCCTTGTCGGGTAAGTTCCGACCTGCACGAATGGCGTAACGACTTCCCAACTGTCTCAACCGCGAACTCGGCGAAATTGCATTACGAGTAAAGATGCTCGTTACGCGCAGCAGGACGGAAAGACCCCGTGACCTTTACTACAGCTTGGTATTGGTGTTCGGTGTGGCTTGTGTAGGATAGGTGGGAGACTTTGAAGCGGTGACGCCAGTTACCGTGGAGTCATTGTTGAAATACCACTCTGGTCACTCTGGATATCTAACTTCGAACCGTAATCCGGTTCAGGGACAGTGCCTGGTGGGTAGTTTAACTGGGGCGGTTGCCTCCCAAAAAGTAACGGAGGCGCCCAAAGGTTCCCTCAACCTGGTTGGCAATCAGGTGGCGAGTGTAAGTGCACAAGGGAGCTTGACTGTGAGACTGACAGGTCGAGCAGGGACGAAAGTCGGGACTAGTGATCCGGCAGTGGCTTGTGGAAGCGCTGTCGCTCAACGGATAAAAGGTACCTCGGGGATAACAGGCTGATCTTGCCCAAGAGTCCATATCGACGGCATGGTTTGGCACCTCGATGTCGGCTCGTCGCATCCTGGGGCTGGAGTAGGTCCCAAGGGTTGGGCTGTTCGCCCATTAAAGCGGTACGCGAGCTGGGTTTAGAACGTCGTGAGACAGTTCGGTCCCTATCCGCTGCGCGCGTAGGAAGTTTGAGAGGATCTGACCCTAGTACGAGAGGACCGGGTTGGACGAACCTCTGGTGTGTCAGTTGTTCCGCCAGGAGCACCGCTGATTAGCTACGTTCGGGATGGATAACCGCTGAAAGCATCTAAGCGGGAAGCCGGCCTCAAGATGAGACTTCCATACCTTCGGGTGAGAGGCTCCCAGCCAGACTACTGGGTTGATAGGCCAGATGTGGAAGCACGGTAACGTGTGCAGCTGACTGGTACTAATAAGCCGATGACTTGATAACACACCGTTTGTTGGTGCTTGCGTCCACTGAGTGGTTCTCGATGTACGGTCGAGAACTACCTTCAACAATGATTCATCATTGCTTTAGGTTTGATTGAAACATCAATAGTGTTTCGGCGGCCATAGCGTGAGGGAAACGCCCGGTCACATTCCGAACCCGGAAGCTAAGCCTCACAGCGCCGATGGTACTGCAGGGGGGACCCTGTGGGAGAGTAGGACACCGCCGGACTCCTTTTAGTCGAAATGGCCACCCATCGTTGGGTGGCCATTTTGCGTTTACAGCACGAAGAGAACAGGGAGCACCATGCCGGAAGAGGAAGAGCGCCGTCCGCGTCGCAACGACGACAGGAACCAGCGCAACGAACGTCCTTCCGGAGGTCGCCCCGTCTACCGCGACGGCGCATCTCGTGCCGGCTCGGGTGACCGCGCCCCGCGTCGCGAGGGCGGCTACAACCGTGATGGTGCCCCTCGTCGTGAGGGTGGCTACAACCGCGACGGTGGTGCCCCGCGTCGTGAGGGCGGCTACAACCGCGACGGTGGTGCCCCCCGTCGCGAGGGCGGCTACAACAACCGCGATGGTGCCGCTCGTCGCGAGGGTGGTTACAACCGTGACGGTGGTGCCCCTCGTCGTGAGGGTGGCTACAACAACCGCGACAGCGCTCCGCGTCGCGAGGGTGGTTACAACCGTTACTCCGGCCCGCGTCGTGAGGGCGGCTACAACCGCGACGGTGGTGCCCCCCGTCGCGACGGTGGCTACAACAACCGTGATGATGCCCCTCGTCGTGAGGGTGGCTATAACCGCGACGGTGGTGCCCCGCGTCGTGAGGGCGGCTACAACCGCGATGGTGGTGCCCCTCGTCGTGAGGGTGGCTATAACCGCGACGGTGGTGCCCCGCGTCGTGAGGGCGGCTACAACCGCGATGGTGGTGCCCCTCGTCGTGAGGGTGGCTACAACAACCGCGACAGCGCTCCGCGTCGCGAGGGTGGTTACAACCGCGACAGCGCTCCGCGTCGTGAGGGTGGTTACAACCGTGACTCCGGCCCTCGTCGTGAGGGGGGCTACAACCGTGATGGTGGTGCCCCGCGTCGTGAGGGTGGTTACAACCGCGACTCCGGCCCGCGTCGCGAAGGTGGTTACAACCGCGACTCCGGCCCGCGTCGTGAGGGTGGTCACAACCGCGACAGCGCTCCGCGTCGCGAAGGCGGCTACAACCGGGACTCCGGCCCCCGCCGTGAGGGTGGTTACAACCGTGACTCCGCTCCGCGTCGCGAGGGCGGGTTCGAGCGTGAGCGGGGGAGTGACCGGTCGCGGTCCTTCCCGCAGCGCGGCGGGGCTGGGCGGGAGCGTCCGGCCAACGCAGCGAACGAGCGTCCGCGCTTCGACGAGCCCCGCGTCCCGGACGAGGTCACCGCGCGCGACCTGCATCCGTCCGCGCGCAACGAGCTGAAGACGCTGAGCAAGGAGAACGCCGAGTTCGTCGCTCGTCACCTGGCGATGGCCTCCCGGCTGATCGACGAGGACCCCGCTCTGGCGCACGAGCATGCGCTGGCGGCGTCGCGTCGTGCCGGCCGGATCGCGATCGTCCGCGAGACCCTGGGCATCACCGCCTATGCGACGGGCGACTTCGCCTTGGCGCTGCGCGAGCTGCGTACCTACCGCCGGATCTCCGGCAAGGATGACCAGATCGCCCTCATGGTCGACAGCGAGCGCGGTATCGGTCGTCCCGACCGCGCCCTCGAGACGGGTCGGGCCGTGGATCGGTCAGCTCTGACCACGCCCGTGCGAGTCGCGCTGGCGATCGCGATGTCGGGTGCCCGGCTCGACCAGGGCGATCTGGAGCTCGCCCTCGGAGAGCTCGAGATCCCGGAGCTGGACCCGGACCGCGCATTCGAGTGGAGCCCCGCGCTGTTCGCCGCGCGCGCCGCTGTCCTGGAGGACCTCGGCCGTACGGACGAAGCCGAGTTCTGGGCGCGCCGTGCCGAGGTCGCCGCCGAGGCTCTCGGCGTCGATGAGGCCGGCGATGAGGAGCTCTACGTGGAGGACGGCCTCATCGAGGACGGGTTCTCTGATGACGAGTTCTCCGATGCTGACGTCGCTTCTGTCGAGGACGAGGAGGAGGCCGAGGACGAGGCCGACGACGCGACCGTAGCCGACGACGCGACCGTAGCTCCCGACGCGACCGTAGCTCCCGACGCGACCGGGGCCCCCGAGCCCGCCGAGCCGTCCATCGAGGACGAGGTGCGCGAGCTGCTCGGCGAGGACGACGAGACGGATGACGACGAGACGGAGGACGACTCGCCCTCCGCGCCTGAGAAGCCGGAGGCGTAGGTGGGACTCTTCACACCGAAGGCGCGGAAGCAACCCGTGGGACACACACCCCTCGAGGGCGTCGACACCGTCCTCGCTGATCTCGACGGCGTGGTCTACGCGGGTCCCGGCGCTCTGCCGCATGCGGTGGAGAGCCTGAACGCGGCGGCGCACACGGTGCGTCTCGGCTACATCACCAACAACGCCTCGCGCACCGACGCCTCCGTGGCGGCGCACCTCACGAGTCTCGGGCTCGACGTGGCTCCGCAGGACGTCGTGACGAGCCCGCAGGCGGCGATGCGTCTGCTGTCCGGGATCGTGCCGGCGCCGGCGACCATCCTCGTGGTCGGCGGCGACGGCCTCGTCGACGAGGTGCAGAAGGCCGGGTACACGGTCACGCGCAGCGCCGAGGACGCGCCGCAGGCCGTGGTCCAGGGCTTCGCGCCCGAGGTGGCCTGGACGGATCTCGCCGAGGCGGCGTTCGCTCTCAAGGTCCCCGAGGACGAGGGCGGCATCCCGTGGATCGCCACGAACACCGACTGGACGATCCCGCGCGAGCGGGGTGTCGCCCCGGGGAACGGCACTCTCGTCTCCGCCGTGCACACCGCGATCGGTCGTCTGGCGACGGTGGCGGGCAAGCCGGAGACCCCGATCTTCGAGGAGGCGCTCGCCCGTTTCGGCGCGGCGAAGGCGCTCTTCATCGGTGACCGCCTCGACACCGACATCATGGGTGCCAGCCGTGCGGGCATCGAGTCCGCCCTGGTGCTCACCGGCATCGACCGCCCCAAGCACGTCCTCGCCGCGCCCGAAGGATCCCGCCCGACCTACATCCTCGGCGACCTGCGCGGACTGCACGAGCCGTACCCCGAGCCCACCGTGACCGACGGCGTGTTCGACGTGAACGGCGCCGCCGTCCGCGTCCGGGGCGCAGACGTCGAGATCGTCGCCGAGTCCGGCGACCAGCTCGACCTGCTCCGTGCGGGTGCCGCCGCGATCTGGGCGTCCGGGACGCCGGTGTTCGTCCTCCGGGTTCCGGAGCGGCTGTACGCGGACCCGTTCCACCGCACCTGAGCCACGCGTGGCGCCGCCGCCCGTCGGTGGCGCCGCGTACAGTGGAAGCGTGAGCGATGAGACGACGACCGGCGCGCCGACGGACGGCCTGTGGAGTCGTCTGCGCCTGATCGAAGGGCAGCCGCTCGCCGCACGCGCCGACGCGTACTCGGCCCTGCACGACGAACTCTCGCGACGACTCGAGAGTGGATCCCGGCACGACCTGCGGGAGACCCCGGGACCACGATGACGCGACTCGACGCCGCCCTCGCCGCCCGAGGACTCGCCCGTTCGCGCACGCATGCCGCCACCCTCATCGCCGACGGCCTCGTGAGCGTCGACGGCCGCCCGGTCGTGAAGGCCTCGACCCCGGTCAGCGACGACGACACCATCACGGTCGCCGGCGCCGACCACTACGTCAGCCGCGCGGCGCACAAGCTCGTCGCCGGGCTCGACGGCTTCGGCATCCCGGTTCAGGGGCGCTTGGCGCTCGACATGGGGGCCTCGACCGGCGGATTCACGCAGGTGCTGCGGGAACGCGGCGCGCGCCGTGTCCTCGCCGTGGACGTCGGGCATGGCCAGCTCGCCCCCGCGGTCGCTGCCGACCCCGGCGTCATCGCCGTCGAGGGCTTCAACGTGCGGCACATGACGCGTGACAGCCTCGCCGCGGCGACGGGGGAGTCTGCGCCCCCCGACCTGGTGGTGGGCGACCTCTCCTTCATCTCGCTCGAGCTCGTGCTTCCCGCGGTGGTCTCCGTCGGCGCACCGGGCGCCGACGTGCTGTTGCTGGTCAAACCCCAGTTCGAGGTCGGGCGGACGGCCGTGCGCGGCGGTCTCGTCACCGACCCCGCCACCCGTGCGGACGCCGTCGCCCGCGTGGTGTGGAGCGCGTGGGACGCCGGGATGGGGATGGCGGGGATCGTCTCCTCCCCGATCCTCGGGACTCACGGCAATGCGGAGTGTCTCGTGCACCTCGTGCCGGGCGGCGGCAGCAATCCGACAGAATGGATGGACACCATCAACCGGCTGGCAGGGGGACGATGAACGAGCGCAGGATCCTGGTCGTCGCCCATGCGGGCCGCGTCGACACCGTCGCGGCCGCCCGTCGGGTTATCGGCGCCCTCCGCGGTGCGGGGGTCCGTCCCGTCCTGGCAGCTGACGACCATGCCGAGCTCGCCGCGGTCGATGCGTTCTTCGCGGACGTCGAGGTGCTGGACGCCTCCGGGCCGTCGACCCTCGAACTCGCGATCGTCCTCGGCGGCGACGGCACCATCCTCCGCGCGGCGGAGCTCGTCCGCGACAGCGGCGCCCCGGTGCTCGGCATCAACATGGGACACGTCGGCTTCCTCGCGGAGATCGACCGGGACGACATGGACGACGCGATGCGCCGCGTCATCGCCCGCGACTACGAGGTCGAGGAGCGCCTGGCGTTGTCGGTGCGCGTCAAGGACCGGTCCGGCGACGTCGTCTTCGAGACCTGGGCCCTGAACGAGGCGACCGTCGAGAAGGCGAGCCGCGAGCGCATGATCGAGGTGGTGCTCGAGATCGATGGGCGCCCCCTGTCGAGCTTCGGCTGCGACGGCATGGTCATCTCCACCCCGACCGGCTCGACCGCCTACAACTTCTCCGCCGGCGGACCCGTCATCTGGCCGACGGTCGAGGCCATCGCGGTGGTCCCGCTGTCGGCACACGCCCTGTTCGCGAAGCCGCTCGTGGTGAGCCCCGATGCGGCCGTGGCCATCGAGATGCTGGAGCGGACGGACGGCTCCGGCATCCTCTGGTGCGACGGCCGTCGTTCCCACGATCTCCCGCCGGGCGCCCGAGTCGTGGTGCGCCGCTCGTCGCGCCCGGTCCGTCTCGCGCGCCTGCACCCGACCGCGTTCACGAACCGTCTCGTCCGCAAGTTCCAGCTGCCCGTCGAAGGGTGGCGCGGACAGGAGCGGAGGAGCGACGCATGATCGAGGAGATGCGCATGCAGGGGCTCGGCGTGATCGCCGACGCCGTCCTGCCGCTCGGCCCGGGCTTCACGGCGATCACCGGAGAGACGGGCGCGGGCAAGACCATGGTCGTCACCGGCCTCGGGTTGCTCCTCGGCCAGCGCGCCGACTCGGGCGCCGTGCGCAAGGGCGCGGCCCAGGCGTCGGTGGCCGGGGTGTGGATCGTGCCCGAGAAGGGCGAGGTCGCCGACATCGTGGCCGAGGCCGGGGGAGAGCTGGAGCCGGCCGGTGCCGGCACCGCCGAGCTCTATGTCTCGCGCACCCTCAGCGCCGAGGGCCGCAGCCGTGCGAGCGTCGGCGGGCGCGCCGCTCCGGCGGGGGTGCTCTCCTCGCTCGCGGACGAGCTCATCGTCGTGCACGGACAGTCCGAGCAGCTCCGGCTGCGGTCGGCCGCCGCGCAGCGCGACGCACTCGACCGCTTCGGCGGCGAACCGATCGCCCGGGCGCTGGAGGACTACCAGGCCGCGTTCGAGCGCTGGCGGACCCTCGACGCCGAGATCATCGACATCACCGCGAACCGCAACCGGCGTGCCGAGGAGGCCGCTCGGCTACGGGAGGACCTCGCCCTGATCGAGGCGACCGCCCCCGAGGAGGGCGAGGACGAGGAGCTGACGGCCCGTGCCGAGCGCCTCGCGAACGCGGAGGAACTCCGCGTCGCCGCCGCCCTGGCCCACGGGGCCCTCTCGAACGAGGAGGGCGAGCCCGATGCGTCGGCGCTGGTCGCGGAAGCACGCCGAGCGATCGAGCGCGTGTCGGACCCGAAGCTCGCGGAGGTCGCGGAGACCCTGGCCGACATCGGCTACCGGATCGCCGACGCCGCCGGTGTGCTCTCCGGCTTCCTCGCCGACCTCGACGAATCCGGACCCCATGAGCTCGCCGCCGTCGAGGAGCGCCGGGCCGCACTCGGCGTCCTCATCCGTCAGCACGGCTCGCTGGCGGAGGCGCTGGCGCTGTGGCAGACCGGATCCGCGCGGCTGGCCGAACTCGACGACGACGGAGAGCGCCTGGAACGCCTCACCGCCGAGCGCGACGCGGCCAGGGCGGAGCTCGACGCCCGGGCCGACGCTCTCACCGCGGCCCGGAACGAGGCGGCCGGCCGACTCGGCGAGGCCGTGACGGCCGAGCTGCACGCGCTGGCGATGCCGGACGCGCGCCTGGAGGTCTCTGTGACCCCGGGGTCCGAGAGCACCCACGGCCGCGACGACGTCACCATCCTGCTCGCCCCGCATCCCGGCGCCGAGCCCCGCTCGGTCGCCAAGGGGGCCTCCGGCGGCGAGCTGTCGCGGGTGATGCTCGCGATCGAGGTCGTCATCGCGGCGACCGACCCGGTGCCCACCTTCGTGTTCGACGAGGTCGACGCCGGCATCGGCGGCGCGGCGGCCATCGAGGTGGGTCGGCGACTCGCCCGACTCGCCGAGAAGTCGCAGGTGATCGCCGTCACCCATCTCGCGCAGGTCGCCGCCTTCGCGAACAACCACCTCACCGTCGTGAAATCGCACGACGGCGCCGTCACCGCGTCCAGCGTGCGGCGGCTCGACGGGGAGGAGCGCGAGGCCGAGATGGCCCGTCTGCTCTCCGGCCTCGCGGATTCCGATGCCGCACTCACCCACGCCCGCGAGCTTCTCAGCCTCGGCGTCTGAATGAACTGTTAGGATAGAAGCCCGTGATGAACTCTTCTTCTGCGGGGCCCAAGAACGACACGACCAAGCACATCTTCGTGACCGGTGGTGTCGTTTCGTCTTTGGGCAAGGGGCTCACCGCGGCCAGCCTGGGCAACCTCCTGACCGCTCGCGGACTCCGCGTGGTCATGCAGAAGCTCGACCCGTATCTGAACGTCGATCCGGGCACCATGAACCCGTTCCAGCACGGCGAGGTGTTCGTCACCGACGACGGTGCGGAGACCGACCTCGACATCGGCCACTACGAGCGCTTCCTCGACATCAACCTGTCCGAGGCGGCCAACGTCACGACCGGTCAGATCTATTCGCAGGTGATCGCCCGCGAGCGTCGCGGCGAGTACCTCGGCGACACTGTGCAGGTCATCCCGCACATCACCGACGAGATCAAGCGCCGCATGCGGCTGCAGGCCACCGAGGACCCGCGTCCCGACGTGATCATCACCGAGGTCGGCGGCACGGTCGGCGACATCGAGTCGCAGCCCTTCCTCGAGTCGGCGCGCCAGCTGCGTCACGAGCTCGGCCGCGACAGCGTGTTCTTCGTGCACGTCTCGCTCGTGCCGTTCATGGGCGCGTCCGGCGAGCAGAAGACCAAGCCGACCCAGCACTCGGTCGCAGCCCTCCGCCAGGTCGGCATCCAGCCCGACGCCCTCGTGCTCCGCAGCGACCGGCCGGTGAGCGCGAGCAACCGCAACAAGATCGCCCTGATGTGCGACGTCGACGTCGAAGGCGTCATCAACACCGTCGACCTGCCGAGCATCTACGACATCCCGTCGACCCTCAACGAGCAGGGCCTCGACTCCTACATCGTGCGCCGCCTCGGCCTCGACCAGAAGGCGGACGACGTCGACTGGACGCGCTGGAACAAGGTGCTGCACGCGGTGCACAACCCGAAGCACGAGGTCACGATTGGTCTCGTCGGCAAGTACATCGACCTTCCGGACGCCTACCTGTCCGTGACCGAGGCCCTCAAGGCGGGCGGCTTCGCGCAGGAGACCAAGGTCAACATCCGCTGGATCCCGTCCGACCTCTGCGAGACGCCGGAGGGCGCGCAGGAGCAGCTGGCGGAGCTGGACGGCATCTGCGTGCCCGGAGGCTTCGGCATCCGCGGCATCGAGGGCAAGCTGGGTGCGCTGAAGTTCGCCCGCGAGCAGGGCATCCCGACCCTCGGCCTCTGCCTGGGGCTGCAGTGCATGGTCATCGAGTACGCCCGCGACGTCGCCGGAATTGCCGGAGCCTCGTCCAGCGAGTTCGATCCGGACACCGCGGAGCCCGTCATCGCGACCATGGCCGAGCAGATCGAGATCCTCGACGGCGGCGACCTGGGCGGCACCATGCGCCTGGGCCTGTACAAGGCGGCTCTCGCGGAGGGTTCGCTGGCGCGTGAGGTCTACGGCGCCGCCGAGGTGTCCGAGCGTCACCGCCACCGCTACGAGGTCAACAACGCCTACCGCGATCGCCTGTCGGAGGCCGGTCTGGTGTTCTCGGGTCTGAACCCCGAGCTGGACCTCGTCGAGTACGTCGAGCTGCCGCGCGACGTGCACCCGTACTACATCGCCACGCAGGCCCACCCGGAGCTCCGCTCGCGTCCGACCGACCCGCACCCGCTGTTCCGCGGTCTCGTCGGTGCCGCCATCGCGCGTCACCGCGCGAGCGAGCTGTTCGACGTGCCCGTCGATGAGTGAGTCGAAGGCGGACGTGCCGGAACCGCTGCGGGACGAGCCCTTCGAGCCGGAGGTCCTGAGCAGCGACCTCGTCTATGAGGGGTACGTCTGGGACGTCCGCTCCGACCGGGTCCGCTACGGCGACGGCGAGATCGTGCGACAGTACGTCGCCCACCCCGGGGCCGTCGCGATCCTCGCGATGGACGACGAGGAGCGGGTCCTGCTCATCCAGCAGTACCGTCACCCGATCCGTCACCGCGACTGGGAGTTGCCGGCCGGCCTCCTCGACATCGCGGGGGAGGAGCCGCTGGCGGCCGCCCGTCGCGAGCTCGCGGAGGAAGCCGACCTCGTCGCCGCCCACTGGGAGCCCCTGGTGTCGTCGTGGACGACGCCCGGCGGTAACGACGAGCTCATCCGGGTGTTCCTCGCGACCGGACTCTCAACCGCCGAGACCGCGCATGACCGCGAGGACGAGGAGGCCGACATCCGCGTCGCGTGGGTGCCACTGGACGAGGCCGTCGCCGGAGTCCTGGAGGGACGCCTGCACAACGGCATCCTCTCCATCGGCGTCCTGGCCGCCGCGCAGAGGCTGCGCGACCGGAGCTGAGCATGCTGCTCGATCGCGCCCTCGACGCGTACCTGCGTCATGTGACGATCGAGCGCGGGCTCAGCAGCCACACCGTCGGCGCCTACCGGCGGGATCTCGAGGGCTACCGGGACTGGCTCGCTGCGGACGGGATCGACGACACCGCGCACATCACGCCCGCCGTCGTCGACCGCTTCATCGCCGCCCGCGCGTCCGCGGAGCCGCAGCCGGCCGCGACGAGCCTGGCGCGCCTGCAGTCCTCGGTGCGCGGCTGGCACCGGTTCCTCGCCCGCGAGGGCATCGAGGCGGACGATCCGACCGGACGACTCCGCCCACCGAAGACCCCGCGCCGGCTGCCGAAAGCCCTGACGATCGACCAGGTGGAGCGGCTGCTCGCCGCGCCGTCGGCCGAGGAGCCGCTCGGCATCAGGGACAGGGCGCTGCTGGAGCTCCTCTACGCCACGGGTGCCAGGGTCTCGGAGGCGGTCGGTCTCGACGTCGACGACATGGCGCACGGCGAGGTGCTGCGCCTGCGGGGCAAGGGCTCGAAGGAGCGGATCGTCCCGGTGGGGTCGTACGCCCGCGCCGCCGTCGACGCCTACCTCACCCGGGTCCGTCCGGAGCTCGCGGCGAAGGGCCGCGCATCGGCCCGGCTCTTCCTCGGCGCGCGCGGTGCCCCGCTCTCGCGACAGAGCGCGTGGCTGGTGATCCGTTCCGCTGCCGAGCGCGCACAGCTCACCGCCGAGGTCTCCCCGCACACGCTGCGGCATTCGTTCGCGACGCACCTCCTGCAGGGCGGTGCCGACGTGCGGGTGGTGCAGGAGCTGCTGGGGCACTCCTCGGTCGCGACGACGCAGATCTACACGCATGTGTCGGTGGATGCTCTCCGTGACATCTACGCGACCTCTCATCCCCGGGCGCGCTGACCGCGCAGGCCGCGGCCGGTACCGGGTCGCCCGCCGCGCGCCGAGACGGCTGGGGAACGCTGGGCGGCTACAATCGAGCAAGCACGAAGGAGCAGGAGAACCGGTGGCTGAGAAAGTGGCGAAGTCCAGGGCGAAGGCGCAGAAGGCCGACGACACTCCCATGGGACCCACCGGCCGTCCGTACCAGGGCTTCCCGATCCCGGCGCCGCTGAAGTCGCACGGCCCGGCCCGCATCATCGCGCTCTGCAACCAGAAGGGCGGCGTCGGCAAGACGACCACCTCCATCAACCTCGCCGCCGCGCTCGCGGAGTACGGCCGCAAGGTGCTCGCGGTGGACTTCGACCCGCAGGGCGCGCTGTCCGCCGGTCTCGGCATTCAGACGCACGACGTGCCGACGGTCTACGACCTCCTGCTCGACACGAAGCGCGACGCGCACGACGCGATCGTGCACTCGAACGTGCCCGGTCTCGACGTCCTCCCCGCGAACATCGACCTCTCCGCCGCGGAGGTGCACCTCGTGAACGAGGTCGCCCGCGAGACGATCCTCGCCCGCGTGCTGCGCCAGGTGGCGGGGGAGTACGACGTCATCCTCATCGACTGCCAGCCGTCGCTCGGTCTGCTGACCGTGAACGCGCTGACGGCTGCGCACGGCGTCATCATCCCGCTCGAGTGCGAGTTCTTCGCGCTCCGCGGTGTCGCGCTCCTCATCGAGACCATCGACAAGGTCCGCGATCGCCTGAACCCCTCCATCGAGATGGACGGGCTGCTGGCGACCATGTACGACCCTCGCACGCTGCACTCGCGCGAGGTGCTGGAGCGGGTCGTGGAGGCGTTCGGCGACGACGTGCTGGAGACCGTGATCGGCCGCACCGTGAAGTTCCCGGATGCGTCGGTCTCGGGGGTCCCGATCACCGAGTTCGCTCCGGAGCACGCGGCCGCACAGGCATACCTGCGGCTGGCCAGGGAGCTGGTCGCCCGTGGCGCCGTCGCCTGACGAGCTCGGAACCGCTGAGGTCCCGGCATCCGCCGACGCCGTCGACGCGGCGGAGTCTTCGTCAGCCGACGACGCCGCGGGGTTCCGCGTCTCGCTGTCGAACTTCGACGGCCCCTTCGACCTCCTGCTGAACCTCATCTCGAAGCACGAGATGGACATCACCGAGGTGTCGCTGAGCGCCGTCACCAACGAGTTCATCGCGTACCTCGCCGACCTGGAGGACGAGGAGGAGCTGGATCAGGCCTCGGAGTTCCTCGTCGTCGCCGCGACCCTGCTGGACATGAAGGTCGCGGGACTGCTGCCGCAGGGCGAGCTCGTCGACGCCGAGGCCGTCGCCCTGCTCGAAGCGCGCGACCTGCTCTTCGCCCGCCTCCTGCAGTACCGCGCGTTCAAAGAGGTCTCCGCCTGGTTCTCGCGGTGCCTGCAGCGGGAGGACCGCCGTCATGTGCGTGCGGTGCCTCTGGAGGAGAAGCACCGGAAGCAGACGCCCGAGCTCGTCTGGTCGCTCACCCCCGACGACTTCGCGGCGCTGGCGCTTCTGGCCTTCGCGCCGAAGGAGATCCCGCACGTCGGCCTCGACCATCTGCATGCACCCCTGGTCAGCATCCGCGAGCAGGCCGCCATCGTCGTCACGCTGCTGCGCGGCACCGAATCGCTGAGCTTCCGCGAGCTCGTCGCCGGCGTCACCGAGCCGGGTATCGTCGTGGCCCGCTTCATCTCGGTGCTGGAGCTGTACCGGCACGCTGCGCTCTCCTTCGAACAACTGGAACCGCTCGGGGAGCTCACGCTCCGCTGGGCCGCCGACTCCTGGTCGGACGAGACACTCGCGACCCTGGGGGCCGACTATGACCGATGACGTGACCGAGGCAGAGACCGGGCTCCGCGACGAGCCCGACGCCGTGACGGGGTCCGAGCTCCCGCTCAGCGAGCGTGTGGAGGCGATCCTCTTCATCGTCGACGAGCCGATCGGCCTGGTGGCTCTCGCCGCCGCGGTCGGCGCGCCGGTGCCCGCCGTCCGGCAGACGGTCGAGTCGCTGGTCGAGGACTACGACGGTCGAGGCGCGGGTCCGCGGCGCGGCTTCGAGCTGCGGGAGGTCGGCGGTGGATGGCGGCTCTACGTCCGCGAAGACCTCGATCCGGTCGTGGCGGAGTTCGTCGGTGGTCAGGCGCCGGCCCGGCTCTCCCAGGCGGCGCTGGAGACGCTCGCGGTGATCGCGTACAAGCAGCCGGTGACCCGGAGCCAGGTGGCCTCGATCCGCGCGGTCAACGTCGACTCCGTGGTCCGCACCCTCCTCGCGCGGGGGCTGATCACCGAACTGTTCGCCGATTCCGAGACCGGCGCGATCAACTACGGCACGACCGATGCGCTCCTCCAGCATCTCGGCATCAACTCTCTGGATGAGCTTCCGCCGATCTCGCCGCTCCTCGACGACGGCGCCGACGGCTTCGACGAAGGGACGGTCCGATGACCACCGACGCCCACGATTCCGCCGCTCCCGAAGGCGTGCGACTGCAGAAGGTGCTGGCGGCCGCCGGTGTGGCGTCCCGTCGGGTCGTCGAGCAGTACATCGTCGAGGGGCGCATCCGCGTGAACGGCCAGGTGGTGACCGAGCTCGGCCGCCGCATCGACCCGGAGCGGGACCTCGTGGACGTGGACGGCACCGCGGTGCAGCTCGACGTGTCCAAGCGCTACGTGATGCTGAACAAGCCGACGGGTGTGGTCAGCAGCATGCGCGACGAGAGCGGACGCCCGGATCTCCGGCGCTTCACGAAGGACTACGAGGAGCGGCTGTACAACGTCGGGCGTCTGGACGCCGAGACCAGCGGACTGCTGCTGCTCACCAACGACGGCGAGCTCGCGCACGTGCTCGCGCACCCCTCCTTCGGTGTCACCAAGGTCTACATCGCGAAGGTCGAGGGGGCGGTCACGGCGCAGACCATCTCGAAGCTCACGAAGGGCATCGAGCTGGAGGACGGGCCCATCGCCGCCGACAAGGCCCGCCTGCTGGACACGTCGCGCGGCTCGAGCCTCGTCGAGCTCACGCTGCACTCCGGACGCAATCGGATCGTGCGCCGGATGATGGCCGCGGTCGGCCATCCGGTCACGGAACTCGTGCGGAGGCAGTTCGGTCCGCTGCACCTGGGAACCCTCCCGGCCGGTCGGACGCGGGAACTGAGTAAAATCGAACTCGGCGCGCTGCTGACTCTCGCGCGCCGGGAATCCGGTGTCGCCGAGGCGCCAGGCGAGCAGGAGAGCGAATGATCCAGACGACGAGTGCGCCCGCGGCGCGGAAGACCGGTGCCGTGGCGCCGCGTCTGTCCGGCACCGTGCGCATCGTCGGCGCCGGGCTGCTCGGTGCCAGCGTCGGCCACGCCCTCCGTGCGAAGGGCATCGACGTCGTCCTCACCGACGCGTCCCCTGCGCAACTGCGCCTCGCCGTCGACTACGGTGCCGGGCGGCTTCCGCAGGACGACGACGCGCCGGTGCTCATCGTCGTGGCCGTGCCGCCGGACGTGACCGCCGACGTGATCCAGGCCGAGCTCGAGCGGTACCCCGACGCCGTCGTGACCGATGTCGCGAGTGTCAAGCTGGAGCCGTTCCGCACGCTGCGGGAGCGCGGCGTCAACCTCGCCCGCTACATCGGCTCGCACCCGCTCGCCGGTCGGGAGCGCGGCGGGGCGATCTCGGCGAGAGCCGATCTCTTCATCGGGCGGCCGTGGGTCGTGTGCCGCGACGAGGACACCACCGCGCGGGACCTCGCGCTGGTCGAGGCACTGGCCCTCGACGTCGGCGCGATGCCGCTGGAGATGACCCCGGAGGAGCACGACCGCTCCGTCGCCCTCACGTCGCATGTGCCGCAGGTCGTCGCGAGTCTCCTCGCCGGTCGGCTGGCCGGGGCCGAGGAGGGCGCCCTCCGTCTGGCCGGGCAGGGCGTGCGAGACACCACGCGCATCGCCGCGTCCGCTCCCGAACTGTGGGTGCAGATCCTCGGCGCCAACGCCGGTCCCGTCGTCGAGATCCTCGACGCGCTCGCGACCGACCTGAGCGAGGTCGCCGATGCGCTGCGCGCTCCCGCGGCCCCCGGTGCCCGACGCGTGCTCGCGGAGACCATCCGCCAGGGCAACGACGGCGTCGAGCGCCTCCCCGGCAAGCACGGACAGAACCGACGCTTCGAGACACTGGTCGTCATGGTCGACGACACCGCCGGTCAGCTGGGGCGCCTGTTCGGCGAGCTCGGAGAGCTGGGCGTCAACGTCGAGGACCTGCGCCTGGAGCACTCTCCGGGCGCGCAGTTCGGCCTCGCCGAGATCAGTGTCGACCCCGCGGCGCTGCACGGCGCGATCACCGGGCTCCAGGAACGCGGCTGGCGCATCGCAGGGAACACCAATGACTGACACCTCCACCATCTCCGCCACGAAGTTCATCGCCATCGACGGCCCCGCCGGGTCCGGCAAGTCGAGCGTCTCCAAGGCGATCGCGCGTCGCGAGGGCTTCGGCTACCTCGACACCGGGTCGGCCTACCGGGCCCTCGCCTGGCATGTGCTCGATCGCGGTGCAGACACCGACGACGCCGAGGCCGTGCGCGCCGCGGCCGCCGACTTCCCCGTCCGTCTCGGTCTCGACCCCGACGACCGCACGGTGCGCGTCGGCGACGTCGACGTGACGGAGGCGATCCGCGAACCGCGTGTGTCCGGTGCCGTGAGCGGCGTCGCCCGCGTGCCGGAGGTGCGCACCCAGGTCAACGAGCTCTTCCGGGCGCTGGTCGCCGAGGCGCCGTACCCGGCCGTCGTCGTCGAAGGACGCGACATCACGACCGTCGTGGCACCGGATGCGCCCGTGCGCATCCTGCTGACCGCGGCGCCCGAGGTGCGGGCCGCACGCCGCGCGGGCGAGCTCGCCGGCGAGAACGCCGCCGCCGTCGCGGACGCGCTGCACAAGCGCGACGCCTCCGACAGTGCCGTCGTCGACTTCCTCAACGCCGCGGAAGGCGTGGAGGTCGTCGACTCGACCGCACTCGATTTCCCCCAGACCATCGACGCCGTCCTCTCGGTGATCGAACGACTCCGAGGAGCAGACCGTGGCTGACGACGAATACGAAGGCGGTCCCGACCAGCTCGCCGAGAAGCTCGAGCAGATCGATGACCAGCTGGCCGAGCAGCGCGCGGAGACCCTGCGCGCCGGCCTGGCCGACTACGAGCTCGACGACGAGGACGCCGCGCTCCTCGCCGGCGTGGCGCTGGGCGAGGACGGCATCGAGTTCCTGCCTGCGCTGCCCGTGGTGGCGATCGTCGGGCGGCCGAACGTGGGCAAGTCCGCGCTCGTGAACCGGATCCTGGGGCGTCGCGAGGCCGTCGTGGAGGACACCCCCGGCGTCACCCGCGACCGCGTCACGTATAAGGCCGAGTGGAACGACCGCCGCTTCACGGTCGTCGACACCGGCGGCTGGGAGCCCGACGCCCGCGGCATCGACCGTTCGGTCGCGGCTCAGGCCGAGGTCGCGATCGACCTCTCCGATGTCGTGCTGTTCGTCGTGGATGCCATGGTGGGCGCCACGTCGACCGACGAGCACGTCGTGAAGCTGCTGCGCAAGAGCGGCAAGCCGGTCTTCCTCGTCGCCAACAAGATCGACGACGCTCGTCAGGAGCCGGAGGCCGCCGCCCTGTGGAACCTGGGTCTCGGGGAGCCGCACCCGGTCTCCGCGATCCACGGTCGTGGTGTCGCCGACCTCCTCGACGCCGTGCTGAAGAAGCTGCCCGAGATCTCCGCGGTGGCGAAGCAGGAGATCGGCGGTCCGCGCCGCGTCGCGATCCTGGGGCGCCCGAACGTCGGCAAGTCCTCGCTGCTGAACAAGGCCGCGGGCGAGGAGCGCGTCGTCGTCAACGACCTCGCCGGCACCACTCGCGACCCCGTGGACGAGGTCGTGGAGCTGGGCGGCAAGATGTGGCGCCTCGTCGACACGGCCGGTATCCGTCGCCGCGTGCACATGGCGCAGGGCGCCGACTTCTACGCGTCGCTGCGCACGTCCGCCGCGCTGGAGAAGGCAGAGGTCGCGATCGTCGTCCTCGACGTGTCGGAGTCGATCAGCGAGCAGGACGTACGGATCATCGACATCGTGCTCGAGTCGGGTCGCGCGCTCGTCCTGGCGTTCAACAAGTGGGATCGCCTCAACGACGACGACCTGGAGAACGCCGACCGCCGCCGTTACCTGGAGCGCGAGATCGAGCAGGACCTCGCCCACGTGGCCTGGGCCCCGCGGGTGAACATCTCGGCGAAGACCGGTCGTCACCTCGACAAGCTCGTCCCCGCGCTCGAGATGGCGCTGGAGAACTGGGACCGCCGCATCCCGACAGGCAAGTTCAACGCGTTCCTCGCCGAACTCGTCGCCGAGCACCCGCATCCGGTGCGCGGCGGGAAGCAGCCGCGCATCCTCTTCGGGACGCAGGCCTCGACCCGTCCGCCGACGTTCGTGCTGTTCACGACCGGCTTCCTCGACCCGGGCTACCGCCGGTTCATCCAGCGCCGCCTGCGCGAGCTCTACCCGTTCGAGGGCACGCCGATCGTCATCAACATGCGCGTGCGGGAGCGTCGCCAGCGCTGACTCGTTGCCGCGCATGTCGCGGCGGTCGCGCCGGAGCCCCGATGCTGTGAAAAGCTGAGGGGGTGACTGTCGT
The DNA here is from genome assembly GCF_900105335.1 of Microbacterium paraoxydans. Taxonomy (NCBI): domain Bacteria; kingdom Bacillati; phylum Actinomycetota; class Actinomycetes; order Micrococcales; family Microbacteriaceae; genus Microbacterium; species Microbacterium paraoxydans. The sequence continues at coordinate 855,780 of NZ_LT629770.1, read as the reverse complement.
ACCTCCCGCCGCCGGTGAACCGCGTCGCCCCGAGGGGCCTCGCGATCCCGGCGATGCCTGGGTGGTCGCCGACACCGGTGAGCGGTACTGGGGGCGCTTCGGTGCAGCCGGCCTCCTCGCCGTCGACCCGGAGCGCGGCATCCTGCTGCAGCATCGGGTCGCGTGGAGCCACTTCGGCGGCACCTGGGGCCTTCCCGGCGGCGCGCTGCACGAGGGAGAAGCGGCCATCGTGGGCGCCGTGCGGGAGGCGCAGGAGGAGGCGGGAGTGCCGGATGGTGCGGTGCGGCCGCGCTTCACGAGCGTGCTCGACCTCGGCATCTGGTCGTACACCACCGTCGTCGCCGATGTGCGCACGCCGTTCGACCCCGTGATCAGCGACCCGGAGAGCGTCGCGCTGTCGTGGGTACCCGTCGAGGACGTGGACGCGCTGCCCCTGCATCCCGGCTTCGGTGCGGCGTGGCCGATGCTGCGGGCTCAGCTCTCGGCGCATCCGGTGGTCGTGGTGGACGCCGCCAACGTCGTGGGCTCGGTCCCGGACGGCTGGTGGAAGGATCGTGCGGGAGCCGCCGCACGACTGCGCGACCGTCTGACCGGGCTGTCGGTGCCCGCGGACGACCTCGGGCTCGCGGGGGACGCCTGGTTCCCGGAGGTCTCGCTCGTCGTGGAAGGTCGCGCGCGGGACATCGCGGAGGCCGCTGCGGCGGGATCACCCGCGGACGCCGCGGCCGCAGAAGCCGGAGTCGCGAGCTCGGCCCTGGGCGTCGTGCGTGCCGAAGGCGCTGGTGACGATGCGATCGTCGCCGAGGTCCAACGCCGGGTCGCGAGCGCGTCGCCGGTTCTCGCGGTGACCAGTGACCGCGAGCTGCAGTCCCGCGTTGAGGCCGCCGGGGCGCAGGTGCGCTCGAGCGGCTGGCTCCTCCGTCTTCTCGACGCCTAGCGCGAGACGCGGGCGCCTCGCTCCGCGGATCCAGGTACTCATACAGCGGCGTGGCATGGCATGGTCTGAGGTCGCGCGGATCGACGTGGTCTGAGGTGGCGCGGCACGACGTGGTCTGACGCGGCGCAGATCGACATGGTCTGAGGTGGCGCTAATCGACGTGCCTGCGTCACCGCGCGCGAATGACCCGCCGCCGAGATGATCCGCGAGCTCAGACGAAGGCGACCCGACGTGGGGCGTGATCGGTATGGACGGCGCCGAGGGGACTTCGCCATTCGAGAACCCCACCGGGTCGCTGTCGTACCGTCCAGCGCTGAGGCTCCGGGATATCGGGGTGTTTCAGCACGTGGTGTCCGCGGCAGAGGTGCGCGAGGTTGTCGACGCGGGTCGGGCCGCCCTTCGCGTGATCCCAGGTGTGGTCGACGTCGCAGCGGTGTACCGGCTGGCGACACCCCGGGAACCGGCAGTGCTGATCGCGGGCCCGAAGCAACCGGCGCATGCTCTCGGTCGGGCTGTAGGCGTCCGTTTCGATGACCTGCCCGTGCGGATCGAGGAACAACCGCGTCCAGCCCCCGTCGCGACCGGCCAGAGCTCGCGCGATGTCCGGGTGCAGAGCGCCGTGTCCGTCCAGTTCGGCCGGACGGTCGTCGAGTCCCGCGAGGGTCGTTGCCGCCACGGTCACCTGCAGGCGGCCGCGCACGCCGGCGAGGCCCTCGCCCTCGACGGCGCTCGGATCGGCGGTCAGGAGCAGATCGGTCAGCAGGTCGGCCTGTACCTGGCTCCAGGTGCGGGTGTCTGTGGGGGCCGATTCCTCCTCGGGGTCGAGGGCGAAGGTGCCGCCATCGACGCTGGAGATCGTGGCGTCCGACCGAGGAGCGCCGCACGACTGATCCGTCGCGATGTTCTGACCAGTCAGCAGATCGTCGTGCGTCGGAGTCAGGGGAGGCGTCGCTCCGCCCGCATCGCGGGCCTGGATCACCGTGCGGGTGAGCTGATTCAGTCGGTCGGCGATCGCCACCGCCGCCCATTCCGGGAGGACCGCCGTCAGGACCGCGAGGCCGTCGTCGACCGATCGCACCGTGACGCAGCGCTCGTCCGCGGCGCGGCGGTGTCGTTCCGTGATCGTCTCGCCGACAAGCGCGGAGGCGACGCGGCGGGCATGCACCCGCGTGCGCGCCGCGGTCTCGGCTTCGGCGACGACGAGCACCGCCGTCTCGAACAGCGCCATCGTCTCGGGCGCGACGACGCGGTTGCGGATGGCCTCGGCCACGACGGCGCTCGCCCGCGCGATCTCCCGCACGTGCCCGGAGCTCAGAGACCCCGTGTGGAAGGCCTCTCGCACGCGGGGGAGCGCGGTGCTCAGGGCGAGAGCGTCGGCGAACGCGAACTCCATGGTGCCGGTGGAAAGATGCGCCGCTGTCGCGAACTCGGCGACCATCGAGCGGTGGATGGCATCGCGGTGGTGCGGGGCCGCGGCCACGTCTTCATCATGGAAAGCGATCTGCGCCATCAGCAGCTCCGCAGCCTCTGCCTCCAGCGCTGCGATGCGTCGGCGGGTCTCCGTCCAGGCGTCTCGCACGCGCCTCCGCTCCTCCAGATCGAGGGGTGCGGTCGGCGGGTTCGTCATACCTCGATTTTAGAACGTATGTTCGAATCCCGGAAGGGCTCAGTCGTGTTGTATATCGCCTCGTCCGCGGAGACGGTCGATGTCCCGACGCTCCCGCTTCGTCGGTCGTCCGGCGCCGCGGTCCCGGACGCCGAGGGCTGCCTGCGGCTCGCGTTCCGGCGTTCGATCTTCGTAGGCGAGGGCGGCCAGCGGCGCTCCGACGCGCTTGAGGAGGATCTGGCGCACGATCAGGATCCGGTCGAAACCCGCGATGCGGATCCGGAGCTCGTCGCCCACGCGGACCGCCTGTGCAGCCTTCGCTTTGTCGCCGTTGACGCGCACATGCCCCGCACGGCATGCGGTGGTCGCCGCCGACCGGGTCTTGTAGACGCGCACCGCCCAGAGCCAGCTGTCCACCCGCGCGCTGTCGACCATCAGGCGGCCCTCCGCTGCAGGGAGACCAGGGCACCGGCGATGATCAGGCCCTGGCCGAGCGTGTAGGTGAGCATCACGGCGGGGCTGCTCCAGGCCGGAAGGGCATCCGGAAGGAAGAGCCGGAAAGCGAGGATCGTGTCGCTCGCCAGGAAGAACGCGCCGCCCGTCGCGACCAGCGGATGGCATCGTGCGGCGAACGCGGCGGTGCCCGCGAGAAGCAGACCATACAGGGCGACGCCGATGAGGAGCGGGCCCGTGTGCGGGCCGAGGACGAGGATCATCGCGAGCCACCAGACGGCATAGATCGCCGTCCACCACGGCAGCCGGCGACGCGCCAGGTGGCGGGCGAAGAGGACGATGTAGGCGATGTGCGCGAGACCGAAGAAGCCCAGCATGAGCGGAAGCTCGGGTGCCGCGGGGAACAGCGCGCCCGCGCCGTCACCCAGCCAGGAGAAGAGCAGGGCGACGAGGAGGAGGGCCACCGTCACGGGTGGGTGGATCCGTCGCGCCGCCACCAGGACCGGTACCGCGAGCAGTGGCATCAGCAGCAGCTTCGTCGGAGCCGCGAGATCGTGGCCGAGCGCCAGAAGCACGACGTGCAAGGCGGAGAGAACGGCGTAGGGGACGAACGCCCACACGATCGCGGGAGGAAGGGTGCGGCGCTGCATCCCTCCATCGTATGACCGGAGGGGCATGTCGTCCCGAAGGCGGTCGATCGGACCGGCCCGACTCAGGACTCGACGGTGACCGTGGCCACGGTGCCCTCGACATCGAGGTGCACGGCCGGCCAGTAGCCCTCCGGGAAGTGCTCGCCGCAGGAGTCCGTGAAGTGGAGGACGACGGTGCCGTCACTGGAGGCCTCGATGGTCTCGAGGTCCAGGTCGTCCGCCGCCTCGTCGAGCTCGGTGAGGTCGGGGTCTCCGGTGCTGAACGTTGTCACCACAGCGTCCGAGGCGACGCGGCGGAGGCCCGGGAGGGCGGCGACGACCGTACGCAGCCGGGGGAGCAGCGGAGCGACCTCGTCCGGCGACGCGCCCTCGACCATCAGCTCGTAGGTGCTGCCGTCGACCTCGACGCTGCCGACGAACCAGTCGTGGGTGAGGGCGGAGCCGTCGTCGAGCTCGGAGGTCGCCCGATGGAGCGGTCCGAGGTCGGGATCGTCGAGGGAGGAGTTCGCGTCGCTCATGCCTTCACGCTATCGGTCCCGTTCGGTGTGATATCCAGGGCGACGAGCACGCGCCCCGGCTTCATCACCGCCTTCTCCGTGAAGCCCGCGCGCAGGAACGTCCCGAGCGTGCCGTGGTACAGATCGTTCGCGCGCTGCTTCTCGCCACGGGTGTCGACGGGATACCCCTCGATGAGGCGGGCGCCCGACTCTCGCGCGAAGGCGATCGCGGCGTCGAGCAGCTCGGCGTAGAGCCCGGTGCCCCGATGCTCCCTGCGGACGACGAAGCAGGTGACCGCCCACACGGATTCGTCGTCGAACGGCTCGGTGCTCGATGCGGCGATCATGCGGGTGCGGGGGATCCGGGCCTGACGGGTGCGCGGGCCGATGCGGATCCAGCCTGCGGCCTCGCCGTCGACGTACGCGACCAGCCCCGGAGGGGGACCCTCGTCGATCTCGGCGCGGAACATCTCGGTGCGCTGAGGCGTGGTCGTCTGATTCCAGTCCTTGTTCGGCAGCACCGGCCAGATGCACTGGCAGCTCGCCCCGTCACCGCCGCCGGTGAGCGCGTGTTGCACGTCATCCCAGCGGGCGGTCGTCGCCAGCGCGGTCGTGATCGTCGACATGCAGGCGACGGTACAAGCAGCTTCCGACACCCCGCAACGCCTCGGTTCGCGAGAGGGCCTCCGGTGCGGCTAAGATAGGGGAGTTGCCTGCGCGAGAGTGCAGAACAACGGGCTGTGGCGCAGCTTGGTAGCGCACTTGACTGGGGGTCAAGGGGTCGCAGGTTCAAATCCTGTCAGCCCGACCATTGGGCTGTTGGCAATACTGATTGCAGAACAGCGAGAGAAAAGGGAAGGGCACCTGCTTCGAGCAGGTGCCCTTCCCTTTTCTGCGTCTGTGAGATCGGTTCAGGTTTAGATGGTCGAGTCGGAACGATGCTGGGGGGCGAAAACACGAACGCGCCCGGTTTTCGGGCGCGTTCGATTGTCCTGGTGTGGCATGGAGCGTGCCGGGTGTGCCGCCGGCGGGCGTCGTCAGTGAACAGAGCCGTTCAGGTGCGCATTGGTGTCAGCGCGAGCTGGTCCTGTTGGTCAGGCGGCGCGGTCCTCGAAGAGGACGTTCGACTGCCCCTTGGGATGACCAGGTCGCCGTTGCCCGTGGTCTTCGTGTACCGGTTCGCCCATACGCGGTCGCGGCGGCGGAGGATGTATACCCGCGGGGTCGTGCGGGCTCGTTCGATTTCTTTGTCGCTGAGGAACGCGGCGATCTTGCGCAGGTTGTGGTTGACGATGAGGAGAGTGACCAGGATCTGTGCGGCGGCGATGCCGCGGACGCGGCGGCGACCGGCAGTCTCGATGTCTTCGTCACCGGATGCTTTCAGTTGTTCGTTTCCGGACTCGACGGTGTTGCGGGCGTGGTCGTGGAAGGTCTCCCACTCTTCGCTGCCGTAGTCGAATGCCTGCTGGGGCGCTTGCATCTCGGTGAGGTCGAATGCGGCCGAATGCTGCTTGCAGATGGTGTCAAGAAACTCGTCCTCGAGAGTTTCAGGCTCGACCTCCGGGCGAGCCTTCTTCGCTGCGGACAGCATCATTTCGCGCAGGGGGCAGGTAACCGTCGGGCTCGGCCCGAGTGAGGGGCAGCGCAGCATCACCTTCCCATCGGGAGTCTTCGCCTTCTGCTTCACGTGGAGTCGGTAGGCCTTGCGCTCCTCCAGCCGTGCACGGTAGGTCTCGGCGTCGATCTTCTTAGCGAGGAAGTTCTTGGTTGCCTCGAGCAGAGGCTTCGGCGTGTTCGGGCAGTAGACGTCGCCTTCAACGAACAGCCCGCCGTGCTGGCCGCCCTTTACTCCGACGCGGTCGGAGCGGTAGTCCGTGGACGGCGTGAAGCCGGTCTGCAGGGCCGGCTTCAGGAGCCGGAACGGCTTGGCGTTGGCCCAGTACTGCTTGTCGGCGTCGGCGATGCCGGGCGGGAGGTCAAGGCTCGCTGCGGCTTCGAGGAGCAGTGCGGCTTCTTCGGCGACCTCCATGTTCGGGATGCTGAGCGACGCTGCGACCACGAGACTCGGGAATCGCTTTGATCCGGGCTGCTCCGCGTCGACGCGGACGGCCAGGTTCGCCACCCATCCCCAGTCGTAGTCCGCCCACTCTCCGCGGCCCGGAGCGGTCTGGTCGACCTCGCCCTTCTGGTTGTCAACTCGTTCGGCCTTGCCGCTCTTCACGTGCCATCCGGCGAATGCATCGACGGGGCCCGGGCTCATCTGGCCGAGGTCCGCGGTCTGTTCGGCCCTGACCTTGCTCGCGAGGTTCTTCCGGCTGTAGCCCTTGGTCGTGGGGGTGCCGATGTAGGTCTGGTCAAAGGAAACGTCCATCTGTTTCGTCGCGCGACGGATAGCTCGGGGCTGCTGCATAAAGGACATGCGGATGAACAGGCGGGTGTATTCGTCCAGACGCGCCTTGTACTTCTCCGCGCGCTCGGCGTCATGGTTCCGCAGGATCTCTTGAATCTCGGTGTAGGTCTTGGCCGTGTAGAGCTCCTGGGGATACGGATCCATCAGCTTCTTCATCCGGTGGAACGCGCGGATGGTGTTCGTGTACCAGCGCTTCGTCGTTGGGACATGGGTGGCGAAGCTCACCGGCGACTCCGGGAGGTCGAGGAGTTCGCAGGACTTCGTTGAGAGCCGGTGTTGCAGCACGTGAGCGGCACGTCGGATGTGCAGCGGAGCGCCTTCATGAGCGAGAAGCAGGAGCGCCACCAGGAGGGCACGGATCGAGATCATAGCGGGCCGGCCGCCCATGCCCTCTGAGTTGGAGTCTTCAGCTGCCCAACGTTCGAACTGCTCGAGGATCCCGGACTGGAGCACGCGTGCTTCGGTGCGTGCAACCACATCATCGTCGAAGCGTTGGAGGGTGCGGCCACGGCCGAGGATCTCGCGCTCGGTGATGCCGCAGCCGTCGGTGCCGTCGAAGGCGCGGTAGTAGTCGATGTCGGTGGAGGTCATCGCGCGACCTCCGCCCCAACGAGCTGGGCGGTGAAGTCTCTGACGTCGACCTCGTTCGCGTGCTCGTAGTACCGGACGAGGGTCGTGTAGCGGTCGAAGCCGGCGACATCACGGAGCACGGGCAGCGGCACGTTGTTGTTGATGTGGTGCAGCAGCCATGCCGCACGGAGGGCCGCTGGGGTGGGCCGGACGGGCGCGGGGTGGTCGGTGAGGAAGGACTGGATGATGCGCGGCGGATATTCGGCGATCCATGGCCCGCGGAAGACGCGCTCGCCAGCGTCGATGCGGCCCTCGACGCTACGCAGCAGCACACGCGCCCAGGCATGGCGCACAGGGACTCGGCGAGCTCGCTTGCCGGTGATGTTGACGAAGACGACGTCGCCTTCGCGGTGGATGTCGGCGACACGGACGTTGACGATCTCGGCTGCCGTGAGCCCTGCACCGCCGGCGAGCCCGAGGAGGGCCTGAGCGTTCTGTCGCTTTTTCACGGTGGTGAGCGAGTTCGCCCAACTGTGCATCGACGCGATCTGCTTTGTCGTGAACGGCGAGCGGACCTTGCCGTTCGGGGCCGGGATGGCGATGAGGTCGGCGTCGGCGAGCTCGCGACCGATCTTTACGAGCTGGCGGGACACGCCCCACCGGTGTCCCTCGGATCGGTGCCTGTGGACGGTCTCGAGGAAGCGGTCGATGTTGCTCTGCGTGTATACGCGACGGATGGTCAGCTCGGTGCCGCTCCGCGACCACACCCACATGTGGAACGGCGCGGACATCGTCATCAGTCGGCGGGCCACGTCGAATGAGTGCGGCAGCATGGCCGCCGCCGTCTCGACCGTGAAGAATCGCGTGGCCGCCCACGCGCCAGTCATCTTCGCGCTGTTCGGCCGGTACTTGACGATGATGGGCGCCGCTAGTTCGGGTAGCTGCGGGTGAGCGGCGAGCAGTTCTGCAGTCTCGGCGACAATGTCGTTGAGTCGGTGGTTCGGGTTCATGGCCACCGTGTACGCGGCTGCTTGAAAGAGTGCGTTTGCGGCGTGTCGCACCTTCCACAGCACGGTGCACCGGCCTAGACCTGCGGGTGCGGGAAGTCCAGCTTCCGGGGTGGGAGTGATGCCGGTGACGGGAGGAACTGCCGGATCCTGTCCAGCGCCGCGAGGTGCTCGAGCCCGGAGATGCGGAGAAGATCCCGCGGCGGGGTTCCGGCATGCAAGTGGGTAAGCAGCCAGGTGGTTCGCATGCGAGCCGGCCGAACGTCTAGCTCCGTTGTATGTCCGCGATGCAGAAAGTCAGTGACCTGCGCCGACCGGACACCGGTGCGTCCGACACGGAACACCCACTGGTCGTCGCCCAGTTCTCCCATCGCTGCGCGTAGTCCGGGTTGCCACGCAGGGAGCACCGGGACGAGCCGTGGTCGCCCCGACCACACCAGGATATGAACATCGTCTCCACGCACGTCGATGTCCCCGCTGCGTACGGACAGCAGCTCCCGGGTCGCGAGACCTGCTCCGAACCCCATCGCAAGGAGGGCAGCCGCGTCACGACGACGCACAGCCGACCCCTGGGCGCCGGCCCAGCTTCGGAGGGCGGCGATCTCGGCTGCCGCGTATGGCGGCGTGGGATCGGACCGAGGGATAGGGAAGCGAACCTCCGATGGCGGCGTCACGGCATCGACCATGGTGAGGAGGGTGGATCGATAGGTGGCCCTGCTACCGCGTGTGAAGGCCGCCATTCCACGGTGAACGTACTCTTCGACCACTTGACGACGAAACATCCGTGTCACGTCGAGATCCATGCCTCTGGTTTGCCACGCCCACAACACGAACGCCGTCGCGACTGGATACAGCGGACGCGCCTCCCGCCCCGTCCGACGTGCCGTCTTCACTACGGCGGCCGTCACCACCGGCTCGAGCGTCATCCAGTACCGCACGGCCTTCTTCGGCACGAAGGGTCCAATGCCCGCTTCGCCTCCATCGCCCGTGTCGGTCATCGTCAGACTGCTCTTACTGCGGCAGTGGTGTTCTTGATACCTGGTTGATGTTCAACACCGTGCCGGACGTGCGGCGAGTGAACAAGACTCCAGGAACATTTCGGTCAATGAGGAGCATCATCGGAGCTCCGACCCGGCACGTCGCGACGGCGACCAACACAGCGGACTCGGAATCGAGCATCGCCCGGTGCCCTGTGCGCCCCTCCACCGTGCGAGTTACCCGTCGTTCATCCATGTCGAGGCGAAAGGCGACACCGTCCTCCGTGGCGACGACGAAGACGCCGTCCATGTCATCGAGCAGGCGGTCCTGCGGCTCGCGGTCGATCTGCACGATGGCGCCTCCCTTCGGGTGCCAGCAACCCTACGAAGCCATCGACGGGAACTCCGCCGACTCAGCGACACTGCCGCGTCTACCCGGCGCGGTCTGACAGCAAGGGCACACCGCGCATAGGTGCATGGGGCGAGCCGTCTCGCCCATGAAAGGACCCTGTGCGCGCGTCGACCCCCGCAGAACTCCACGCCGAAGCCGAACGACTACGACAGGCAGAGATGCCCGGCGATCCCGTGGCCGACCGGTTCGCGGCGGCAGTGACCCTGGTCCTCGACGGCCAGGACGTAGCCCAGCGCCGCACCGCGAACTGGATCAGCTCACTCCACGCGTATGAAGATCACTGGCGAGACCTCGGCCGCGCGCCCCGCGAAAACACTCGCGCCAGGGAAACCCTCACGGATGAAGAACGCCACCTCGGCGAGTGGGCTCGATACCAGCGTCGCTTCGAAGGCGGCCTCAATGCCTACCAGCGTGCTCGACTCGACGTCTCACCCGCGTTCGAGTGGGACCCCCTGGACCGCGTGTGGAACGAAAGGTTCGAAGCATGCGAACGATTCGTCACTGCACACCGCAAGCTCCCTCGACTACATGCGGCAGATCGAACGGAGTTCCTGCTCGCACGCTGGCTCGGCCGCCAACTGCTGAGACTGCGAAGCGGCCGCCTCGAGAGCAATCGCTCTCACCAGCTGCACCGACTCCTCCGAGAAGCACGGCGAACATAGCCTTCGTCCTGCGATGGGCTGCTCTTGCACTGGAGAGTTCGTCAGAACCTTCACGCCCAGGCATTCATCCGTCTCCACAGAGACTCGTAAGGGAGGATTGCTGGTTCCTCGAATGCGTGCTCGACGCTGCTCGAACCTTGCCGCTCCCGCCCTCCCGCTGAAGCAACACGAGATGGCCTCTCACCCAGCGATGCCGTAGAGCGGGGAGGGTGGATGCGGCGGGAGCCGTGGCGCAGGCTTATACAGTCGCGATGTATAAGGCTGACCAAAGCGGTTGGCACAGCGACAGACATACCTGCGGCCGTCCGTCGAGTGAAACAGCGCCGATGCTGTTCGCGTGGCGACTGCGGCTAGCTGCATGCTCGCAGCTAGCCCGCGCAGGGTCTCACCTGAAGGGAGGGGCTTCTCCTCGGTCAAGGCTCATCGTGGCGGGTTCGAGTGTGGCGCCGGCGGACCTCTTCGAGTATCTCCTCGAGACTGCGGACACCGTTGACGTAGTCCTCGGCATCACGGAGGGCACGAGGTGTCGGCTTGAGTCCGTCCAAGACGCCCGAGTGCAGGGCTTCTGCGGCGCCGTTGATTCGCTGCGCACGAGTGAGGCGGGGAGCTTGGCCGTTCGCCAGTCCGCGGAGGACGGCGAGACTCGGCGTTGCCATCCGAAGGTTCTGCATGTCGAGGATCCCGAGGTTCCACTCGTTGCCGTCGCGTCCGAGGCTAGCAACCCGCCGTCCATCATCGGTCTGTCCGCCTCCTGCGACATGCATGTGCCCGTGAATGAGCAGCTCAGGGCGCACAGCGTCCCACACCTGGCTGACCCGCGCACGTGACGCCACGGACGCCTCCAGTGCCGCCTTAGTGAACCAATGCGGATTCGTCCGCAGGAGTTTCTGGACCGGGCGTACCGGGGTGTTTGCCGGAGACTCGTGAGTGAGCATCAGGTCAGCGGGACCGCCGGCGATGCCTGCCGCGACGTGTTCGTCGGTGATGGCCTCATCAGGCCACCAGGTCAGCCCTTCCTGGCGAGACACACGGTCGACGGATGACGCGCCTCCGAGCGACAAGACGGATCGCCCGCCGATGGTGAGGCGCGCCGGTCGGGGGAGCAACCAGGTGATGTCCGAGACCCGAACCGCTTCTCCGGGGTGCTGGTCGAGAAGTGGAGTGATCTTGTCCCACGGTTCATGGTTCCCGTTCGTGACGTAGATGGCGGTGATGTTCGTCTCCGCGAAAGCTTCGTCGACCTCGGTCGGCGGCATCCACCAGTCGCCGAGCTGCAAGATGGTCGTCACATCCGGTGCGAGGTAGGGGAGTGCCCTCGCCAGCATCCGAAGCCAACCAATGTTTCCGTGGACATCCCCCAAGACCGCGACTCGCTGGTCAGGCAAGCTGATCTCAGTTGCGTGTTCTAGAGCGTGCATCGTGGGCCCCCATCGAAATGGCTACGCGATGCATCTCGCTCGCGTGACGGTGATGGTCAGCCTCACATCCAGCGAGGCGTGCGCACAGACCCGCCGCTCGATCTGTCGTTGGATCGGCGAATCGCGGACAGTGTCGACAAGTCTGGATCGCGCGCGTCATTCTCCATCGCCGAGAATCTTGAAGTGCATGTTTCGGCGATGCCTGCGCACGGCACCAGGTCGCACGCCAACGCGGTGGACCGCGGACGGACGATCAGACCTTCGAAGCTGACGTCTTCGGCGAGGCGTTGATGATCACAACCTCCATGGTCTCTGGCTTGTTCAGCCCGAGGTCTAGGATCGCTTCCTCAGTCTTCTCAATTTCCTTCGCCGAGTAAGCGACGACGACGAAGACTGCCGAGTCGGTGTCGTTCGCCTTCTTGTAGACGTCGACCTGGTTCTTCATATTGCGCTTCAGGGAGCTACTCTTTGCGAGCTTGAACTCGATGAGGCTCTTGTCGAGCCCCTCGGAGATCTTGAAGTCGACCGCGCCGCTGCCGTTGTTGACCTCCCGATTGACGTCAAACCGGGACTTCTGGAGCAGGAGACCGAAGAACAGCTGGACGTCCGACTCACTCGACAGGGCCTTGTTGCCGCCTTTGTTGAGCAGACGCCACCCACCCTTGTCCTCGACGTAGTGCTTGAACGTCTCCACTGCTTGGCGAGCCTCCTGCGTCGAGGTCCAGGACCTCTCGTAGAAGTCTGTCTTTCTAGCGATGTCGTGGGCGGTCCGCTGCACCTGGTCGCGCAGGAGCGCCTGCGTGTCGTCGACCTTCGCGCGGCTATTAGAGACGGCCGCGTCGCCAGTATCTTCCTTTAGCTTGATATAGCAGTCCACGAGGTCGGGGAAGTAGCGTAGCGCGAGCAAACGTGCTTCCCGCTGCTCCTTCTCCGAGGACTCCTTGGTCAGCCGTTGCCCGAGGTAGTTGTTCACGTCCGCTCGGAGCTGGGCGTTCTCCACGGCCTCAAGCACTGCGTCGAACGAGCGCTCCATGTCGGACCGGTTGATCCAGGTGTCATCCTTGGTGAGGAGGTCGACCGGGGTCAGGATGACGAAGTCGCCGTCCGTGTATGGAAGCTCGTATGACTGGGAGGCCCAGGTCTGAGTGTTGTAGTTGAACTTGGCGCGCGCGACCGGGACTGTCTTCCGGTGTTCCTCAGCAAGGTGCTTCACCGCAAAGTCGCTCGTGTATCGCAGCAAGTAATGCTTGATCAGGTTCGTCGTGAGGTCGGAGATCGTGTCCCTGCCGACACCGTTACTGATCAGTGCGAGCTTCTCCATGTGACTGGAGTCGGTGATGGGTTCACTGCCGATGTTCTTGAGGAGCCCGCTGAGCGCACTGTGCAGGGCGACCGCGAACTTCTTCCCGAGACCGTGCCCGGCGTTGCCGTCGACCGTGAACCCAAGCCAGTTCTGCCGCACCTCACTGAACGTGTACCAGCTCTTGATACGGCCCGCGGTCAATGGCTCGTGTGCGTGGTCTCGCAGAAATCGGAGGTAGTCGACGATCTGCTCGTGCAGCGCTCGGTATTCGTCCTTATCGCTGTTGAAGAGCAGGAACGGGTCGATGAAAACCGGGAGATCGGTGACCACGGAGATATCGAACGCCCCCCATTCCTCGAGCACCTGCGGGGCGACATTGAAGCGGTCGCTGAAGTAGATGCCCGCGGGGTCAGCGGTCCATGGCGTCAACGGGCTAACCACGTTCGACCAACCGCTTCTGTGCGCGGTCGTAGATGTAGTCCGTGATCTCGCCGGACATGATCATGGCGACGGCTTGGTTGATCACATCGCGAGGTGCGATGAACCATTCGGAGGGGTCGTAGTCACGGCCGTTCCGGTCGATCTGCGTTAGGTCGAGTCGCACATCGGCAAAGACGCGGTGCAGTAGCGCCTCCAGTCCTGATGCCTTGAGGTTGTACACCCTGTAGTCGGCGACGATCTTGACCGGGGCCATGAGGTACGTCGGAGACTCCGACGCTCCCTTCACGCGCTGCTCGACGCTTGTGGTCGAGAAGCCGATCTTGTGCAAGTCGTTGATGTTCGCGATGAGCGGGTCGGTGCTCATCGACTGCAACACGTAGATGTGTCCGCTCTCGATGTCGGCGTCCAGGATGTCACTTGCATCGTGCCCGGTTCGAGCCAGCACCTGTCCCTGCGTCTCGTACATGCGGGTCTGGAGGCTCTTGTCGTACATTGCGGACTCTGTGCCGTTCTCGAAGACCAATCGCAGGCGCTGCTTCTTGCGCGATTCGCCTCCGATAAACAGATCTACCTTCTCGCCCACATCCGCGACGAAGCACATCACTCCATTCAGGACGAAGAACACACCTTCCTTGATCAGGTGCATCCCGGTGAACGGGCGGAGCTCGAAGGTGCCATCTGCCAGCTCGGCGTGCTTCGCTTTGAACAGCGGCTCGAACTGCTCGAAGTCTTTCGCTTTCACACGCTGCGCAACGGACTCGGCCGACTCTGGACGCTTGACCACGGGCAGGTCCGACACGTCGAGGATCCCGGACTCGTCGCCCAGTAGCTCGTCGAGGTCGTCGCTCTCCAGCAGATCGTCAATGGACGTCGGTGCTGCGGGAGCTTCCAGCAGGCCGAATTCGTCCAGGTGCTTCACCGCCTCTGCCTTGGCGTCGTTGGCGAGGAAGCCGTCCAGGCGTGCCCCTAGCTTGCGTTCGGCGATCTCACGGGTATGGGGGTTGGGTAGTCGCCCCTCGGTTCGCCGGAACTCGACGATCTCCAGGAAGGCTCGTTCGAGGCGGTCCGACGAGGTGAGCTTCTTCGGCTTCTCTGGCGCGGTGAGCAGCTCGTCGTCGAGGATGTCGTCGAGGCTCAGCGGCGCCTCGGGCTCGAAGGGTTCGTTCTCGCTCATTCGACCACCGTCTCCGTCGCGGCCTTCTCTGCCTTGCGCCGTGCCGCGAGCTTCTGCAGGAACAATAGGGCCGCGGCCAGCCGCTTCTCTGCGGGGTCCTCGGAGCGGATGTCCGGGTTCTTGCCGTGGACTTGCTTCCACGTCTTGATCTTCGGGAACAGGGACAGCGCCTCCTCTTCGGAGAACTCGATCTTCGTGGACGTAATTGTGTCTTGGATCAGGCGCAGCACCGAGGGTGTGACCGACTTGGACAGCACCTCGAACGCTCGTTGAAATGGGTTCACCGCGTCGATGAGGTTGATGTTCAGCTCGTCGATGTTCACGAACTTCTCGGCCATCTTGATGAAGCGTTTGTCGCCGACCTCACGCACCTCGCCGTTCTTGATCACCGAGTCCACGACAACCTGCTGGCGCACTTCTTCGACCTGCTCTTCGGTAAGGTCTGGGTACTTCTCCCGGATGATCTTCGGGATCAGCACCATATTGGTCGTCTCGGCGTCGACCGAGCCGGCCGCCGCCCGGGCAAAGGTGTCGTCCTGAAGAATCGTTGCCTTCAGGTCGTTCAGGTCCGTCGCGACAATCTGCTTCACGCGGTCGCTGGACGGCTCCTTGAAGCCCTTGATCTTCAGCTCGCCCGTCTTCGCCGGTGCATCGTCGTCGAACTTCTTCGTCTTGAAATTGAAGTTCGGCGCGAGAACCTGCTCCATGAGCAGCGACGCCGTAATCGCCTTGAGCATGTTGTTCACCGAGACCTTGACCTCGCCCTGCGAGGCATCTGGCTCGGCTATGAGGTTCGTGAACTGCGCATGGGACTTATTGGGACTGTCGCGGGTCACGCGCCCGATGATCTGGATGACCTCGGTGAGAGAGGCCCGGTAGCCGACAGTTAGCGCGTGCTCTGCGAAGGGCCAGTCGAAGCCTTCCTTCGCCATGCCCAGCGCGATGATGATGTCGACGCCGCCGCGGTCCTTCGACGCGGTATGGGAGAGATAGTGAAGAGTGTCGCCGCGCTTCTTCTGGTCGGTGTCGTCGACAAGATCCGCGACTCGGACGATCTCATCGGTGTCCCGGCGGCGAACGCTGATGATTCCTGTATCCGGGTCTGTCGACTCGACGCGGCCAATGGCGTCGATGATGCGTCCGACTTCTTCGATCTTGTCCTTCGTGGACTCTCCGGAGTTCACGCTCGGAATGTGCACGATGGTCTTCTTGTCGAGGTCCAGCACTTCGTGGATCGCGTCGGTGTACCGGCCTTGGTAGAAGTGATGCCCGATCCCGAGGGATCGCAGGTGCGCGTAGCCGTTGAGCTGGTCGTAGTAGTTGAAGGTGACAGGCGTAAACTTCGCCTCGTCCTCGGGCGCTAGCACTGGCACGGAGTCTCCGCGGAAGTAGGATCCGGTCATCGCGACAATGTGCACGTCGGAGCCGTTCATGACATCACGCAGAAGCGCGCCCAGGCGCGACGTCTCCGTGTCAGCCGAGACATGGTGGAACTCATCAATCGCCAGCACCGTGCCGTTGAACGACTCCGGGGCCACCTTTTCGAAAGCGAATCGCAGCGTCGCGTGCGTGCACACGAGGACCGCGTCAGGCCCCTCCAGGAACTCGATGAACTCGCCAACCTTGCCCGCCGATGAGCCCGGGTCGCACAGGTTGTGCTTGTCCTTGACCTCCCAGTCGGCCCAGAAGCCCTGCGTCGTCAGGCTCGTTGAGGCGAACGAGGCTCCAATGGAGCGCTCAGGCACTGCAACGATGACCTTTTTGCGGCCCTGGTTGTACAGCTTGTCGAGCGCCACGAACATCAGCGCGCGGGACTTGCCCGATGCCGGCGGAGCCTTCACCAGAAGGTGCTGGGCGTCGCGCTGCTCGAAGACGCGCTGCTGCATCTCGCGCATGCCGAGCTCGTCGGTGTTCACCGATGCCCTCGTCTGCGCATACGTAACGTCGACGATGTTTACCGGCTTGTTGATCCCGTTCACTCCGCTGTCCTCCGGGTCCTCTTCGCCGGCGTTTTTGCTGTGTCATTGGCTGTCATGCGCTCGTACAACGCGAACAGGTCCGACAACCGCTGTTCGTCGGTTTCGTACGGTGTCTTCGAGTAGATCGAGTCCACCAATGCGTCGACCGCCGCATGGGCCTCACGCAAGTCATGTGGCATCTTGCCCGGGTCGTAGAGCTCAGCGAGCGTCCGCTCACAGTGGTACTCGCGGACGTCGAGCACGCGGAGTGCGGCCTCAGTCAACCTCTCCTTCATCACCTCGGTCAGCGGTGGCACAGGGAAGTTGTTGTAGACGATGGTGTTCGAGTAACGGAAATCTGTCTTCATTTTTCCGCCCACTGCCCGGGCCCAGGTCATATGCACGCGTGAAGTCAGGATCGCGAAGAGCCACGGCTGAGCATCGTAGATAGCGTATGCAAGATTGGAGACTACGGTTTCAGGTCCGAGGTAACCGACCGGAATGTACTCTCGCCGTTCTGATGAAACGCTTGGCACGATGATCGCATCGGTGGGCTTGAACGCTCTCTGCTTGAAACGATGTGGTCGATCTGCGAAGTCGACCGTGCTTTGCGCCTTGCTCTTACGCCGCCAGGATGCCAGCCGGTCAAGCCGTTCGGCGATTGGGCCAATCTCTCGGGCAAGACTCACATCACGGTCCGGAATCCAGAGACAGTAACGCTCTGTGTCATTGATATAGTCAGCGGCGCCGACGTAGCGTTTGAGGAACTTCAGGGCACCTGGTTCGGCGGCCACAAGTCCTCGCTTCTCGGCCGGGTCGAGAACCAGGTAGCCGCCATCAGTTGGCTTGGATCCGAATACCATCGGCGGAAGTGCGGGGGAGATCGGCTTCATCTGCCGTCCAGCGATAATGTTCGGCGCGTCCGCCAGATATCCGTTGATGTTTTGCGCCGCGATCTCGAGTCCGGCGGTGAAGATATACCTCGGCGCATCGGATCTATTCCGCAACCCGATCACTGACACTGTGACACCGGCATTGTGTTTGGCGTTGTTCTCCCATTTGAAAGACGTGTATGCGAAGCCGATCTCGATGTTCATATCGAAAATCATGGGGAACATCAAGCTGACATGCTCACCTTGTGCGACAGAATTTGTCGTGACGAAAGCCAGCTGTGCCTGGGAACCCGCGATGTAGTCCGCACCCTTGATGAACCAAATTGCGATGTAATCGAGATTCTTGGAGAATGGCCGTCGGCCAAAGGCCGCGAAGAACTCGCTCTTCTGCTCCTTGGTCTGCATGCTCGAGCCGACATACGGCGGGTTCCCGATCAGATAAATCTCTGTCTCGCCGCTGTTTGGGCAGACCTCATTCCAGTCCATGCGCGTCGCATTGCCAGGCTTAATCTGTCCGGTCTCTTTGAGTGGGATTAGGGGGATCTCGACCCGAAACTTCTCGCGGAACTCCCGGTTCATCTGGTGCTTCGCAATCCAGAGCGACAGGATCGCGACCTCCACCGCGAAGTCATCGATCTCGATGCCGTAGAAGTTCTCGATGCTTATTTTCGAGTCAGCCCAGAGCACCTGATGCGACGAGCTCAGCTCGGCGAGGCGCTCGAGGATCGCGTGCTCGAGCTTGCGGAGCTCCTTATAAGCGATGACGAGAAAGTTGCCTGAGCCGCAGGCGGGGTCGAAAATCTTGATCGCCGCGATCCGGTCCAGCAAGCGTACAAGTCGACGCTCACTATTCTGCGCGTCGTTGAGTTCAGCTTTCAAAGCGTTCAGGAACAACGGCTCGATTGTCTTGAGGATGTTCGGTACTGAGGTGTAATGCTGCCCCAGGTCGCTGCGTTTGCCGGGCGTGACGATGGCTTGGAACATCGAGCCGAAGATGTCGGGGTTGATGTCGCGCCAGATGAGCGTGCCCGAGGCGATAAGTTCCTCGCGTGCTTGTTTTGTGAAGCGGGGCACTGTTTGGTCGTCGGTGACGGTGAATAGGCGACCGTTTACGTAGGGGAATTCGGCGAGGTGTGTTGGCTTGTCGGCGGGGTCGGCCGTGTCTAGCGCCTTGAAGAGGTCGGTGAGGAACTCTGCCATGTCTGAGCCGTCGGGCTGCGTCTGCGATCCGATTGCGTTCGTGAACTGGTTGTCGGCGAAGATGCCGGTGTCTTCGGCGAAGAAGCAGAACAGGAGGCGTGTGAAGAAGATGTTGAGTGAGTGTCGACCTTGCTCGTCGTCGAAGATCCCGGGGTTAGCGTTAAGCAGTTCGTCGAAGAGCTTGCCCATGCGCTCGGCGGCCTTGACGTCAGCGTGGGACTCTGCGACGTACTGTGCCTTCTCCATGCCGGCCCAGGGCAGGAAGAAAGTGAAGTGCTGGTCGATCTCGCGGATCGGGAACCCGATGGTCTCGTTCGTCTTGCTGTCATGCGCGACCACGTCGACGTAATCGGTGACGATGACGAACCGCGTGCTGAAGCGCACGACGGCCGGCGACGCTTTGAGTTCCTCGAGGACCGTCAGCGGGTCGCCGTTCGTCTCCTTGAAGTACACGACGTTCTTCTGTGCGACCTCGGTTGCCGGGTCGAGGGCAACGTTCAGCGAGCCGTTGCGCAGCCTTGTAACGTTGCCCTGCGGCTTCCCATAGGCGAGAAGCAGATCAAGAATGAACTCCCTGTCGTACGTCTCTCTGCCGGCCAAAGGAGCGACGCGCTCCTCAACTGCCTTGAGGCTGAGCCTCGCCATATAGATCTCCTACCCTCACATGTGCAGCGCCGAAGAGAACGGCAAGTCAGAGCGCGGTTTGACTCCTCAACGAGGCAACGCGATACATCGGACTTCATCCTATCGGCGAGCTATGACACGTCCGGTCTGAGTCGGCCCTGCTAGCTGAGGCTCGGGGTCAGGAGCTCACATACCCCCAACGGCACATCCGCAGACCGATAAGATCAGGCCGTGCCTCAGCAACGCGCTCGTCCTAGAAGGCCGCTGCGTCGATGACGGTGGCGGACTTCTGCACGCACGAGTGGTCGTGGGAGTGCGAATGTGAATGTGAGCATTGGTGCTGGCACTCGCACGAGTGGGAATGCCGGCAGTATGAGTGCGACTGCGAGAGCGTCGAGGACGCCGTCGATGACTCGTCAGGAGCGGGCGAAGCGGACCTCAGGCTGAGAGACCTGGCGGCTATCGCCGCCATTGGGGGTCTCGCGTACGGCACTGCACGACTGTTCCAGAAGCGGCGCGACGCCAAAGGTGAAGCCGCAGATCAATTTGCCCAAGATTCCGACGCAGAGAGCCCTGGGACAGTCGTTGACGCAACGCCGACCATGCCCTCCCCGGGCTGGTATAACGACGGCGAGAGTGTCGGGCTGCGTTGGTGGAACGGCGCCGCATGGACTGAGCATCGCCAGGCTCCGCCTGCAATTCCTGCAGGGTGGTACGACGACCGGGCCGGGTTCGTCCGGTGGTGGGACGGAACAGGTTGGACGGGTCACGTCGCACCTAAGTCCTGAGAGGTGCTCGGTCCTATGGCGCGTCCGTGCCCCACATGCCGGCGTACTCGTCGGCCACGGACTCCCAGGCGACTCGCGCCGCGTTGGTTATGTCCGGCAGCGGTGAGGAGGGTGTCGCACGGATAACGAAGTCGTGAGAGATAGGTCGGCGCGCGTGGTCTTCCCTTCCTTCCGGATCCGGGAAGCGAATCGCCAGCACATCACCAACTCGTCTCATGACCGTGCGTTGCTCAGCCACCCCATCGAACGCCGTTTCGTAGACCGGGAGCGGATCGGCGTATCCGCCATCGCGGAGGAAGCGGAAGCCCCACTCTCGACCTCGCGTCGCCCAGATGTAAGAACCCGGCTCAAGCATCACGTCAAGCTCCGAAGGAGAACATCATCTTCCTCCCCCTTATCCAAGTCCATCTGGAACTGCGTCAGCGTCGCAGTGACGAAATTGTGCTTGGCAAGCGCCTGCGAGTTCAGCTCGCGGAGCTTGTCGCCGGCCATCTGAGCCGCTTCATCAATGACGTCAGGGCTCAGCATCGCGAGGACGGCGCCGAGCTTCCCCTTCTTCTGCTTGCCGAGGAGTGCGGCGGCCAGAAGCTTCGACCCGCCATTGATGATCCCCTCCGCGACCTTGGTCGGAAGCTGCCCGAGCCTCGCCCACTTCGCATGGCGCTCAAGCGGCAGCAGGGCGGCCACAGGCAGAACGAGGTCGATCCCGACGCGCTTGTCAACTTCGATCTTGTTGGGTTCGAACTTCGCCGATGACAACAGGAGGAAGTCTTCGGCTACTGACATCGCGCTTGGATTCTGAGCAAAGCCAGCGAGCACCTTGCGCAGCTCGTCGAGGTCGTCGGCGGCTTTCAGGTCGAGTAGATCCCTGAACTTGAAGACGTCAATGTGGGGGAGCAAATCTGCCTTCGACAGCGCCACGATCCAGATGCGTGGGAACTGCAGAAGTGGCGTTCCCTCGTCGAGCAGATCGTCCTTGAGCGCGAGGAGTCCGTTGGCGTAGTTGCTGAAGAGCGATTTCAAGTAGCGTTCTTCTTCGCCGGCATGATCTAGAAGACGCTGGCCGTCGACGAGCAGCAGCGCGACGTCCGACCCGAGCAACGAACGAAACGTGTCGACGCGGCGTCGTGCTTCTTCGCCGCTGGCGCCTTGCTCGAACCAATCGCCGGGGTAGTCATGCCAGACAAGCCGCAACGCATGGAACGGTTGAGCCTTGGACGCCTTCGGGCTCGGTTGCTCTTTCAGCTTGATCGAGAAGGCATACGATGTCGCTGCGAAGCGGGTGAGGTCCGGGGCTCTGGCTTCGTCACGCATGCCAAGGTAGTTCCGATTCAGCCGCGCTCCTTGCCCGATGTCCTCCGCCACGACGCGATAAAGGCTCTGTTTCAGGAACGAAGCTTCCTGAGCCGCGCCATAAAAGGAAGACACCAGTACGGTCTTACCGCTACCGCTTCCGCCGAACACAGCAATGTGCTGTTCGAGCGCAGACTTCTTCTCTTGCATGGTCCCAACGTAGAGCACGCCGTAGATAACCGCCTTGCAGTTCCGTTGTCGTCGCGGCGGCGGGCTAATCCGTCTTCTCTCGGTCGCTTACGGTGTCTGTCGACGAACCTCAGCGAGGTCGGCGGCGTCGCCCGCCTTGCGAGATAGGACGCTGTCGCGTGCCGCAAGCGGCTGACCATCGATCCGCTCATACGCCGACTGCATCTCTGCGGTGACATCGTTGCCGAGCGTGCGCACCTGGGCGAGGCTAGGCTGGCGGCCCGCGACGTGGGTCACGAAACGCACGCGCTCCTCGATCAGGGCCGCTTCGACTTCAATGGCCTCAACGATGTCGAACTCGGCGCCGAAAACGAGGAACACTGCGGTGTCGTAGCCGGCGCTCCGGAATGGGCTGAAGCGCGCGCCGGGCCCGGCGGCGCGATTGGCCATCGCCTTCACCTGGATGCGCGAGCCCGCCGCGGTGGTGATGTCGTGCGACTTGGTAGAGTTGGGTTCCAGTACTCCGCCGCGCGCCAGCCAGACAACGTGCTCGGCGATGTCGCCCAGTGGCTTGTTGTTCGTGCGCACCAGGTCGCGCCGCCGAAGTTCATGCACGACGCTCGCCTCCAGCTGCAGCAGGTGCCGAACCGGCATGAGAGTGATGTCGGGCAGGGTGGTCATCCGCCCAGTCTCCCGTACCATCGGCAGCGCTGACGCTTGCTTCAGCGAACGCTGCACTACCAAGGCGCCGTTCACACTCTGCCAGGATGAACATATGGTCACCCTGGACGATGTCGCTCGCGGGCTGGCAGCAGATATCGACCCCGATGACGCCGAGCCGGAGTACCTGGCGTTATATACCGCCGAGGCCCCACCGTTGGATGGCATCTTCGCGGTCCTGCACGAGAGACTCAACGGCCACTTCCGGTTCATGAACACGAAGATGACCATGGGGCGCCACTTCAACGCGGGCGACAGTCGTGACCTCATGGACCTGATCCAGCAGATCAGCGACATGAGGAAATCGCTCAAGCGTGCTGGCGTGACCTTCGAGGTACGCGAGGACTATAGAAAGCTCATTGAAGAGTGCAAGTCGTTCTTGGTCTACTCGGGAGGAAGCCCGATCCCGGACTCAGTCGAACGAATAGAGATCGAGCGCTACGAGGCTGTGATGTTCACGTCGGCGCCAGCTCCGCAACGCAGAAGCGATGCCCCGCCGATCCTGACACTCGTCGGGGAAGGTTCCTTCGCGCTGGTGCACAAGTACGACGATGCGCTGTACAACGAAACGTTCGCGGTGAAGCGAGCAAAGGCGAACATCTCCGAGCGAGACCTCGCCCGGTTCCGAGCGGAGTTCGACCTGCTGCGTGCGATTCGCTTTCCCTACATCGTCGAGGCCTACGACTATGACTCGAACCGCAACTCATTCACCATGGAGTATTGCGATGAGACGCTGGGGGAGTACATACGCAAGGGAAACTCGACGATCAGTTGGTCAACCCGCAAGCGCGTGACTCTTCAGTTCCTCTATGCGCTCAACTATCTCCATGTTCGCGGCACGCTTCATCGGGACATCAGCCGCAACAACATCCTCATCAAGAAGTACGACATGGGGGCTGTGCTGGTGAAGCTGTCGGACTTCGGTCTACACAAGCATCGGGACTCGGACTTCACGCGCACGGAGACGGAGATGAATGGGTCGATCATCGATCCGCTTCTCGAATCCTTCAAAGACTTCAAGCACACTAATGACATCTACGCGGCCGGTGTCATCGTCTCCTTCATCTTCACCGGCAAGACCAGGCTGGGCGTCGCTGACGGCGCGGTCGGCGACATTGTGAATAGCGCGACGAGCCTCGTCGAGTCGGAAAGATTCGCCTCCATCTCCGACATGATCTCAGCCGTCGAGGTGCTGGAGGCACCTGCAGCGACGTCCCCGGAAGCTCGCGTCTAGCGTCCTCCGACTAGCAGTGCGGTGGGCGTTCGATGGGTGGGCTCTGCCGATTCGACCTAAACCGTGACATCGAATCTCGGGTGCACTCCCACTCCGTGCAGCGGCCGGAGAAGAGCACCGAGGTTCGCGTTGTTCAGGGCGCGATGGGCAAGTATCGACTCACCGACCGAGGGACCGCCACCCGGAACACCCTTGATGACTTCCCGAACCCGAACGGGACTTGCGGGCGTGACGACCTGGCCCGGCGGCGCTCCGGGCTCGAACGCTATCTCGTGGCAGCTTCTTGGATCGCCGCCGCGAGCTCGTCGTAGCCGACGACCGCTGTGGCGAGCTGCTGTGCTCGCACCCAGGTAAGTGTTGACTGCCCGGTTGCCTCGAGCGCAACGCGCGAGAGCACGGCGAATCGCCAGTTCCCGATGTCGAGTTGGTCGAACTGCTCTCGCCCGGCGAGATTCACGGCGAGAACGTAAACGTCGGCGTTGTAGGTCGACTCGGCGGCGTATGTGTTCGTTTCCGGGTCGAGGAGCTTTCCGCGAAGACCTGAGAATGCGAGCGTGGACGGTTGGCGCTGCGCCCATCGCTGCACGAGTGCGCTGGACTTCACCTCGATGCGGATGTCGCCCCACAGGACGTCGAACGCGTCCCACTCGACGCGCACTGGCCGCTCGACCCCGGTGGCACGCCACACAAGGTACTCGGCCAGCCACCCGCGAACATTGTTCGTGGTCACGTCGGGCAACGCGAACCGCCAGAAGTCAGACACCGATGCGTCGACTCCGAGTAACCGCTCGTCACCGATTAGCGGATCCAGCGGAGGCGGCTCGACCATCGTCATGACGTGAGCATACTGGTCGCCGTCCCACCGAGGATTCGATGCTAGACGGGGACGTGGACTCGCCGACCTAGCCTCGATGTGTTCACGAGTACGGAATCGAAAGAGCGCTCTCCACCGCTTCCGGTTGCGCACGACCACGAAGACGCGACTGCCGGCTATAGGTTCTGACTAGGTGAGCGCATCTAGGCACCCGCTCTCACCTCTCGTAACACACCCCGTCACCATCTCCGTCGCGGCATGTGTAGTAGCCAGCCTCGGTGCGACGCTGGAGTTCCGCTTCCACCTCGCGAATGCGTCTGTCTGTCTCTTCCCGTGCTGCTGCCCACGCAACTGCGTCCTGCTCTGCTACTGACCGGCATACGCCCAGCCCCGCGACTGATCCGACAACTGCCGTATTGCCGGCCTGAGCGATGAGCGGGGCGTATTCGGCTTGGACCGAGGTCAGGTTCGTGTTCTCGATAAACGGTGAGAACACGATGCCTTCGCTGGGTGGAGGGAATCCTCCGCCAAAATCCGACGTGTGAGGCATCCACCAGCCGCTACGAACGAGAATCTCATTCACTGACTCCAACGGTGGGCTTGGCCAAGGGTGCTCGGCCGTCCGTATGTGCAGGAACCCCTCATCTCCCCGCACGTCGGAGCGCACGGCGAGCACCTCTGTTCCCACCGGCACGAGGGCGCTCACGTCAGCGGTGTAATCGGCAGACGCGCCGTTGCCTGTCGGGTCAAGACCGCAACTGTTATGGACGGGCGTGACGAGGTCGAGTCTGACCTCGGCGCTGTCCACGAGTAGTGTCTGAATCCCGTCGAACCCCGTCACCGTCCCGGAGAACACGCGCTCGCCGACGTGGCTGTCGTCGGCGAGGGTGGTCGCCACAGCTTCGGCCGCCTCGTCGTTTTTCAGAACGTAGAATTCGACGCGTTCGTGTTCTCGGAGTGGCGTTCCCGGCAAGGGTGCCTGGGACACGACTGTCCAGTTCCCGCCCATGTAGATGTCACGATCTTCCTCGGAGGCATCGTACTCCTTGATGAATGCATCCCACTCCGCCAGCGCGTCGCGCGCTTCCGGGAGCTTTTTGCCAACGAGGTTGGGCACTCGGTAGTCGGCGGAGTCTGGGAGCGGCCAGTATTCGCGGATGGCTTCGAGTTCTACGGGGAGGGCGTCTGCAGGTTCCGTGGCTGCCGGCGCGCCGGTTTCTCCGCCAGTAGGTCTCTCAGGGGTCGGTAGCGTGATCCCACTACACGCGGTCAACGCGAGCATTGTTCCGACGAGCAGGGCGAAAGACGGTCTGTGTCGCACGGCGCCAGACTATCCGGGGATCGCACGGGGCGCTCAGGTCAGTGCCCGCATGCGCAGCAGAGAATCGAGTGCGACAACACCGAGTGCTTCACATGTGGTGGTCCGACTCGGCGATTGCTTCGTCGAGCTGTCGCATGCGCTCCTCGATCCGGAGTCGCGCGACGACCGATTCGGAGTGCTCGCTGCAAAGCCACTGGCCATCGAAGTTCTCGCCCGTCCGTGTCCGACATCGGTCCCCGAGGCTGACGTGCTCACACCGCGCACTTGGTGCTGGACGGAGATGGTCGGGGGCATTCGCGGCGTACGGCGAACTCTCCCATCTGTACGGGTGTTGAGGGCAACGCCATTCGAACCAGCCGCCGTTGCCGGGCCCGTCGAGGTCGGGGGCCCAGACGCTGTGTTCACGCCAGCGGCGGACCACGACGATGTCCTGCGTGCTGTGGGTCCGTCCCCACTCTTCGCGGCGGCAGTAGGTGCATTCGCTTGTCAATGGATCCTTATCATCGCCGCGGTCTTCGATGTCGAGGATCGGGTAGGGCGTGTCGATGAGCATGTCTTTAAAGAGGACCATCAAGACTCCTTTCCGGCGAAGATGCTCGTTCTATCGATTCCGTCGCGCAATCGCGTCCACTGCTCGGCGCACGCGGGGCTGATGCGGTAGTAGACCTCGCGTCCTCGGGCCGGGCGGAGGTCTTGGCCGGTTGCCCTCGTGAATGGCGCAAGTGTCCCCTCTGGTAGGTGCGCGTTGATGTAGCGGTAGAGGTGCGTGCGGAAGGTGGAGATCACCGATGCCGTCTGCCCGGTCCACTCAGCCAGCTCAGCGATGCTGAGCCACTGGCCCGCCCCGCCGTGCTCTACAACTGCATCCATGATCCTGACGTAAACACGTGCCGTCGTCGTGGGTGCTGATGCGAACCGCTCAACTTGTTCGTCAGGCCAAAGCGGGTAATCGGGGATCCCGTCGTCAGGAACGGCTGTTCGTGGGAGGCGGTTCGGCTGGTCGGCGATGAGGAACGCCGCGAACCTTCGCACTTCGTCGGCGATTTCCGACGGTACGTCGATGGTGATGAGGTTGCTCATGTCGCAGATCCTACTTCGTGTGCAGCACTCCACCAACATACAGTGCAGCATACGGTGTGAACCAAGCGGGGATTCGCTGTTTCGAAGCCTGTTACGCATTAAGCGTGGTGAGCTCAGCGCGTGTAGTTGGAATCTGGCATCACAGACTGTGCGTCTGCCGGGCGACGAACGGAATGAAGATGCATCTTCGCCGGGTGAGGCAGGCCGCGTCGATACGATGTGGGGAAGCATCGCGTCGGGTGAGGGTTCATCGTCGGCCGACGGCACACTGGAGGGGCGACATGGGCACTACCACGGAGACTCGTGCTGCGTTGAAGACATGGCGCGAGGGGCTCATCGGACTGGATCGACGAAGCCGTCTCCTCCGCTTCAGGGCTCCCAGGACATCCTCGCTGAGCTTCGATGCTCCCTCCGCGGATGCCATCCTCGATCTGCTCCGTTCCGGAAAGCTCCAGAGCTTCGTTGGCGATCTCATTGACCCGGATACCGGTGAGGCGAGACCGGCGCGTGCTGGAGCTCTCCTTCACGTTCCTCGCGCAGACGCGGAGATCGGTCCTGTGGTCCGCACTCTGATGCGCCGCGCGAACGAAGAGTTCCTCGACCGCGGGCTTTCCGTGCTCTACGTCGCTTTCGGAATGCTGAAGTGGCAGGACGTGGACAAGACGGACATGACCAGTCCGATCTATCTGCTCCCTGTTGAGTTGGTCCCGGAAGGGCCTCGAGCTACCCCGAGGATCAAGGGTGGTCAGGACGACGCCGTCCTCAACCCTGCCCTTCCGCTTCGTCTCAATGAGTTCGGGATCACTCTTCCGACGTACGAGGAGGTCGAGGGGCTGACCGTGTCGGAGATCCTGAGCCGCTTCACCACAGCACTCGGCAAGGCGAAGGATTTCAAGGACTGGAGCCTGGAACCCGAAGTCCACCTCGCAACGTTCTCGTTCGCCAAGGAGGCCATGTACAAGGACCTCCTCGACAACGAAGCGACCATCATCGACCACCCGGTGGTCCGTGCTCTGGCGAACGGTGACCCCACGACTCAGAGCGATGAGTTCCAGTTCGACCCTGTCGATCCCGCGGACATCGACGAGGTCGCCCCGCCGGAGCGCACACCACTCGTACTGGACGCGGATTCCTCTCAACGTGCCGCCGTCGCAGCTGCTCTGGGCGGACGCAGCTTCGTGATGGACGGACCGCCAGGAACGGGTAAGTCTCAAACCATCGCCAACATGATCGGCGCGCTCATGCACGCCGGCAAGTCGGTGCTCTTCGTCTCGGAGAAGATCGCCGCGCTCGATGTGGTGAAGAACCGCCTCAAAGACAGCGGTCTCGAGAGTTACCTGCTCGAGCTGCACTCCCACAAGACGAACCGCAAGGACGTCGCATCCGAACTCCTCCGCACCCTCGACAACGTCGCCCAGCCACCCCACGCGATGACCGCCCCATCTCGGTCAGCCCTTGAAGACCGCCGCCGCCGACTCAACTCCTACGCGGTGGCGATGAACGAGCGCCGCTCACCGCTGCAGGCATCGCTTCACGATGTCCTCGGTGAACTCGCCGAGCTCGTCCACGTGCCGGTCGCGCCCGCTCCGGGTCGCCCACCTCTCCAGCTGTCAGAAGAGGGACGCGCAGCACTCGGCGACACTCTCAGCCGCCTCGAACGAACATGGCGCCCCGCAGCACAAGGCACGACTTTCCTATGGCGCGCTGTCACAGATCCCTCCTCGCTCGAATCGCGCCTCTACTCCGCGGCCAGCACCCTGGAAGAGCTTCAAGGCACGATTCGCCTCAATGACGATGTCGTCGATTCGTTCGGACTGCGCACACCCCGACAAACGACGACCTTGATGGAGTTGCTGGATCTCCAACACATTCACCGACCCGGTTTCGTCAACGACGCATGGCTGACCGCAGTCGACCAGACTTCCATCCACGCAGATCGTCAACGACTTGGCGATCTCGTCGCCACGTATCAGCGAGCCGCTGACCTCGTCATCGAGCTGGCGGGTGTCAGTTACGACCAGCTGCCCATCGACTTCCCCGCGCACCCAGAGGCCATTACCGTTCATGGGGCAATTGACCTCGCCGGGCTCACCGCGCAGACGCTGAGAGGCACCGCAGACGCGTTCGCAGCCCGGGCGGCATCGCTCACCGCTGCGATCACCGCCGTCGGCAACCTCGCTCACCTCGTCGGTGTGGCCGCCCCTACCTCCTTCACTGACGCAGACCGTGTCGTGCGCCTCACTGAAATACATCGCGAGTTCCCCGGCATCGAAGCCGCTTGGCTCACACCCTCCGGGCTTCATGCGGCCCGTAACGCCGCAAGCGCTCTTCGTCTTGAAGCTCTCGCGCTCGAGCGCAGCGAATCCCAGGCGAGCGGACTCTTCACCCCGAGCGCTCTCACGGCACCACTGCGGGATCTCCAGGACCGCTTCGCCAACCTCCACACCGGACTCCGAAAACTGTCCGGCGCGTACCGTACCGACAAGAAGGCGCTCGGAGCCCTCCTCGCCGACGCGAAGGAGGTGAAGTCAGGCATCGCCCACCTTTCGGATGCCATCGCCTGGTCCGATGCCGTGGGAAGGTTCGAGGCAGCCGGCATCGCATCCGGACACCTACTCGGGCGATGGTGGCAGGGACGGTCTACCGACTGGGACGCAGTCGACCGCTACCTCGGAGCGGCCGCGGAAATCATCACCCTCAGCGGCGACGCGGTCTCCCGCTCAACGGTCACCTACCTGGCTTCCACGACGGTTGACCCCACAGAGGCGGCAGTTTCAGACTCCGTGCGTCTCGAGCTCGCCAGCTGGCGAGCAAGCGTTGCATCGCCTCCTGCCCTGGCCGGGCGACCGGAACTACTCGTCGAACCACCGGCGACCTCGGTCGCCTGGCTGTCCGCTCACATCGCCCCCATGAGAAGCGCCGCTGAACGGATCGAGTCGGTGTCGGCCCGCACCAACAGAAACCACACTCTTGGAGATGCTGAAGCGATCATCGCTGCAGTCCAGGATGCGCGCGCTTGGACGCGAGAACTGGACTCGGCGGCCACCGAACTGAGCGCCCAGTTCGGACACCTCTACCAAGGCGCCCGCACCGACCTCACCGTCGTGGACATGGCCCTCGGCTGGGCGGAGAGAGTTCGCGAGCTCGCGGGCGCTGCACTTTCACCTCACCAAGTTTCTGCTCTGGTCCAATCCTCTCCCGTCGGCAGCCTTGAGTCCGTCCTCCGGAAGTGGGAGAGCGCGCGAGACGAGATCCTCAACGCGTTCGGCTCGTCGCGGACGGACGAGCTGCGGGAAGACTTCGGCGACTTCGTAACTGCCTTCGAACTTCTGCGCGACTTCCAGTCCGACACCATCGGTCAACAGGAGTGGTTCGACTATCAGGCAATCCGCGCCGAGCTTCGCGAACTCGACCTCGATGAGACCGTCAACTTCTGCATCGAGCAGCGCTTGCAGGCTGCGGACGTTCCCAAAGTCATCGAGCGTGCCTTGCTGCGGGCGTGGGCGGACGAGCACATTCGGACTGACACCCGCTTGCATCCACTGCTCGCCGCAGACCGAGAAGCTCTCGTCGCCGAGTTCCAGAAGCTCGACCGAGAGATCGTCGCAGCAGCCACCAGCGACATCATCAAAGCCGCGAACACGCGGCGGCCCGCAAACACCTCGTTGGGAGAGCCCGCCCTCATCCGGCGGGAGGGCATGAAGCAGAAACGCCACATGGCGGTTCGCAACCTCATCACCCAGGCGCGTACAGCGATTCAAGCCATCAAGCCCGTCTTCATGATGTCTCCACTCGCGGTCTCGCAGTACCTTCCGCACGATCTGAAGTTCGACGTCGTCATCTTCGACGAGGCATCCCAGGTCACCCCAGGCGACTCCATCAACTGCATCTACCGCGGCAGATCGTTCATCCTCGCCGGGGACGACAAACAGCTCCCGCCCTCCCAGTTCTTCGAACGGGCGGTGGAATCCGACGACTCCGACGAAGATGACTCTGACGTCAAAGACTTCACTTCGATCCTCGAACTCGCCAAATCCTCCGGCGCCTTCCGAAACCTGGGCCTGCGGTGGCATTACAGGTCGCGTCACGAAGCGCTCATCGCGTTCTCGAACTATCGGTTCTATGAAGGACACCTTGTCACCTACCCGTCCGCACAGGACGAAGGACCAGACGTCGGGGTCGAGTTCTTCCACGTAGACGGGATGTATCGCCGAGGCGGAGGAGCAGACAACCCGAAGGAAGCCAAAGCCGTCGCCGAGAGAGTCATTCAGCACTACCGGACAAGACCCGGTCTCTCCCTCGGCGTCGTCACCTTCTCCGTCGCGCAGGCCGACGCCGTTGTCGCGGCCGTCGACGAACTTCGCACGCAGCACAGAGATCTCGACCCTCACTTTGACAAGAGCGACCGACTCAACGGATTCTTCGTCAGGTCACTCGAGTCGGTCCAAGGCGACGAACGCGACGTCATCGTCTTCTCCATCGGGTACGGCCCAGACGAAGCGGGCAAGATCTCGACCAACTTCGGTGTCCTCAACAAGGACAAGGGATGGCGTCGCCTCAACGTGGGAGTCACCCGCGCAAGGCAACGCATCGAGGTCGTCGCATCCATGGACGCAGGCGACATCCCACCCTCCATGAACGAGAACGTCGAAGCCCTGCGCGCGTACCTCGACTTCGCCCGCAGAGGTATCTCCACGCTCGGCACACAAGCCTCCGTGACAGGCCTCATGCCCGACTCCCCGTTCGAAGAGTCCGTGATCCGGGCGATACAGTCCTGGGGCTACGTCGTTGAGCCCCAAGTCGGAGCCGCTGGCTTCCGCATTGACATCGGTGTGCGACATCCCGCCAAGCCCGGCTCCTTCGCCCTCGGCGTCGAATGTGACGGCTACCAGTACCACTCGGCACCCGCCGCACGTGACCGGGATCGGCTCAGGGACCAAGTGCTCTCAGGCCTCGGGTGGACCCTTCACCGGATCTGGGGCACCGGCTGGTACCGAGATCGTCATCAGGAAGAAGAACGCCTCCGCGCTGCCATCGAAGCCGCAGTCGCGGGAACAACGACCCGTCAGCGGAACTTCACCATTCCACGTGCGGCGGTGGAGACCGCCGCAGCGGAAGCAGACGTCCCCTTCGCGTGGGCTGTCGACTACGTCGAAGCGAAACCCGTCCAGTTGCCGCACTGGGTCCAGCCGGCAGAGCCCGGCAACCACCTCCACCTGGTCGAACCCCTCAAAACCCTCGTTCAGGTTGAAGGTCCTGTTCACCTCGACACCGTCAGCGAGCGCATCCGAGAATGGTGGTCCGTCGGCCGAGTTACCGCCCGGCTCAAGGACAACATCGACCTAGCAATCACCAAAGCGGGCCTCGCCCGAGATGGCGATTTCGTCGATGTGCAGGGCCGCACGGTAACGAAGGTGCGGTCACGCGACCACAACCGCAAACCAGACCAGGTCCACCTCGATGAGTTCGCGCTCGCCGCCGAGATGCTCGTACGAGATGTCGGCGGAGCGTCACGTTCAGAGGTGGTGAATGCCGTCGCGCGCCAGTTCGGCTGGACACGGACGGGCGCCATCGTAGACCAGCGCGTGAATGCAGCTGTCGACCGCGCTATTGCCCGCGGGGTTCTCGCCGAATCCGGCGATACCTTGTCTGCAGCACCTTCTAAGTAGCGTCATCATCCAGTACTAGCGAGAGTGACGAGAACGCAGCCGTTCGAGGCGACAGTTTGCAGTGTCGCATGGTCGCGATGCTTGGAGCGCGTGATGCCATCAGCGTGCTCCTTGCCGTGGTTACAGCGCAAGGTCACTCGCCCTCTGACCGCGAGGAGGAGAGTGCCGATAGCATCAGCGCGTGGAGGAATCGGATTTCTACGGCATCAGCGGAATGAAAGAGACCGTCTGCCTGAGCCACATCACAGACGACGTGTTGCGCGGCGCTCTCGGCGAAGTCGCCGATAAGTTTGAATGCTCGTTCTGCCCGCGAACGTCCGAGCGCTCCACGGAGCCTTTCGCCGTCGCCATGGATGAACTCGGATCTCGGGTTTGGGACGTGGTCACGTGGCTGTACCAGTGGACGGATGGGGGCGGAGACCCATGGCAGTACGAGGAGGAGTACGACGACACCTACGTGGTCTACGAGACCGTCGAGGAAGCTATTGATCCTGCATACGCCATGCAAGTCGTCGAATGTCTGATTGCAGCAACCAGCTCCTCGGATTCCTGGATTCCGAGTGACACCATCGACCCGTCGATGCTTGGCTGGGACGCCTACTCCGCGACGGTCCGAACGGAGAGTCGATTCGTCGTCATCGGAGCATCTGATCGGCCTGGCTTCGAGGACGAACCCCCAGCGAGAATCGGAAGGTTCCTCGCATCGCTGCTTGCATACGTCGAGTCCGACCTGGTGGTGGAGCTGCCAGCGGGATCGAGACTGTACCGCGGACGCATGACCGACGATGCTCGCGGTCTACTCGACAAAGTGCACGCTGAACCAAGTACCCAGCTAGGGTCCGCGCCATCTAACCTCGCGAAGAACGGTCGCCTTTCGCCGCCTGGGATCAGCCTCTTCTATTCAGCCGATGACCTGCAAGTCGCAATCGCTGAGATCGCTCTGCACTCCGAATACGACGAGGCCATCATGGGCGCGTTCAGAACCACGAGGGTACTGAGGATACTCGACTTCACTCGGCCGCTGACGACGCTGCCGAGCATCTTCGCAACGGATGACGACAGTCGGAGACGCTGGATGTTCGCCCGCTTCAAGAAGCACTTCACAGACATGATCACCGCCCCTGTAGTGCTCGACGGAAGAGAAGCGTTCGACTACACGCCCACGCAGGTCGTCGCGGAGTGGCTGCGATGGGTTCCGGTCGATCACATCGACGGCATCGCGTGGCCGTCCCATCTCACAGACAAGCTCAACGCCGAGGCCGAACCAGGTGAACCGATCCTCCAAGAGGAGGGCAAAGACGACAGTACCCACCCCCGCAACATCGCGCTGTTCTATGGCCACGGCACAGACTTTCAGTCAGATCCACCGACTACAGCCGAACTGGCTCGTCTGAATCAGCGGCATCCGACACTCACGCTATCTACGGATGACATCACCATGCACAGGGTTGTCCGCAGCGTTCGAGCGCAAGAGATCGAGCAGGTCGACGAGGACTGGGACGATCCCAACCCGATGTTCATGACTTCTGGCTGGTAGGCACATAGCCGCGTCCCTCGAACGTGCCGGTCGAAGGAGCCGCTCCGGCCGGTGTAGTGACTGGTTGGACGGCAGCAGGAAAATCGTTGAGGTCGTGCAGGAAAGCCGTGCGCGGGTGCGGGGTCAGACGGGCACCACAACGGCTTTTGCCAACAGCCCACCATTCCGGGGCCGGAATCTCGCACGAGGTTCCGGCCCTTCTGCCTTCCCGGGATCGCCGAGGGCATGAGGAGGCCACGCCCTCCGCGACCGTCAGTGCGTCGGAAGAAGCTCCGCGATCTTCCCCGGGGCCGCACCGACCAGCGTCTCGCAGGCCTGTGCCAACCGAGCGGCGAACAGCGCGGCGTCGGTACGGCGCGTCAGCGCATGCGCTGCGATGCCGTCGATCATGGCGAGGATCTGCCAGGCCACGGCATCCGTGTCGTCGGTGCGGAACACGCCGGAGCTCCGGCCCTCCTCGATGAGCTGCGCGACGAACGACTGCCAGGCGCTCATCTGCTCGTCGATGGCCACCGACAGCGCTGCACTGCCGCGGCCGAGGGACCAGGCGTCCACCCACACGAGCGTGATGTCGTCGTGGCCACTGCTGAGGACCGTGGAGATCATCCGTGCCATCCGTGCTGCCGGCTCGCTCTCGGTCTCGGCCTGGGTGCGGACGTCGTCCAGTTCGGATGCCGTCAGCTCGCGGAAGGTGCGCGCGACCAACTCGTCCATGCTCGATGCGTAGTGCGAGACGAGCCCCGGCGCCACCCCTGCCCTGCCGGCGACCGCCCGCAGCGTCAGCGCGGACAGTCCCTTCTCCCTGGCGATCGCGATCGCGGCGTCGTAGATCTCGCCGGCGCGCTGCTCCGGAGTCTTCCTGGTCCGTGGACGCGTATCGGATGTTGACATGGTGCCTCCAGTGTAGGAACATTCCTTTATTGGTCATGCGACCAACAAGCTGTTGTCGACAAAGGAGATGACATGGGCTGGCGGATGCCGCACGAGGGCGAACGGCACGAACGCAGCTGGATGGCGTTTCCGCGCGTGGGCGTCACCCTGGGCGACGGTGCTGCCTGGCGCGACACGGCGTACCGCGCGTGGACCGACGTCGCCCTGGCGATCGCCGAGTTCGAACCGGTGACGATGGTCGTGGACCCGACCGAGATGGCGCGGGCGCGGGACATGCTCGGCTCGGCCGTCGAGATCGTCGAGTCGCCGCTGGACGAGTTCTGGATGCGCGACTTCGGCCCGACCTTCGTCCTCGACGACGATCGGCCGGGCGTCCTCGGCGCGGTCGACTGGATCTTCAACGGCTGGGGTGCGCCCGCGTGGGCCGAGTGGCAGGTGTCGGCCGGCGTCGCGCGCATCGTCGCTGCACACGTCGGAGCCGAGCACATCAGTTCGGTGCTCGTGAACGAGGGCGGCGGCATCCATGTCGACGGCGAGGGCACGGTGCTGCTCACCGAGACCGTGCAGCTCGACCCGAACCGCAATCCCTACGCCGACAGGGGCCGCGCCGAAGCCGAACTCGCACGCACGATCGGCGCGACCACAGCCATCTGGCTGCCGCGAGGCCTCACGCGCGACTACGACGAGTTCGGCACCAACGGGCACGTCGACATCGTCGCCGCGTTCGCCGCTCCGGGCCGGGTGCTGCTGCACCGCCAGGACGACGCGGGACACCCCGACCACGTCGTCACGCGGGAGCTGAAGGCGTTCCTGCAAGACCAGACGGATGCCGCGGGCCGCCCGCTCGAGATCATCGACGTCCCCGCCCCCGAGACCCTCCGCGACGACGAGGGGTACGTGGACTGGAGCTACATCAACCACCTCGTGGTGAACGACGCGGTGATCGCGTGCGGGTTCGGTGAGGACGCCGCCGATGCCCGCGCGCGGGACATCCTCGGGTCCGCGTACCCCGGGCGACAGATCGTGACCGTCGACGCGCGCCCGATCTTCGCGCGCGGCGGCGGCATCCACTGCATCACCCAGCAGCAGCCGGCACCGACCGAGGCACCCGCATGATCGGCGTGGTCGAAGCATCCATCGCGGACCTGCGGCGAGCGCTCGAGACCGGTGCGGCTACGAGCGTCGCGCTGGTGCAGGCCTATCTCGCCCGCATCGACGCGTACGACGCACCCGGCACCGAGACCGCACTCAACGCGGTCGTCGTCCGCAACCCCGACGCCCTCGCCGAAGCCGCGGCGTCCGATGCCCGCAGGGCGGCCCGGCACTCGCTCGGCCCGCTGGACGGCATCCCGTACACGGCGAAGGACAGCTACCTCGTCGCCGGGCTCACCGCGGCATGCGGATCCCCGGCGTTCGCGGATCTGGTCGCGCAGCGGGACGCGTTCACGATCGAACGGCTCAGGGCCGGCGGGGCGATCTGCCTCGGCCTGACCAACATGCCGCCGATGGCGAACGGCGGGATGCAGCGCGGTGTGTACGGACGGGCGGAGAGCCCGTACAGCGCCAACTGGCTGACCAGTGCATTCGGATCCGGCTCCTCCAACGGATCGGGTACCGCGACCGCCGCGAGCTTCGCTGCCTTCGGACTCGGCGAGGAGACCTGGTCGAGCGGTCGGGCACCGGCGTCGAACAACGCCCTCTGTGCATACACGCCCAGCCGCGGCGTCATCTCGGTGCGCGGCAACTGGCCGCTGGTGCCCACGATGGACGTCGTGGTGCCGCATACCCGTACGATGGCCGATCTCTTCGAGGTGCTCGACGTGATCGTCGCCGACGACGCCGACGTCCGCGGCGACTTCTGGCGCGCCCAGCCGTGGGTGCGTATCCCTGCCGCATCCGAGGTGCGTCCGGCGTCGTACCGCGACCTCGCCGTGGCCGACCCTCGTTCCGCTCTCGCCGGCCGGCGCTTCGGCGTGCCGCGCATGTACGTCAATGCCGATCCGGATGCCGGCACCGGCACCACCATCGGAGGCGCGACCGGGCAGCGCATCGTGACCAGGGCGTCCGTCATCGACCTCTGGGAGCCGGCGCGCCGAGACCTCGAAGACGCCGGCGCCCACGTGGTCGACGTCGACTTCCCGGTCGTCACCAACTACGAGGGCGACCGCGCCGGGGCGCCGACCGTGCGCACCAGGGGACTGGTGTCCGAGCGGTTCCTGCGCTCCGAGATCGAGGATCTCTCCGCATGGGCGTGGGACGACTTCCTGCGCGCGAACGGCGACCCCGCGCTCGATCGGCTCGAACTCGTCGACGGCGCGCGCATCTTCCCGCATCCGGAAGGTGCCCTCCCGGATCGCTACACCGGCTTCGATGACGAGATCGCCGGGTATCCGGCCCTCGTCCGCCAGCGCCCGTACGCGTCATTCACCGACATCCCGCATCTCGAGGAGGGCGTGCGCGGGCTCGAGGAGACCCGTCGCATCGACCTCGAGGAGTGGATGGACGCGCTCGGCCTCGACGCCGTGATCTTCCCCGCCGTCGCCGACGTCGGCCCCGCCGACATGGACGTGAATCCGGCATCCGCCGACGCCGGTTGGCGCAACGGTGTGTGGGTCGCGAACGGGAATCTCGCGATCCGACATCTCGGCATCCCGACCGTCACGGTGCCGATGGGCACGACGGCAGACATCGGGATGCCGGTGGGTCTGACCATCGCGGGCCGCGGCTGGGACGACTCCGCCCTGCTGCGCCTCGCCGCCGCGTTCGAGGCGACCGGCGAGCGCCGTACTGCACCGCCGCGCACTCCCGCTCTTCCCGGACAGGAACTCCCGTGACGTCGCCCTTTCCGCGCCCGGAGCGGCGCCTGCAGATCACGGCCGACGCCTCGGATCCGCTCCAGCGCGGCGTCGAGCGCGGCAGGCAGCTGCGGGAGACTCTGCCCGGCGCGATCGACGCGTATGATCGGCTCTTCCGCCTCGGCGCCGTCGACGAGAAGACCGTGCGCGACGACGCCGAGCGGCTGCTCGACGCGATCGATGCCCACCGTCCGGCGCTGCGCGCGCAGATCGAGGGCATCGCCGCCGGTGCGGATGCCGAGATCTGGCGCGTCGCCGCATTGAACGGCCGCACGGAGATCCTGTCCCGCAGCATCGCCGTACCGCCGGGAGAGTGCTCGACCATCGTGCGCTCGATCCGCGATGCGGACGGCCGTGCGCACACCCTCGGCGTGCAGACGTGGGACTGGCACATGGAGATCGCGCCGTATTGGCACACGATCATCTCGCGCGGCGGTGTCCACGACTACGCCGGGCTCACCGAATGCGGCATCCTCGGCAAGATCGGCGTGAACAGCGCCGGCGTCGCGCTGCACTTCAACATCCTGGGGCACCGGTCCGACCGGCCAGAGGGCATCCCGATGCACGTGCTCGCCGCTCTCGTGCTCGAGGAGGCCTCCAGCGTCGCGCGCGCCGTCGAACTGGTGCGCGAGGCGCCGGTCACGAGCTCCGGCTCGTTCGCGCTCTTCGACGCCGCGGGCGACGCCGTGCTGCTGGACATCTGCCCCGAAGGCGTGTTCTCCGCGCCCGCGATCACCGAGGGCACCTGGCTGCGCACGAATCACTTCCTCACCGAAGCACCAGCGGCGCACGAGAAGACCTGGCTGTACCAGCCCGACTCCGGTCAGCGCTGGGACTTCCTCCGGGGTCGACTGCTGTCGGCCGGCGCAGCGACGGATGCCGAGCAGCTGCGCGCGATGCTCGTGACCGGCGACGGCGAGCCTCCGGTGACCTGCATACCCGACCTCGCGCTTCCGATGGGACAGCGGTGGGCCAGCCTGGCCACCGTCGTGCTCGACCCCGCCGGTCGTCGCGCCGACGTGCTCGACGGCACTCCGGCCGAAAACGCCACCCGCCCGCATCTGGCGCTCGCGCTCTGACCCGATCGAAGGGACCACCATGACCGACACCGCCACCGTCTATCGCAACGCCATCGTCTTCGACGGGCGCGCGGATGCTCCGGTGCAGTCCGCGTTCGCCGTGCGCGGCGATCGCATCCTCGCCGTCGGCACGGAGGCGGAGGTCCACGCCGCGGCAGGTGAGGGTGCCGCCGTCGTGGACCTCGGCGGGGCGTTCGTGATGCCCGGTGTCATCGAGGCGCACGCGCACCTGGCGATGTTCGGCCACGCGCAGGGCAAGGTGCAACTCCGCGACTGCACCTCGGTGGCACAGATCCAGCAGCGGCTGCTCGAGGCACGGGCGATGAACCCGGACGCGACGGTCATCGAGGGGGTCAGCTGGCTGTTCGACGCTCTGCCTGACGGCGTCACCCAGCCGACCGGGGCGATGATCGACGAGGTGATCGACGACATCCCGGTCTTCCTCGACGCGAACGACCTGCACAGCACCTGGGTGAACACAGCCGCGCTGCGCGCCGCCGGCATAGACCGCGACACCGTCGACCCGATCGGCGGCCAGGTCGTGCGGGACGACGACGGAGAGGCGACCGGGTTCCTGCTCGAGACCGCGGCGATGGATCTGCTCGCGGACTATCTCGACGGCATCCGGACCGAGGAGGAGGTCGACGGCCACCTCGAGCTCGCCTTCGGCGCGTATCTGGCGGCCGGCGTCACCGGTGCCGCCGACATGGGGATGACAGAGCAGTCGATGGCGGCGCTGCGGCGTCGGCTCGACCGCGACGGTCGGCTGCCGTTCCCGGTCACCGCGCACTGGTGGCTGAGCTCCACCGGCGATCCGGCAGCCGATCTCGCCCAGGTCGAGCGTGCGGTGCAGCTGCGTGACGAACTCGATGCCACGGGCACGCCGTGGCTGAAGGTCGTCGGGGTGAAGTTCATCCTCGACGGCGTGATCGACGCGTGCACCGCCGCGATGGTGCGCCCGTATGCCGACGGCTCGAACGCCGACCCGATCTGGAGCCGCGAGGCCGCGACGCCGGTCGCGATCGCCGCCGACCGCGCCGGCCTGCAGCTCGCGATGCACGCGATCGGAGACGCGGCGAGCGCACTGGCCGTCGACCTCGTCGAGGCCTGCGAGCGGGCTAACGGCACCGACATCGCCCGCCGCCCGCGCATCGAGCATCTGGAGTCGGTCGCGCCCGAGACGGTCGCACGGATGCGCGCGCACGGCATCGCGGCATCCATGCAGCCGGTGCACTGCGACCCCGCCATCCTGGACAACTGGATGGCGATGCTCGGCGATCAGCGCGCTGAGGACGGCTTCCCGTGGAACTGGTTCCGCGACGTCGACGTTCCCGTCGCGCTGGGTACCGACGCCCCCACCGCACCCCACGAGGCTCTGCACAACCTGTTCATCGCGATGACCGGGCGATCCTCGATCGACCGCGCGCTGCCGCCGTACCACCCCGAGCGTGCGTTCACCGCCGCGCAGGCACTCGCTGCGGCGACGTCCGGCGCGGCCCACGTCGGCGCGATCGACGACGCCTACGGCCGGATCGCGCCCGGCTTCTTCGCGAACGTCGCCGTGCTGGACATCAACCCGCTGTCCGCGCCGACCGACGACCTGCTCACCGGTGCCGTGCTGCTCACCCTCGTACACGGCGAGGTCGCCTACCGGCGACCATGAGCTCCCGCTCCTGAATCCCGAACGCCCCCTGCACTGACGCAGGAGGGTGCCCGTCCTGGAAGGACCGTCATGTCCGACACATCCGCCACCCCCGCTCCTGGTGCCGTCGCGCCCGGATCCGAGTCCGATTTCGTCGACTCCGCCAGCACCCCCGAGACCCGGGGCATCGAACTCATCGACGACGCCCAACGGCACGGGAGAGCCCGCGATCTGTTCTTCGTCTGGAGCGCTCCGGGCGTCAGCGTGCTGAACATCACGGTCGGCGCCTCGATGACGCTCGTGCTAGGCCTGGAGATCTGGCAGGCGCTGCTCGTGATCCTGGCATCGAGCGCGCTCGCTCTGCTGCCGGGTATCGTCGCCATCTCCGGACCGGCAGCCGGCACCTCCGGCTCCGTGGTCCAGCGAGCGATCTACGGTATCCACGGCAACAAGATCGTCATCGCGTTCTACGGCTGGTTCATCTCGGGCGTCTTCCTCGCGCTGAACTGGGTGGCGGCGTCGTTCATCGGCGGCGAACTGCTCGTGCGGTGGGGCTTCCCCGATCCGATCGCGGCATCGATCCTGGTGGCGGTCGTGGTCTCGACGATCACCGTGATCGTCGCCGCGTACGGTCACGCCCTCATCCTGAAGGCCTACCTGGCGATCTCGATCGGGCTGTTCGTGATCTTCGCGCTCGTCATCGGCTTCCTCGCGCCCGCGCTGGATTGGGGGTTCGCGCAGCCCGAGCCGCTCAGCGGGCTGCCGCTGTGGGTGAGCGTCACGATCGCGT
Source organism: Microbacterium paraoxydans (assembly GCF_900105335.1). Taxonomy (NCBI): domain Bacteria; kingdom Bacillati; phylum Actinomycetota; class Actinomycetes; order Micrococcales; family Microbacteriaceae; genus Microbacterium; species Microbacterium paraoxydans. Next base: position 814,686 of record NZ_LT629770.1, on the reverse strand, counting down.
TCGCGCTGATGGCATCGTCGCCGCTGTCGTTCAGCAACAGCGCCGACATGGCCCGCTATCTGCCACGCCACACCAGAGCGTCCGGCATCATCGGCGCGACCGCGCTGGGACAGCTCTTCCCGGCGGTGCTCATCACCGCCTTCGGCGTCGTGCTGGGCGGTTCCATCGGGCCGGACAGCCTCGCGAACGGCATCGAGTACTCCCTGCTCGAGAAGCTGCCGGTGTGGCTCGCCCCGCTGTTCGTACTCGGCGTCCTGGTTAACTGCATCTCGCTCAACGGCATGACGACGTACACGGCGAGCATGGCCCTGCAGTCGATCGGCGTGCCGATCCGCCGCATCCCCTCCGCGATCCTCATCGGTGCGCTCGGCTGCGCGTTCACGATCGTGCTCGTCGTGGCATCCGACCTGATCAGCGCCGTCAACCTCATGCTGCAGTTCCTGCTGATCATCTCCGTGCCCACGATGGGCGTCTACGTCGCCGACATCGTCCTGCGCCGCAACCGCTACTGCGGTACCGACCTGTTCGACGAACGGCCCGGCGGCAGGTTCTGGTACACCGGCGGCTTCGGCCTCCCGGGTCTCGTCTCCGTGGTCACCGGTGGCTTCGCCACCGCGATGTTCCTGTCGACGACCGTGTGGACCGGCCCGCTCGGCGCGGCGCTGGGCGGGCTCGACCTCTCGGTGCCGGTCGGACTCCTGGTCTCGGTGGGCCTGTACGCCGTGCTCGCAGGACGGACGGTGCGCGCGCAGATCGGGGGCTGAGCCCGGCGGCCTCCGCGATTGCTCTCTTCAGGCTCGGGCGTCAAGGGGGGCGCGGTGCCGCCGTCCCCCGTCCTACCGTTCCCCCATGGCTATCGAACTGAACCGACCGGCGCTGAAGCTCGCGCGCTCCCTCGTCCGCGACGGCAAGGTCGTGCGGGACGAACGCGACGACTGGTCCGAGGCGGCGCCCAGCGCGGAAGACGAGAACCGCTTCATCGACGAGCACGGATGGACGGAGTTCGCCCACTGGCACCTCGGCATCGACAAGAGCGAGAACCCCGAGACGAAGAAGGCGTACAGCTTTCCGTTCGGCGACTTCCGGAAGGTGCGCCGCTCCGGAGTGATCTCAGGGGAGAGCCGCGCCGGACAGTATGACCACGAGGAGATCCGCGACGAGTTGCGGAAGCTCCTCGAGCTCATCGACTCCGAGGAATGACGCCGCGCGTCCGTATGCTCGTCCCAAGGCTGTTTCGATGACGACGGGGTGGGGCATGGTCGATGACACCGGCAGGGACGACACGGACGCGAGCGGCGAGACGGAGGACGACCTCCCGTACTACACACCGCCGTTCGGCAGGGAAGAGGTCCCCGGGTTCCTCGACCGACTCGTCGCCCACCTGCTCGCGGGAGAGACGCGCGAGGCCTTCACGTTCGAGGGGGTGGAGGTCGAGGAGTCGCAGGGCGTCTGGCTGCTCCCGCTCGGCGGCTACGACCCCGACGCCGACGAGTCGCTGCAGCCGAACCCGCCCGCGGACCTCGTGGTCCCCGAGGGCGGATTCGCCGCCTACGCGGAGGAGTGGACGGAGGGCGTGCGCCGGACGCTGCACGAAGCGTGGGGTGCGCCGATGGTCCGGAAGCCGTCGCTCGTGGGGGAGAACCAGGATCCGGAGGGCATCCTCGACGTGGTCCTCGTCTCGGTCGGCATCCCGGAGGCGGAGATGTGGGACCGCGGCGATCTGTACTGCGTGCTGGTCACGAACTGGGACACCGAACCGCGGCAGAGCATGCTGCGCCAAGCGATGGTCGTACTGCCGCGGGAGTACGCCGTCGGCAGCCTCAGCGCGCTCCTGCCCGAGGAGGACATGCACAACGACCTCCTCATGAACGGCGAGCATCCGCTCGAGCTCCGACGCCGCGCCTGGCTGCTGAGCACACTGTTCGGCGCCGGGGAGGTGCGGCTGCGCGACGTCGACACCCCGGCGTCCCGCTTCAGCCTGCAGTCGCGCAGCGGGGTGACGACGGTCTGGACGTTCACGGACGACGGCCGCATCCTCGTCCTCATCCAGGACCCGACGTCGACGTTCGCGGACGAAGCGCCGGCGCAGTTCCTCGCGGAGGTGGCGCAGCAGCACGGCGGCGATGCGGCGGATGCCGCGGATCCGTCCGAACGGGAGGCGGACCTGGCGGAGGCCTGGCTGATCCTGGCCGCGCGCATGCTCGACAGGGTTCCGGACGACCTCCGCGCCCTCATCGCCGCCCGAGGCGAGGACGCCCGCGGCGAGGTCGCGGAGCACGACCTGGAGTTCCGCATGCTCGGCGACGAACCCGTGCCGGTCATCACCGGCGCGGTGTGGTTCGACGGGGAGCACTGGTGCGTCTCGCCCTCGCTCATGGAGATCGGCCGCCGCAACGACTTCGGCATGGACGACTTCGGCTTCGGCGCCGCGGTGCGGCAGCCGTATCGTCTCGGCGGCGCCCTCACCGTCGACGAGATGTCGCGGGAAGGGGACGAACGACGCACCTGGTTCGAGCGGGTCTTCGCCGCGTGCCCGTACCCGGAGCAGGACCGCCCGTCTGACACGGACCGCCTCGGCTACGCGGTGCCGACGAACGGCGACTATCACGACCTCGTGGCGGACATCGAGCGCGTCACCAGAGCGTGGTGGGAGCGCTCGCCGGAGGACGCCGACTGGGCGGATCGGACGTTCGAGATCGGCGGACGCGGGCTCCGCGACGACCACGGTCGGGCGCTCCGCGTCGTGCTCGCGTCAGGGGAGGGGTGGACGGTCGATGCGCTGCAGGCCTGGGCGGACGACCTCATCGGCGTCATGAGCGAAAGGTGGGGAACGGCCGGGGAGATCCATGCTCGCAACGAGAAGACCGGGATCGATCGCCGCAGCCCGCTCACCCGCGTCATGCGCGCCACGGGACTCCTCACCGCGCCGCTCTGGTGGGTGAACGGCCATGCGGTCGCTGTGGTCGCCGGAACGCCCGATCCCTCGTACGGCGACGACCCCGAGGTCATCATCGTCATCGCGCGACCGGACGCCGTGCTCGACCTCGCGCGCGGGAGCAACCCATGGGAGCTCCGCATCCGCGCCCGGATCATCTCCGACGTCTCCGCCCTCGTGGGCGGCGCCCCCGCGTCCGGACCCTTGCCGTGGAACGGCCCGCCGCTCGCCGGCTCCTCCCTCGTCCCCAATGCGATGCGCGGCGGCTTCCGCACCGGAGACCACTTCTGGACCTGGTACTTCACCCACGACGGGCGCGGCCTCCTCCTGTCCCATCCGACGGGTCCCGACGCCGCCGCCCGACCCGAGCCCTCCTTCGAGGAACAGGTCGCCCTGTTCTGCGGCGTGCCCGACGACCTGCTGTCGCTCGTGGTCGACCGAGACCCGGGAGGGTTCTTCCCGGTCGTGCATCGCGGGGCCTCGGCCCCTGGCTCCGCTGGGACCGAGAACCTCCTCGCCGGCGCGGCAACCCTGCCCGCCGTGCACGCGGTGTTCTGGCGGGACGACGTCGACTGGCGCGCCTCGGAGGGGATGCTGCAGCGGGTCCGTGACGCCCTCGACCCGGACGATGTGGACACGACGAACCCCCTGGAGACCATCTACTCCGAGGCCCTCGGGGTGCCGCAGCTCCAATGGGCACTGCGGATGGGGGAGCGCATGGGGCCGCCGACCCTCCTCGATGCGTCGTACGCGAGCTTCGTCTTCGATCGGGTGCCCGAGCGGGAGGAGATCGAGCACATCTACGCGGGCCTCGGGGTGTTCCCCGATCTCGCACTCACCGGCACGCTCAACGACCTCCTCGACGTCGTCGTCGATGCTCCGGGGTACCGGTTCCTCCTCGATGCCGCGCTCAGCAACCCGCACCCCCAGCGCCGCCGCGAGCTCGCGCTCTGGCTCTTGGACCAGCGCCTCGACGCGTCATCCTCCCTGTCGTTCCTGAGCCCGGTCAACGTCCTCTTCGCCAACCCCACGCTGGGCGCGGAGGATGAGCCGGTGCTGCGACGCCTGCTCGAGCGGGGCGCGATCCCGGGCCCGACACCCGTCGCGACGCTCCCGGAGGGGCATCCGTTCGTGCAGCTGCTGCATCGCGACATCGAGGAGACCGCGCTGGCGCCGCTGGTGCGGACCCTCCTCGTGCACGGTGACGTCGATCCCGCGACGCCCGCTCTCCCCGACGGTCGCAGCTTGCTGGACTTCGCATCCGGCGCCTTCCCGCACGGGCGGTCCCGAGATGCGCTCGCGTCGGCGATCCGAGAGCTCGTCGCGGGCGGCGCCGTGGACACCGACGCCGAGCCGGAGCGATGAGCGCTCCGGAGCCCGGAGCGCGCGTGGACGACGCCGAGCCCTACGCCCGCGCCCTGCGAGCCGTGCTCGACGGGGAGAGCGAGCGCGTCGCCGCCGCGCTGGGGGACCTGCATCGGGCCGCCGTCGAAGCGGAGAGCGGTGTGGAAGCGATCCTCATCGACGTCTTCGTCGACCAGGACGGCGAGGGCCCCTTCGACGTCTGGGCGCGGTTCGACGGGGCCGACGCCTTCGACCTGGACCGGCGGTTCGACGACCAGCGCCACCTGTTCGGTGTGGAGTGGACCGCGGACGGCTGGGAGCCCGCGGTGCCCTCGCGCCCGCGCGGATGGACGCGGGATCGCCTGGAGGAAGCCGTCCTCGTGGTCGTCGCCGAATGGATAGAGGGCCTGCTCCCGACCGGCGCGAGGGAGGGCCTCTTTTGGGTCGGCGCTCCCGACCTCGGCTACGCCTGACGGAGCGCGGACTGCCCCGAGCGGCCCGGCCAGCCGTCGTCCGGTGATAACGTCGGGCTATGAGCGACCGCGTGAGCCTCGAAGCCCTCCGCTATGCCCAGGCCGTCTCGGAGACCCACTCCTTCGGCGCCGCCGCGCGTGCCTACGGCGTGACGCAGCCGGCCCTCTCGACCGGAATCTCCAAGCTGGAGGACCGCCTGGGGGAGCGCCTGTTCGAGCGCTCGCCCCGCGGGGTCGTCCCGACAGCCTTCGGCGCGCATCTCCTCCCGGTCATCGACCGCGCGCTCCTCGCCGTGGACCAGGTCGCTGCCGAGGCCGCGCGCTGGAACCGGTCGGCCGATGCGCGGGTGCGGGTCGGGGTCTCGCCGCTCATGAATCCGGCCATCGTCGCGCGCGCCTACACGGCCGTGTGCGCGCTTCCCGCCTCGCCGGCGCCGCGGCAGCTCGTCCTCCGCGAGGCGAACGTCGCCGACCTGCGGCGTGAGCTCTCCGCCGGGGAGCTGGATCTCATCCTCGTCCCCTCCGTCGCACCGATGCCCCGCTTCCGGCACCGCATCGTCGATGCGGAGCCGGTGGTCGTCGTGGACCACGAGCCGTCACAGGGCGGCGCGGTCGAGCTCAGCGACCTCACCGACACGCCCCTCATCCTGATGCCGGACACGTGCGGGCTGACGACCTTCACCACCGATCTCTTCGACGCGAACGACGTGCCGTTGAGCGCCTACGACGGCGAGGCCGCGACCTATCGGGTGCTCGAGGAATGGGCGAAGCTGGGCCTCGGTACGGCGGTCATCCCACGCTCGAAGCTCGCCTCCCCGGACGCGCCGCATCGCCCGCTGCGTGAACGCGGCATGGACGTGGAGATCTTCTACGAGGCGGTCTGGGACCCTTCCTCCCCGCTCGCCGACGACTTGGCCGACCTCACCGCCGCGCTCTCGCTGGACGCGGTGACTGCCGACTCATAAACAGGGGTTATCACTCGATCACGTGCGCTCGTCTACTCCCGACGGCTGCCGCTTCGTAGCGTGGAGACGAGACGGCACCCGCCGTCCAGGACGGAGAGGAGCCGCACCATGGCCGAGCTCGACAGGGAATTCACCGGACGCACCGCGATCGTGATCGGGGGCACGAGCGGGATGGGCCTCGCCATCGCCGAGCGGATCGGACGCGAGGGGGCCGCGGTCGTCGTGGTCGGACGGCGCGAGGAGAAGCTGGGGGCTGCGCGGACGTCTCTCGTCGGCCAGGGCATCGATGTGACCGTCCTACAGGCCGATCTGACGGACCCCGCGAGCGTGGAAGCACTCCGTGCCCGGCTCGCCGCCGAGCACGCCGATGCCGACCTCCTCGTGAACGCCGCGGGTGTGTTCGCGCCGAAGCCGTTCCTCGAGCACACCGAAGCGGACTACGACGCGTATCTCGACCTCAACCGGGCGACCTTCTTCGTCACCCAGACGGTGGCCTCCGGCATGGTCGCGAAGGGCCAGGGCGGAGCCGTCGTCAACCTCGGCTCGATGTGGGCGCACCAGGCTGTGGCTGCGACGCCGTCCTCGGCGTACTCGATGGCCAAGGCCGGCCTGCACTCGCTCACCCAGCACCTGGGGATGGAGCTCGCGTCGCACGGCATCCGCGTGAACGCGATCGCCCCCGCCGTCGTACGGACGCCCATCTACGAGGGCTTCATCCCGAAGGACGAGGTCGACGGAGTCGTGTCGAGCTTCGACGCCTTCCACCCGCTCGGCCGTGTGGGAACCCCCGAGGACATCGCCGAGGTCGCCGCGTTCCTGCTCTCCGACCGCGCGAGCTGGGTGACCGGTGCGGTCTGGGACGCCGACGGCGGCGTCATGGCCGGTCGCAACTGACGCCGCCTCCTCGCGGAGTTCCGGAACCTAGCTGCTCGGCGAGGTCTCCTCAAGCCCCTCGGCGACTCCGGTTCCAGCCGGGAGACTGGGGCCAGCCCGATCGAAGGAGGAGACATGGAATCGACACCCGACGACGTCGGCGGTCAGCCGTTGCGCGACGGCGACGCCACCACCGAGGCTGACCCGAGCAACGATCCCGCGCAGGCGGAATGGGAGCGCACGGAAGCCCTCGACGACGGTGCGGCACCGGAGGATCTGGAGGAGTCGACCGCCACCGGCCGCGATCCCGACGAGATCCCCGATCCCGACGATGAGGTGCCGGCGGCGGACCTGCCGGGTTCCGCGCCGCAGCCGGAGAGCCAAGGGGAGGATCCGGTTCTCGCCGATCTCGGCGAAGAAGGCCAGGGTGACCTGGGGCCGGGGGACGTCTGATGGCCATCACGTCGATCGTCACCCGCTCGAAGAACGGCCAGTGGGTCAACGAGGTGGAGGGCGCGCCGGAGCTCTCCCGCAGCTACACCAGCCGCGATGAGGCGATCGAGGAGGGGGAAGCGCTCGCCTCCGAGCACGGCGCCCGCCATGAGGTCGAGGAGAGCGAGCCGACCGGCACGATCACCGACGGCGGCGACCCGCACGACGTCTGAAGCCCGGCGGCTGCTCAGCGCAAGATGACGAGTTCGCGCGTCGTGCGGGTCATCGCCACATAGCGGTCGACCGCCCCCGTGCGCCCGGAGCCGAATGCCTCCGGGCGCACGAGGACCACGAGGTCGAACTCCAGTCCTTTGGCCTCCTCCGGCGTCAGTGCCCGGACCCGGGGCCGCGGCACGAAGGTGGGGTCGCCGATGACGGCGGCGACTCCCTCCGGGTTCGTCGCGAGCCACGCCTCCAGCTCCGCGTCTCGCTCGGGCACCGCGCCGTGCCGGATCGGGATGCCGCTCTCCCGCACGGACGTCGGGACGTTGGCGTCGGGGAATGCCTCGCGGATCGTCGGTGCGGCCAACGCCATGACCTCGGCCGGAGTGCGGTAGTTCACCCGGAGCGAGGAGACGCGCACGTTCCGCAGGCCGAGGCGTTCGAGGCGGGCGGGCCACGACTCCGTGAACTTCCGCCGCGCTTGGGCCCTGTCGCCCACGACCGTGAAGCTGCGGGAGGGGCACCGCGCGATCAGCATGCGCCACTGCGCATCGGTGAGCTCCTGCGCCTCGTCGACGACGATGTGACCGAAGGGGCCGGCGAGCTCGTCGGGCGGAAGCGGGGGAGGCGCGTCCGCTCCGGCGAGAACGTTCTGCGCATCCTGACCTCGCAGGATCGACATCACTTTCATCTCGCTGTCGTCGCTCGCGACGAGGTGGTCGACCACTGCCGACATCTGCTCCTGCGCCGCGGCCGCCGCGCCCTGCCGGCGGTGCTGCTCGCGGACGGCCTCGGGGTCGCCGATCCGGCGGTGCGCGGCATCGAGGAGGGGCAGGTCCGGGTCCGTCCAGGGCGCCCCCTCGGCACGGTGCAGCAGGGCGTGCTCCTCGGGCGCGAGGTCGGGCGCACACCGCGCGAGCAGCGTCGGGGACGCCCAGAGCGCGGCGACCACGGCGTCCGGCGTCAGCAGCGGCCACGCCCGTACAAAGGTCCCGGTGAGTTCGTCGTCGTGCCGCAGCCACCGGCGGATCGAGGACTCCGGGACATCCTCGTCGCGCATCTGGTCGACGAGCAGTTCCAGCAGCTCCTCCCAGACCTCGTCGCGGACCTCGTTGTGCGGGGAAGTCGGATCCGCCGAGGCGAACAGCTCGGCCCAGTCCTCTCGGCCGATCCAGAGATCGGCCCACGGCGTCTCGATGCGGAGCGCATGCCGCGGTGGCCGGGTCAGGACGGCGACGGCCGCCCCGATCACCTGGTCCGGGTCGAGACTCTGCTTCAGCTCGGCCACGCGGTGGTCCGGCTCCGTGACCGCGCCCGCGCCCTCGGGAGTGAGGTCGCGCAGGGTGCACAACCTCACCGTGTCCTCGCCGAGACTCGGCAGCACGTCCTCCACATAGCCGAGGTACTGCGGGTTCGGACCCACGAGGAGCATGCCGCCGCCGCCGTTCGTCAGTCGCGGTTCGGCGTACAGGAGGTGTGCCGCCCGGTGCAGGGCGACCACCGTCTTCCCGGTGCCTGGGCCGCCGTCCACCACGAGAGTGCCGGGGGAGGGGGCTCGAACGATGGCGTCCTGATCCGCCTGGATCGTCGCCAGCACATCCCGCATCCGTCCGGTGCGATGCGCGTCCAGGCTCGCGAGGAACGCGGACTGGTCGTCGAGGGAGGCGGCGCCGTCGAGGCCCTCCGGCGACAGCGCCTCGTCCCAGTAGTCCGTGATCCTGCCTCGGTTCCAGCGGTACCGTCGCCGGGAGAGGAGGCCCCGGGGGTCTTCCCAGGTCGCGGCGAAGTACGGTTCCGCTGCCGGAGCCCGCCAGTCGACCAGCAGGCGGGTGCCGTCCGCATCGGACACCCCGGCGCGACCGATGTACACCGGCGGTCCGGCCGCGGGGGTCATCCGGCCCAGGCACATGTCGATGCCGTAGCGCTCCCGCAGGCGCAGCGTCGCGCTGAGGCGGCGGATCTCCAGGTCGCGATGGACCGCCGTGACGCCCGCGTCCGCGGCCTGCTGGCGCACGAGGGCGAGACGAGCGGTCAGGGCGTCGCGTTCCCGGGAGAGGGCGACGCCGAGCCGTCGGAGGTGGACGCGGTCGGCGGCGATGAGGTCGTCTGCGGACTTCGCCGCATGGTCGGCGGACAGGTCAAAAGGGTCGAGCACCGGAGGTCTCCTTCGCGAGGGCATGCGGGGGCACGCGAGCCGTCGATTCTGCCTCTCGAGGGGGGCCTTGTGGCAAGCCCCCACTCCGGCGATATCCTGGAGATGCAGGGAGACGAGGGGACCTCACCATGACCCATCGGATCGGCTACCTCATCGGCAGCCTCGCATCGGACTCCATCAACCGCGTCCTGGCGACGGCGCTCGTGCGGCTCGCCCCGCCGGACCTGGAACTCGTGGAGATCCCGATCCGCGACCTCCCCCTCTACAACCGCGACGACGAACTCGAACCGGTCGCTGCGGTCACCGCGTTCAAGAGTGCGGTCGAGGGGGCGGACGGGCTGCTGCTCGTGTCGCCGGAGTACAACCGCTCCATCCCCGGGGCGTTGAAGAACGCCATCGACTGGGGCTCGCGACCCTGGGGGCACAACTCGTTCGCACGAAAGCCCACGGGCATCATCGGCGCCTCGACCGGAGCGATCGGCACCGCGGTCATGCAGTCGTCGATGCGGAGCGTGCTGAGCTTCCTCAATGCGCCGCAGCTGAACGCCCCGGAGGCGTACATCACGTTCCGGCCCGAGGTGTTCGGCCCCGACGGGCAGGTGCACGACGCCGACACTGAGAAGTTCGTCGCGCACTACATGGAGGAGTACGCGGCGTTCGTCGAGCGGGTGCTGTCGCTCACCGCTCCGGGTCACGTCGGCGACCGGTAGCCGCCGCGCTCGCCGCGTCAGGAGGGCGTGTCCGTCACGAGGTCCGTCACGAGGGCGCTCAACGCCAGGGCGTCGTGGGGTGCGTGCCCGCGGGCGTCGTTGTCGAAGTACACGAAGACGTCGCGCGGCTTCCCGTCGTCGGCTCCGGTCCCGTCGGCCCACCCGCGGATGAGCCTCGCCCACTCCCGCAGCTCCTCCTCGGTGTAGGCGCTGTGGTAGAGCATCTGCGCGCCGTGGAGACGGATGTAGACGAAGTCCGCGGTGAGGGCGTCGAACCGCGGCCACTTCCCGGCGGTGTCGGCGATGACGAGGGAGGTTCCGTGCTCCTGCAGGAGGCCAAGGCTCGACGGGTCGGCGAAGGAATCGGAACGCGGTTCGAGGGCGTAGCGGAGCGGGCGGTCGGCATCGATCTCCAGCCACGTCCGGTCCTGCAGCCGCTCGTCATGCCGCCGGGCGAGGGAGAGAGCCTCCGCCGCCGTCTGCGGGAGGGTGTCGAGGAACGCCTCCACGATCTCGGCGTCGAAATGCTGCCGCGCGGGGAGCTGCCAGAGGATCGGGCCGAGCCGGGGACCGAGGGCGAGGACGCCCGAGGCGAAGAAGTTGGCCAGCGCCTGTTCGACGTTGCGCAGCCGCAGCATGTGGCTGACGTAGCGGGAGCCCTTGACCGCGAACACGAAGTCGTCGGGAACGCTCGCCGCCCACCGGCGGTAGCTCTCGGGCCGCTGCAGCGAGTAGAACGAGCCGTTGAGCTCGACGGTGGGGAAGTGCGATCCGATGTGCTCGAGCTCTCGACGCTGCGGCAGGCCGCGCGGGTAGAAGTCGCCGCGCCACCGGGCGTACCGCCACCCGGAGACGCCGATGCGTACCCGGCCCTGCCCGCTCTTCCTCGTCACGGCCGCCTCCGTCGGGTCAAGCCCCTTGCTGCTGTCGTGCGGCCTCGGCAGGCTGGAGGTACCCACACCGAAGGAGGAGAAGCCATGTCTCTCAATGACCATCCGATCGACGATGTGAAGCCCGAGGCCGACCTGCAGGAGCAGGAGCGCCTTGCGGAGGAGGTTCCCGAGGATCCGGAAGCGCCGACCCCCTCGGCACCGGAGCCGCACCCCATCGAGGCGGACCCGGCGGACGCTGCGGAGCAGCGCATCGAAGTGCCGCTGGATGAGGACGGCGTCGACGAACCCGCCGACGACTGACGTCCTCCGGCGGCAGGTGAGCCGGCGCGGCGTTCGAGACAGGGGAGAGACGTCATGACGAACGACCGTAGTCCGAGCGGTGCGTGCCCTCGCCGGGGTTGACGCCCAGCAGGACGATGGCTAGCCGCGGGGTATGCCCTCTCGACGGGACCGCCCCAACCCGGTGCTGCCGAGAGGGCTCACCGTCCTACCCGGACGGTTGGGGAGGCGGCGAAGTCTCGCTGTCTCTACGGCCGATCCCCCAGAGATTCAGCCGGTAGCCCCCGCTACGAAGAGCAGAATATCCCTTAATCCTCTTGTCCGCCATTTGGGGGACAAAAGTTTCTTCGAAAAATTCTGCGCGGCTCTCGGCTCTGTCGCCGATACGGGCCGTTCCGTAGGGTGGGGACATGGACAGGATGCTCGTCTTCGCCGGTCAGGTGGCCCTCCCGGTCGGGCACCGGGTCGAGGTCTCCGAACTCGTCGACCCGCAGACGGATGAACCCGTCGTCCTCTCGCTGCTCGATCTGGACACCGGCATCCGCTACCGCCGCGCCGAGGAGCCGCGAGCCGAGGTGACGCACTGGATCGGTCGTGTCCTCGACTGCACGGTGGCCGTGGGTGTCGCTCCGCGGACGTCGCTGCTCATCGACCCCATCGGGCCGTCGGCCAGCGGCGCGGGCATCGCTCTGCGCGGCGCGGATGCGGCGGTCAACGCGGCCAAGGCGGAGGCGGATCGCTGGGGTGGATCGGACCGGCCCCCGCCGGAAGAGCCCGAACGCTTCTGGTGACCGCCGGAAGCCGGGCCCTCGGGCACCGGACTCACCGGGCACCGGACTCATCGGAAGTCCCGCGAGCGGTGCATGACCCCCGTGCGGAGGTCTTCGAAGGCGTCGGCGAGCACATTGACGACCCCCTCCGGTGAGCGCTCGAGGATGCCGCGGATGATGAGCGCTGGGGACTCTCGGGCGATACGACCGAACCGACCCCAGACCCCCGTCGAGCAGATCACGTTCACCAACCCGCTCTCATCCTCGAGGTTGACGAAGGTGACGCCGGCGGCCGTGGCGGGTCGTTGTCGATGGGTGACGAGACCGGCCACCTCGACGCGTCGTCCGGTCTCATGCCGCTGCAGGTCCGCGGCCGTCAGGACGCCGCGAGCCCGGAGGTCGTCGCGGAAGTGCGTCATCGGGTGGTCGTCGGTCGAGATGCCGGTCGCCCAGAGGTCGGCCGAGAGGCGCTCGTAGCTGGTCTGGTCGGCGAACAGCGGCGGCTGCACCGCCACCGTGGTCCCCGGGAGGAAACGGGCGCGGTCTTCCGCGGCGGCCCCGGCGAGCCAGATGGCCTCCCGGCGCTCCAACCCGAGGCACGCGAAGGCTCCGGCGGTGGCGAGGGCCTCCAACTGAGCGGCCGTCGCGTCGGTCCGGCGCACGAGGTCGTGCAGATCGCGGTAGGGACCGTGTGCCTCCCGCTCGGCGACGATGCGCTCCGCCATCGGCACGCCGATCCCGCGGATGCCGCTGAGTCCCAGGCGCACCGCGAACCGTCCGTCCCGCCGGTGCGCCGCGGACTCGTCCGGTGCGCTCCGGTCGAAGCGGTGCACGGGCGGCTGCGGGTCGGCCAGGCAGTCGTCTCTCCCGGTCGTCCCTGCGGCGTCCGGCGTGAGGGGTTCGAGGGTCTCGGTGGCGGAGGAGAGATGGAGATCCGGGCGACGGACCTCCACGCCGTGCCGACGGGCATCCGCCGTGAGGGTCGCGGGGGAGTAGAAGCCCATCGGCTGCGACCGCAGCAGGCCCGCGAGGAAGGCGGCCGGATAGTGCAGCTTCAACCACGAGCTCGCGTAGACGAGTAGGGCGAAGGACAGGGAATGGGACTCGGCGAAGCCGAAGTTCGAGAACGCCTGAATCTGCGCGTAGATCCGGTCGGCGGCCTCATCGACGAGCCCGCGGCGGGCCATCCCGGCGTACAGCTTGTCCCTGACCTTCTCGATCTTCTCCAGACCCCGCTTCGATCCCATCGCCCGGCGCAGCAGATCGGCCTCGTCGGCCGTGCAGTCGCCGACGGCCGTGGCCATCTGGATGAGCTGCTCCTGGAAGATGGGGATGCCGAGTGTCCGCGCGAGGATGTCCTCGAGGTCGCTGTGCGGGTAGGGGATGGGGAACTCCTCCGGGGGCTCGCCCCTGGCCTCCCGTTCCCGGTTCGCCTCGTCCACCTTGTCCTTCGCCATCTTCCGACGGACGAACGGGTGCACGGCGCCGCCCTGGATGGGGCCGGGGCGGATGAGGGCGATCTGGATGGCGAGGTCGTAGAAGCGTCGCGGCTGCAGCCGGGGGAGCAGCCCGATCTGCGCGCGGGACTCCACCTGGAAGACGCCGATCGAGTCGGCCCGGCAGAGCATGTCGTAGACGCCGGCCTCCTCCTTCGGCAGGGTCTCCAGCGTCCACTCCTCGCCCGTCGCCTCCCGGACCAGGTCGAAGCAGTGCTGCAGCGCCGCGAGCATGCCCAGACCGAGCAGATCGAACTTCACCAGTCCCATGAAGGCGGCGTCGTCCTTGTCCCACTGGATGACGGTGCGGTCCTCCATGCGGGCGTGCTCGACCGGCACCACCTCTCCGACTGGCCGGGCTGTGAGCACCATGCCGCCTGAGTGGATCCCCAGATGCCGTGGAGCCTTCAGCAGCTCGGCCGCGTAGTCGAGCACGGTGTCGGGGATGTCGTGGCCCTCCACGGGTTCGAGCCCTGATCCCCAGCCGTCCACCTGCCGTGACCAGGAGTCCTGCTGTCCTGGAGAGTGCCCCAGGGCTCTGGCCATGTCGCGGACGGCGTTCTTCGGCCGGTACTGGATGACGTTCGCCACCTGGGCTGCCCGCTCCCTTCCGTACTCCCGGTAGACCCACTGGATGATCTCCTCCCGTCGCCGTGAGTCGAAGTCCACGTCGATGTCCGGCTCCTCCGTGCGGGTGGTGGCGAGGAAGCGCTCGAAGGGGAGACGGTAGAGGATCGGGTCGACCGCGGTGATGCCCAGCAGATAGCAGACCGCGCTCGCCGCCGCCGAACCCCGGCCCTGGCAGAGGATGCCGCGTCGCCGGGCCTCCGTCACGATGCCGTGCACGATGAGGAAGTACCCGGGGAAGTCCTTCTCCTCGATCACGTCGAGCTCGCGGGCGATGCGTCGGCGGCCGTCCGCGTCCAGCCGCGGGTACTTCGACGGGACCGCCTCCCAGACCAGGTGCCGCAGCCAGCTCATCGGCGTGTGCCCCGGCGGGACGTCCTGACGGGGGAGGGCGGGGCGGGCCATCCGAAGTGGGAAGGCCGAGGCCGCGGCCAGCTCCAGGCCGTGCGAGATCGCACCGGGGTACCGCCGGAAGCGCGCCGTCATCTCCGCCCCGCTGCGCAGGTGCGCGCCGCCATGGGCCGGCAGCCAGCCGTCGAGCTCGTCCATGCTCCGGACCGCGCGGACCGCGGCCACCGCCTCGGCGAGAGGGGCCTGGTCCGGGCGGGCGTAGTGCACGTTGTTGGTCGCCACGACGGGCAGCCGCATCCGGCGGGCGAGGTCGGCGAGGGCGTCGTTGCGCCGGGTGTCCAGCGGATCGCCGTGGTCGAAGAGCTCGACGGAGACATTGTCGTGTCCGAAAAGTCCGACGAGATGGTGCAGCGGCGCGGCCGCGTCTCCGGCCTCCAGCCCCTGTCGTACCGCCCCCTTGCGGCAGCCGGTGAGGATCGTCCAGTGCCCGTCGGCGGTCGCCGCGAGCTCGTCGAGGTCGTAGACCGGGCGCCCCTTCTCCCCGCCGCGGAGCTGGGCCGCGGTGATCGCTCCCGACAGGCGGTGGTACCCCTCGAGGCCCCGGGCGAGCACGAGCAGATGCGTGCCCGGCGGATCGGCGGCCCCCTGCGGAGCGGAGGGCAGGTCGAGGGAGAGCTCGGCGCCGTAGACGGTCTGCAGCCGCAGCTCCATGAGCTCCGCCAGCTCGGCGAAGCGCGCGGCGCCGTAGAACCCGTCGTGGTCGGTGAGGGCGAGCGCGCTCAGGCCGAGACGCTCGGCCTCCGCGAGGAGGTCCTCGGGGGAGGACGCCCCGTCGAGGAAGGAGTAGGACGAGTGCGCGTGCAGCTCGGCATAGGGCACCGCCTCCTCCGGACGCTCCGGGAGGGCCGGGGGGACGCGCTTCCGCGGACGACTCACCGGTCCGGGATCCGGGCGGAGCCCCCGCGGTGCGGAGGTCGCTTCGGGAGTGGGCTCTCCGCTGAGGGTGCGTTCGAGCTGATCCCAGGTCAACGGCGGATTGTGCCAGCCCATCAGCGGTACCTCCCCTCAGCCCACCAGCGCTCGCCGGCCAGGAAGACCAGCCAGGCGCGATCGCGGTCGTCGATGATCTGGAGCCGGTGTCCTCGTTTGCCGCCGCCCGTGCTCCACCGCCGTTCATGCACGGGCCACGGGCCGGCCCAGGCCTGCACGGCCGCCCCGTCGATGCGGGCGGGGTCGTGCGTGAGGGCGCCACGATCGTCGACGTCGATCGTGCTCCCGTCCGCGGCGACGACGCCGATGGGGCGCGGTGGGCGGAACACCTCGGAGGGGAGAGGGTCGGGAAGGCTCCCCGGCCAGGGGGACCGCGGATCACGAGGCGGGACCGGGCGCTCGCCCCACGGCGTGAGCACCTGACGATCGGCGAGCCAGCGCCCTCCGGAGAGGGCGGCGGTGACCACGCCCTGATGCCCCAGCATGGTCTGCACCCGTGAAACCGCGTGATGCAGTCGCTCATCGGTGCCCGAGCCGAAGAGTCCAGGTTGATGGTGGGCCGCATCATCCACTGCGACGGGGAGGAGGCGGGCGGCCACGATGCCCCCGAATGCCCTCGCCTCGTCGACGGGCGCGCTCGCGGTCAGGGCGGCCACCGCCTCCAGCTGCCAGCGCACACGGTCCACGAGGTCGGCGGCGTCGAAGCTCGTCGGGTGCAGCCAGGTGCGGGAGTGGACGGCGCCGTCGTCGTCGGTCAGGTCGATCCGCACCTCGGTGCACACGAGCGACGCGTCCGCCAGAGCGAGCATCACGGCATCGGCGGTCTGCCGCACGGCGAAGGCCACCTGGTCGGTGCCTCCGAGAGGGGACTCGAACTCGATGGTCCTGGCCAGTTCGGGGTCGGGCGGCCGGGGAGCCAGAGGCCGGGAGTCGGCGCCGGCGGCGAGGGCCTGCAGGCGGGCACCGTGCTCGCCGAAGCGGTCGCGGACGTCGAGAGGGGCGAGCGCGGTGAACTCGCCGAGAGTGCGCACGCCGAGGCGGAGGAGGAGATCGCTGATCTGCTCGTCGCGGAGCACCTGCACGGGGTAGGGGGCCAGGAACTCGCGGGAGCCGCCCGGGGGCACGACCGTGCAGGACGCCGTTCCTCGGGCCGCGATCTCGGCGGTGAAGGGTCCGTCGGCGACGCCGACACGCACTTCGGGGAAGCCGGCAGCGGCGAGGATCGCGGACAGGGCTGTCGCCGCCTCGGCCTCTCCGCCGTGATAGCGGGCGATCCCGCGAGCGCGCAGGATCGCGAGGCCGGGGCGCAGCAGCGTCACGCCAGGGGCGTGCTTCTCGATGAGCTGCAGCACCGGGACGAAGGCACGCTCGTCCTTCTCGGCGTCGTGGGGGAGGACCTGCAGCGAGGAGAGGAGTCCCTGGGCGACGCGGCGACGCTGCCCGATGCGGACGCCGTGCGCGCGAGCGGATGCGGTGCAGGCGACGACCGTGTTGGCCTGCACCAGGGCCGTGGGCGGATGCGGCCCTCCGCCCAGCACCGCTCGCAGCGGCCAGTCGGGGAACCAGAGGACGAGGACACGGAGAGGGGCGTTCATCCCGCCTCCGCCCAGAAGAGGAGGTCGGATGACCCGGCCTCAGCGCCGTCCGTCGCAGAGGGAGCGAGCGGCGGCAGGGCGGTCAGCTCTGCGACCACGGTCTCCACGGCTCCGTGCCCGCCGGGCAGTCGGACACGCACGCTCGAGGCGCGAGGGCTGTGCCTGGTCCGCGCCGTGACCGTCACCGTGCAGTCCGAGAGCAGCCCCCACCCCTCGCCGAGCCCATGCCAGTCCGGGTCGTGCAGCCGGATGGTCCCCTCGCTCTGCGCCCAGCGCCCCGCGCCCGGTTCCTCCGCCACGAGCAGCGTGGACCCGCGGTCGCGCAGACGGGCGCTGAGTCGGGACACATCGGCGTCCCGTGCCCTCGTCGTGGGCTGCACGACGATCAGGGGCACCACCTCGGCCAGCGCGGATGCGACGGCGAGCCAGCGGTCCCCCGGGTCGGGGACGAGGATCAGTCGGCTCAGGTCGATGCCGTAGGCGGCAGCGGCTTCGACCCCCAGGGTGGGCATGCCGATCACCGCGCACCAGTGCCCGCGGTCGGAGGAGGCGCTGAGCAGCGCGAGCACGAGGGCGGGCGAGGGGGAGACGGTGTACGAGGTGCCCGTCTGCAGCCCCTCCTCCGGCAGCAGTGCGGCGAAGGCGGGATCGAGGGGGAGGAGCGTGTGCTCGCTGCGCCGTCGCTGCATCCGGCTGATCTCGCGGCGCAGCCGCAGGACCTCTCCGGCGCGGGTGTCGCTGGTCGGAGAGAGCGCGGTCATCGCATCGAGCCCGATCCCCATATGTCCATCCTCGAAGATATGTACGAATAAAGCAAGTGACACGACTGACGCTAGTTCGTACATCCGACATCGCCTGGCGGGTTGTCCACAAGGCTCTCCGCGCCCTCCCGGATCTCCCTAACCTGCCGGGATGGACATCCGTCTCGCCCTCGTCGGTCTCGTGCACGGCGGCCTCCTCGCGGTCGGCATCCTGCTGGCTGTGATCGATGCGCGCACGCACCGGCTCCCGAACCGCATCGTGCTGCCGACCCTGTTCCTGCTGCTCCTGGCGGCGGCCGCCGACGCCGTCGCCACCGCCGACACGGCCGCGCTGGGGCGGGGCCTGCTCGGGGCCCTCGTGCTCGGCGGCTTCTATGCGGCCCTGAGGCTGCTCAGCCGGGCGGGCATGGGCGGAGGCGATGTGAAGCTCGCCCTCGTGATCGGACTCGTCCTCGCCTGGCACGGCTGGGGCGCGTTCCTCCTCGGCGCCTCGTCCGCCTTCGCGCTCGGAGCCGTCTACGCGCTCGTGCTCCTCGCCGCGGGACGGGCCGATCGGAGGACCCGCATCGCCTTCGGCCCGTGGATGATCGCGGGGGCGGTCCTCGGCGTCCTCGGCGGCTGACCGGGCGGGTCGCCCCGAATGAGGGAGGGCGGCGCTACCCTGGGCACATGGCACTCGCACGACTTCACGGCGGCCCGCTGGACGGGCAGATCATCCCCCTCGACGACGACGCGGACGACAAGCTGATCGTCCCCTACAGCGAGACGCAGGTGGTCTACAACCGCCGCGGCGAGCCGCAGAACACGGGCGAGGGCGACGGCCCCACCGAGATCGACTACTGGTTCGAGGAAGCCCTCGAGGACCTCACGCTCGAGGATGACTGAGCCCTCTCGCACCGTCGAGGTCGAGCGCAAGTACGACGTCGACGAGGGGACGCCCCTGCCCGACTGGACGGCGATCCCCGGAGTCGATGCGGTCTCGCCCGGTGAGCACCGCGCTCTCGACGCCCGCTATCTGGACACCGCGGATGGAACGCTGGCCCGTGCCGGCGTCGCGGTGCGCCGTCGCTCCGGCGGACCGGACGAGGGCTGGCACATCAAGGGCCCGCGGCAGGGCGACGGCCGGGTCGAACAGGGCTGGCCCCTCGGTGGCGAGGAGGTGCCGACGGCGGTGCGCGCAGCGATCGCCGCCTGGACGACCGCGCCGCTGGAGCCGCTCGCACGCATCGAGAACGACCGGACGGCCTACCTCCTCACCGGACCGGACGGCGTCGTGGCGGAGTTCGTCGACGACCGTGTGCGCGCGACCGATCTGCGCGGCGGAACACGTCGGGCGTGGCGGGAATGGGAGGTCGAACTCGGACCGGCGGCTCCGTCCGACGACGCCGGTCGCGCGGCGTTCTTCGCGGCGATCGAGCGCGCCGTGCGGGCGGCGGGCGGTCGCGAGGCCGGCTCCGATTCGAAGCTCGCCCGGGCTCTCGGCTTCTAGGCCGCCGACTCCTCGGATGCAACCCCTTTCCGCGTGCGGTCGCGGGGTGGTTGAGTGACCACATGAGTCGACCGCCCGTGCTCCGATCGCTGCAGACGATCGTCCCCGAGACCGTCCTCGTGCAGGAGCAGGTGCGCGACGTCTTCGCCGCGCAGCCCGGGCTGGGACGGCTGGCGCAGCGCATCGTGGCGACGTCGTTCAACGTCTCCGGCATCGACACACGGCACACCGTGATCGCGGAGCTGGCCGAAGACGCCGCCCCGGACGAGCCGCTGTTCTATGACCGCGGCTCGGGACGGCTGTTGGCGCCGGGCACGAAGGCGCGCAATGACGTCTACACGCGCGAGGCGTCCCGTCTCTTCGTCGAGGCAGCGCGCCGCGCCCTCGAGGCGGACCCCGACCTGGACCCGGCGGACGTGACGCACGTCATCACGGTCTCCTGTACGGGCTTCCACGCCCCGGGACCCGAATACGAGATCGTGCGCGGGCTCGGCCTGTCCGACGCCGTCCAGCGGTACCACCTGGGCTTCATGGGCTGCTACGCCTCGATGCCGGCTCTCCGCGCGGCCGCACAGTTCTGCGCGGCCGATGAGAACGCGGTCGTCCTCGTCGTCAGTGTCGAACTGTGCACGCTGCACCTGCGCTCCTCCGAGGATCCGGACACCATCGTGGCCTCCTCCCTGTTCGCCGACGGGGCTGCCGCAGGGATCGTGACGGCACGGGACCTGCCCACGGCCGTCCCCGCGCTCCGGCTCGACGGCTTCCACACCGCGATCGTGCCGGAGGGTGTCGACGACATGGCCTGGACGATCGGCGACTCCGGTTTCGAGATGATCCTGTCGACCGCCGTCCCGCAGATCATCGGCGAGTCGATCATCGGGGCACTGGCGCCGCTCTACGGGCGGGAGGAGGGGCTGGCGGAGGCCTTCGCCGCCGGGCGGGTGGGCGACCGGGTGCGCCACTGGGCGATCCACCCGGGAGGGCGGAGCATCCTCGACCGCGTGCAGGAGCGGATGGCCCTGAGCGACGGGCAGCTGCGACCCGCGCGCGAGACGCTCCGCGAGTTCGGGAACATGTCGAGCGCGACCGTGCTGTTCGTGCTGAAGCGCATCCTCGAACAGGAGGGCGCGGAGGCCGGCGACCGCGTGGCGGCGATGGCCTTCGGACCTGGCCTCACCGCCGAGAGCGCGCTGCTGACAGTCGTCGCTCCCGCACCGTGAGCGTGGATCTGTCGGCGCGCGCCGCCGACCTCGTCGAGCTCATGGACGACCCCGACGCGGACGAGGAGGCGCTCGGCCGCACGTACCGGCGCTTCAGCGCCGTCAACGCGGTCGTCTCACGCCCCGGGCGGCTGTATCGACGCGACATCCGCCCCCGGGCGGCGGCAGGGCGTCCGCTGCGCATCCTCGACATCGGCGCCGGCGGGGGAGACCTGTGTCGCGACCTCGTCCGGAGACTGCGACGCGATGGCCTCCGGGCCGACATCACTGCTCTGGACGCCGACGAGCGCGCGATCCGCTGGGCCTCGGCACACGACGACGGTGCGGGGATCCGCTATCGTCACGCATTCTCCAGCGACCTCGTGGCGGCGGGCGAGACCTATGACATCGTCCTCTCCAACCACGTCCTCCATCACCTCGACGCCGCAGCGTTGCACGCGGTGCTCGCCGACTCGCGTGCGCTGGTGGGCGACCGCGGACTCGTCTCCCACCACGACATCGCCCGCAGCCGTCTGGCGTATGGGGCGTTCGCGGCCGGGACCTGGCCGTTCGCGCGGAACCTCCTCGCCGGGTCCTTCATCCGGGTCGACGGTCTCCTGAGCATCCGCCGCTCGTACACTCCCCAGGAACTCGCGGCCGTCGCCCCGTCGGACTGGGAGGTGCGGTCGCACCTGCCCGCACGACTCGAGCTGCGCTGGGAGGGCGCAGATGGTCGACCATGACGTCCTCGTGGTCGGGGGCGGTCCGGTCGGGCTGCTCCTCGCCTGCCTCGTGGCGCAGGACGGCCGCCGGGTGCGGGTGTACGAGCGTCGCACGGACCAGGGTACGCAGACGCGCGCGATCGGGATCCACCGTCCGGGGCTCGATGCCCTCGATGCCGCCGGGGTGGGCACCGAGGTGCGCTCCGAGGCGCTCCGGCTGTTCGGCGGTGAGGTCCGCAGTCGCGGGCGGCGGCTCGCCGCCCTGACCTTCCCGTCCGAACGTCCGATCCTCACGCTCGCGCAGCCGCGCACCGAGGAACTGCTGCGAGGCCGCCTCCGGGCGCTGCAACCGGATGCGCTGCAGTCCGGTCGCACCGTCAGGTCTCTCCGTGACGAGGGGCCTTTCGTGCGGGCCGGGATCGACGACGAGCACGGGTGCCGCCAAGAGACGGCGTCGATCGTGATCGTCGCCGACGGCGTGCGGAGTCCTTTCCGGACGGCGTTCGGTGCCGGCTGGGACCCGCGGTCGGGGAGCGCGGACTACGCGATGCTCGACGTCGATGCCCCGCAGGCCGACGATCGCGCCGTGCTGTACTTCGAGCCGGACGGCCTCGTCGAGTCCTTCCCCTTGCCGGGCGGGCGGCACCGCTGGGTGGTGCGCGAAGACCGTGGCAGGACGGTGGCATCGGCTGCTGAGCTGGCAGGCCTCGTCGAGCAGCGGACGGGGCACGCTCTCGACGTGGACCCCGCCGCGCCCGTGTCGTCGTTCCGCGCGGCCCAGCACGCCGCGCGGCGGCTGCATCGCGGACGGATCGTCCTGCTCGGGGACGCCGCGCACGAGGTGAGCCCGATCGGCGGTCAGGGCATGAACCTGGGCTGGGCGGATGCGCTCCGGCTGCGGGACGCGTTGCGCCGGACCGACCGGGGCGCCGTCCCCGTCCTGGACGGCTTCGCCCGGGAGGTATGGCGGACCACGCGGAAGGCGCATCGTCGTTCCGCGTTCTTCATGGCGATGGGGGCTCCGGCTATCGCGCCGGTCGTCGTCGTCCGGGAGGGGCTGGTCGGCGTGCTCGGCTCCTCAGCACTGCGCGGGTGGACGACCGGCCTCATCACGATGCGCGGCCTGTGACGCGAGAAGGCCCGGTCCGCGTTGCGCGGACCGGGCCTTCGTCGAGGCGTCGGATCAGAAGTTGATCATGTGGCCGGCCAGGCCATGGAAGCCCTCCTGCAGCGCCTCAGACAGCGTCGGGTGCGTGTGCACGTTGCGGGCCAGCTCGAGAGCCGTGAGGTCCCACTTCTGCGCGAGGGTCAGCTCGGGCAGCAGCTCCGACACGTCGGGGCCGATCATGTGCGCGCCGATGAGCTCGAGGTGCTCGGCGTCGGCGATGAGCTTGACGAAGCCGACCGGCTCGCCGAGGCCGTGCGCCTTGCCGTTGGCCATGAACGGGAAGGTCGCGACCTTGATCTCACGCCCCTCGTCCTTGGCCTGCTGCTCGGTGAGCCCGAACGAGGCGACCTGCGGCGAGCAGAACGTCGCGCGCGGCATCATGCGGTAGTCGCCCAGCGTCATGGTCTCGGCGCCGCCGATGGTCTCGGCCGCGACGACACCCTGCGCCTCGGCGACGTGCGCGAGCTGCAGCTTGGCGGTGACGTCGCCGATGGCGTAGATGCCCTCGACGTTCGTGCGCATGTGGTCGTCGATGTCGATCGCACCGCGCTCCGTCAGCTTCACACCCGTCTTGTCGAGTCCGAAACCCTCGACGTTCGGGGCGAACCCGACCGAC
Organism: Microbacterium paraoxydans; assembly: GCF_900105335.1. Lineage (NCBI taxonomy): Bacteria > Bacillati > Actinomycetota > Actinomycetes > Micrococcales > Microbacteriaceae > Microbacterium > Microbacterium paraoxydans. Next base: position 791,621 of record NZ_LT629770.1, on the reverse strand, counting down.
ATGAGCACCTTGTCGGCCTCGATCGACGCCTGCTGGCCGTCCTTGCCCGTGTACGAGACGGTGACGGAGGAACCGTTGTCGACGACCGACTCGACCTTGGTGGAGGTGAGGATGTCGACGCCGTAGTTCTTGTACTGCTTCGTGATCTCCTTCGACACGTCGGCGTCCTCGTTGGGAAGGGCCCGGTCGAGGAACTCGATGATCGTGACCTTCACGCCGTAGTTCGTCATCACGTAGGCGAACTCCATGCCGATGGCGCCGGCGCCGACGATCACGATGGACTTCGGCAGCTCACGGGAGAGGATCTGCTCCTCATAGGTCACGACGTTGTCGCTGAGCTGCACACCGGGGAGCAGGCGGACCTTCGATCCCGTCGCGATGATCGCGTTGTCGAACGTGACCTCCTCGGTGGAGCCGTCCGCCTTCGCGACCGAGATGGCCTTCGGGCCGGTGAAGGTGCCGCGGCCGTCGTACTCGGTCACCTTGTTCTTCTTCATGAGGAAGTGGATGCCCTTGACCCGGCCGTCCGCGACGACGCGGCTGCGGTCGAACGCCTTGCCGTAGTCGATCGTGAACTCTCCGGAGATCCCGAAGAAGTCGGCCTTGTGGTTCAGGGTGTGCGCGATCTCCGCGTTCTTCAGGAGCGCCTTGGAAGGGATGCAGCCGACGTTGAGGCAGACACCACCCCAGTACTTCTCCTCGATGATCGCGGTGGACAGGCCGAGCTGTGCGCTGCGAACCGCAGCGACGTATCCGCCAGGACCTGCACCAAGGATGACGACGTCGTAATGTGGCATGCCTTAAGCCTATCGCTCCGAGGGGGCGTCGGAATCGGTGGGAGCCGGTCCCCGAGGACGGCGCACGATGAGCCAGACGACCACACTCAGCGCGGCGAGCACGCCGAGGATCACCAGGACCCAGATCCATGTCGAAGCGGCTCCGGCGTCGTCTCCCGCGTCCGGTGCCGTCGTCGCGGTCGTCTCGGGCGTGGTGGTCTGCTCCGTCGTCGGCGCCGCGGTCGGGGGAGCGGTGGTGGGCTCGCCCGTCGCGGCACCCTCGTCACCGACGGTGACGGTGAAGGAGAACTCGCCGGACGTGGGGTGGCCGTCGCTCGAGACGACCTTCCAGACGACGCGATACTCGCCGGCGGGCCCCGAGCCGGTCAGGGGCTGGGTCACGATCGCCCCGTCGACCGTCGGGGCGCCGTCGATCACGGATTCGCCGGCCGGATCGGTGACGGTGAGCTCCGTCGCTCCTTCGCCGTCGATGAGCTTGGCGCTGAAGGTGAGGGTCAGCTCCGCGGGCAGCGTCTCCACGCTGCTGTCCGCCGCGGGCGACGACGACACGAGGGCGTCGTGGGCCGAAGCCGACAGCGGGGAGAGGAGGACGAGGAACGCGGCGAGGAGGGTGGCCGCGAGGGCGATCGGGGCCGCCGGGCGGCGCAGAGCTGTGGTCTTCACGAGTCCAGCCTATGAATCCCCGGTATGGGACCGCTGAGTGCGAAAGCGGCCTCCCGCGCACCCCTCTGGATCGGATAGTCTGGACAGCCAGGAGGGCACAGTGACAGACAGCGACAGCCGACCGGCCGGTGAAGCCGCCATCCATCGCTCCGGCGAGCCGAGACACGATGTGACGCAGACGTTCGGACACGATTCCGATCTGTCGTTCGTCCCGTTCGGCGTGGAGTTGACCGATGTCGAGCAGTCGGCCATCGCGGCGCTGCCCTCGGGCTCGGCTCTGCTGCTCGTCCGTTCCGGAGCGCTCGCCGGTGCGCGGTATCTCCTCGACACCGACGTGACCACCGTCGGCCGCCACCCGGAGGCCGACATCTTCTTCGATGACGTCACGGTGTCCCGTCGTCACGCGGAGATCACCCGGACCGGGACGACGTTCGAGATCATCGACCAGCGCTCCCTCAACGGCACCTATGTGAACGGGGAGCGCGTGGACCGCAGCCCCCTGGCGGACGGCTCCGAGCTGCGCGTCGGCAAGTTCCGTCTGAACTTCTTCGCGTCCCCGCTCGACCGCGCGGCGAACGCCTGATGGCGGCAACTCCCGCCCGTGAACGCTCGGCGTCCGCGGGCCTGCTGAGTATCGGTCAGGTGCTCGCACGCCTCACTCCGGAGTTCCCCGACCTGACCTCCAGCAAGCTGCGGTTCCTCGAGGTGCAGGGCATCGTCCGGCCCTCCCGCACCGAGTCCGGCTACCGGAAGTTCTCCTCCGCCGATATCGAACGGCTCCGTCTGGGACTGACGCTGCAGCGGGATCACTACCTTCCGCTCAGCGTCATCCGCGAGCAGCTCGACGAGGCGGAGGCCTCGGGGGAGACGGCGGCGCTCGCGCCGCCGCCCTCGATCGCCCCGGCGCCGCGTCGTTATCGCCGTGACGAGCTGCTGGCTGCAGCAGGCGCGGGCCCGCAGCTGCTCAACGACGCCATCAGCACCGGGGTCATCACCGCGCAGGAGACCTACTCGGATTCCACCGTCGCGCTGCTCCGTGGGCTCGTCGCCCTCGACCGGCACGGCATCGAGCCGCGTCATCTCCGCTCCCTGCGACAGGGTGCGGAGCGTGAGGTCTCGCTCATCGAGTCGGCGCTCTCCACGCTGCTGCGCCGAACCGATGCCGCCTCGCGGGCGCGCGCCAACGAGCTCGCGCCGGAACTGGCCACACGGATCGACGACGTCCGGACCTTGTTCGTGAAGGACGCACTCACGCGGATCCTTTCGTAACGAACTGATTGCGACACACCTTCGGCGTCGCGCGGATGTCGTTGCCGGTGCCGGGACCCTGCTCTACCGTGGAGATAACCGTTCCAGGGAGGATTTCAGATGAATGCGGATGAGCTCGCAGGCGACCCGCGGTTCGTGACCGAACTCCTCTTCACCGACGGTCTGCCCGCGATGGACGACGAGGTCGGCTACCGCGGCGCCGTGGCGGCACGTGCGGCCGGCATCACGTACCGTCAGCTCGACTACTGGGCACGCACCGAGCTCGTCGAGCCCACGGTGCGCGGCGCGAACGGCTCCGGTTCGCAGCGCCTCTACGGGTTCCGCGACATCCTCGTCCTGAAGCTCGTGAAGAGCCTGCTCGACACCGGGATCTCCCTGCAGCAGATCCGCACCGCGGTGGACGAGCTCCGCCGCGCCGGTATCCGCGACCTCGCGGGGACGACCCTCATGAGCGACGGGGCTTCGGTCTACCTCTGCACGTCGAACGACGAGGTCATCGACCTGGTCAGCCGCGGTCAGGGTGTCTTCGGTATCGCGGTCGGCAAGGTCCTGCGCGAGGTGGAGTCGACGCTCGTCGCCTTCGACGCCTCCGCTCCCGACCCCGTCGACGAGCTCTCCGCCCGTCGCGCCAAGCGCTCCGCCTGACGGCCCCCGCTCCACGAAGAACGGCCACCCTCGAAGAGGATGGCCGTTTCGTCGTTCCGGGGTCTCAGCTCTGCGGTCCGGTCTCCGGGACGGGGATCCGACCCGTGCGGATGATGCGGTCGAGGAGCTGGTCGAAGTCTGCGGCGAGTTCCTGCGCCGAGTCGCCGGGCCAGATGTGCAGCGGCTTCGCGGCGCCCTGCGCCTGCTGGAGAGAGGTGCGCTCCGGCAGTTGCGGCGAGAGGACGAGAGGGCCGAACATGTCCCGCAGCTCCTTGATACGGAACTGGTGCTCGATCGACTGCGGGCGCACGCGGTTGACCACGATGCCCAGCGGCTGGAGGCGCGGGGAGAGGCCGCGGCGGATCTCCTCGATCGCACGGAGGGCACGGTCTGCTGCCGCTACGGAGAAGAGGCCGGGCTCGGTGACGACCATGACGCGGTCGCTCGCCGCCCACGCGGTACGGGTGAGGGCGTTCAGCGAGGGCGCGCAGTCGATGAGCACGAGGTCGTAGTCCGCCTCGACCGCTGCGAGCGCCTCCTCGAGCTTCCATACATCGCGGACGCTCGGGTGCGGGCCGTCGAAGTTGATGGCGGACGGACTGCCGATCAGCACGTCGATCGTGCCGGGGTGGACCTTGGCCCAGCCGCTGGAGGTGATCGCCTGACGGACGGTCTTCTCCTTCGGGTTCGCCAGCACATCGGCGATGTTGAGTCGTCCCGCGACCTGGATGTCCATCCCGGTGGAGACGTCGGACTGCGGGTCGAGGTCGACGACGAGCGTCCGGACACCCCGGGCGAAAGCCGCGGAGGCCAGCCCGAGTGTCACGGTCGTCTTGCCGACGCCCCCCTTGAGAGAGCTGACGCTGAGTACGTGCACGGAGACCACGTTACCTTCCCCTAGGCTGGGGGAACACTCAGCCCCGCCCCATGTGCGTGCCTCGGCCGTGCATCGAGCTCTCAGAGGTGTGCATGTTCCAGAAGATCCTTGTGGCGAATCGTGGCGAGATCGCGATCCGGGCATTCCGGGCAGCGGTCGAGGTGGGGGCGCGCACCGTCGCCGTCTTCCCGCACGAGGACCGCGGCTCGGTCCATCGGCTCAAGGCCGACGAGGCGTACGAGATCGGCGAGCGCGGGCACCCGGTCCGCGCCTACCTGGATGTCGACGAGATCATCCGCGTGGCCACCGAGGCCGGTGCCGACGCCATCTACCCCGGCTACGGCTTCCTCTCGGAGAACCCCGAGCTGGCGGAGAAGGCCGCGGCGAACGGCATCGTGTTCATCGGGCCGCCGGCGAAGGTCCTCGAGATGGCAGGCAACAAGGTGGAGGCGAAGCGCCACGCCGTCGAAGCGGGCGTCCCCGTGCTCCGGTCCACCGAGGCCTCGGACGACGTCGACGCCCTGGTCGCCCAGGCGGAGGAGATCGGGTTCCCCCTCTTCGCGAAGGCGGTGGCCGGGGGAGGCGGCCGTGGCATGCGGCGCGTCGAGACGCTCGGCGATCTCGGACCGGCCCTCGCCGAGGCCATGCGGGAAGCCGGCAGCGCCTTCGGCGACCCCCGGATGTTCCTCGAGCAGGCCGTCGTCCGGCCGCGGCACATCGAGGTGCAGATCCTCGCGGACAAGACCGGCGAGACGGTGCACCTGTTCGAGCGGGACTGCTCCGTGCAGCGGCGGCATCAGAAGGTCGTCGAGATCGCTCCCGCCCCCAACCTCGACGACGACGTGCGCCAGGCCCTGCACGGCTACGCCGTGGCCTTCGCCCGCTCCATCGGCTACGAGAACGCGGGGACCGTCGAGTTCCTGCTGGAGACGGCGGGGGAGCGTGCCGGCGAAGTCGTGTTCATCGAGATGAACCCGCGCATCCAGGTCGAGCACACGGTCACCGAGGAGGTGACCGACGTCGACCTCGTGCAGAGCCAGATGCGCATCGCCGCGGGGCAGACCCTCGCCGAGCTGGGACTGCAGCAGGAGAATCTGCACCTGCGCGGTGCCGCACTGCAGTGCCGCATCACCACGGAGGACCCGACGCAGGGCTTCCGTCCCGACACCGGGAAGATCACGACCTACCGCTCGCCCGGCGGCGCGGGGATCCGTCTCGATGGCGGCACCGTGCACCAGGGCGCCCAGATCAGCCCGCACTTCGACTCGATGCTGGCGAAGCTCACGTGCCGAGGACGCGACTTCCCGGCCGCCGTCGCCCGCGCGCGCCGTGCCCTCGCCGAGTTCCGCATCCGCGGTGTCTCCACGAACATCCCCTTCCTCCAGGCTCTGCTCGACGACGAGGCGTTCATCCGGGGCGACGTCAGCACGTCCTTCATCGACGAGCGCCCGGAGCTGCTCCGCGGACGCGCCTCGAAGGACCGCGGGACGAAGATCCTCAACTGGCTCGTCGACGTGACGGTGAACAAGCCGCACGGCGCGCACCCCGGCGTCATCGACCCCGCGACCAAGCTGCCGCCGATCGACCTGGCGGTCGAACCGGTGCCCGGATCCCGGCAGCGGCTGCTCGAGGTCGGTCCCGAGGAGTTCGCTCGCGGCCTGCGTGCGCAGAGCGCCCTCGCGATCACCGACACGACCTTCCGCGACGCGCACCAGTCGCTGCTCGCGACCCGGGTCCGCACGAAGGACCTCGTCGCCGCCGCTCCGTACCTCGCCCGGCTGACACCGGAGCTGCTGTCGGTCGAGGCCTGGGGCGGCGCCACCTACGACGTCGCGCTCCGCTTCCTGGGCGAGGACCCGTGGGAGCGACTGGACAAGCTGCGGGCGGCCCTCCCGAACGTCGCGATCCAGATGCTGCTGCGTGGCCGGAACACGGTCGGCTACACGCCGTACCCGACGGCGGTGACCGAGGCCTTCGTCGCGGAGGCGGCAGCGAGCGGCGTCGACATCTTCCGCATCTTCGACGCGCTCAACGACGTGGAGCAGATGCGCCCGGCGATCGAGGCGGTCCGCGCCACGGGGACCGCGGTCGCGGAGGTCGCGCTCTGCTACACCGGCGACCTGCTGGATCCGGCGGAAGGGCTCTACACCCTCGACTACTACCTCGGACTCGCGGATCAGATCGTCGCCGCGGGCGCGCACATCCTCGCGATCAAGGACATGGCGGGCCTGCTCCGTCCCGCCGCCGCCGCGAAGCTCGTTTCGGCGCTCCGTGAGCGCTTCGACCTGCCCGTGCACCTGCACACCCACGACACTCCGGGCGGACAGCTCGCGACCCTGCTCGCGGCCAGCGCCGCCGGCGTCGATGCGGTGGATGCCGCGTCGGCCCCGCTGTCCGGCACGACCAGTCAGCCGTCGCTGTCTTCGCTCGTGGCCGCGCTCGCCCACACGGAGCGGGACAGCGGGATCTCCCTCGCCGCGGTCTCCGACCTGGAACCGTACTGGGAGGCGGTGCGTCGCCAGTACGCGCCGTTCGAGTCCGGGCTGCCGGGACCCACCGGACGTGTGTACCACCACGAGATCCCCGGCGGACAGCTGTCGAACCTCCGGCAGCAGGCGAAGGCTCTCGGCCTCGCGGACGACTTCGAACTCATCGAGGACATGTACGCCGCAGCCGACCGCATCCTCGGACGCGTCCCGAAGGTCACCCCGTCGTCGAAGGTCGTGGGGGACCTCGCCCTGCACCTCGCCGCGGTGAAGGCCGATCCCGCCGACTTCGAGGCGAACCCCGAGAAGTACGATGTGCCGGACTCCGTGGTCGGGTTCATGGCCGGAGAGCTCGGCGACCTCCCCGGTGGCTGGCCCGAGCCCTTCCGCTCCAAGGTGCTCGCCGGCCGTTCCGTGCGAACCGGCCTCACGGCGCTGACGGACCAGGACGAGGCGGAGCTGGCGGGGACGAGCGCGCAGCGGCGCTCCCGCCTGAACACGCTGCTGTTCCCCGCGCCCACGGCCGAGTTCACGGAGCGGCGCGAGCAGTACGGCGATCTGTCCGTGCTCGACACGAGCGACTACCTCTACGGGCTGGTCCCCGGCCAGGAGCACCTCATCGAGATCGACCGTGGGGTGCAGCTCTACGTGGGTCTCGAAGCCATCGGCGAGGCGGACGACAAGGGCATGCGGACCGTCATGACGACCCTGAACGGTCAACTCCGGCCCGTGTTCGTGCGGGATCGTTCCATCTCCGTGGATGCACACGAGGTGGAGAAGGCGGACACGTCCGTTCCCGGCCAGGTGGCGGCGCCGTTCTCCGGAGTGGTCACCCTCAAGGCCGAGGTGGGGGCGACGGTGCGGGCCGGTGAGCCGGTCGCGTCGATCGAGGCGATGAAGATGGAGGCTGCCATCACCGCCCCCGTGGACGGGGTCGTCGAGCGGCACGCCATCGCCGAGACGCAGCAGGTGGACGCGGGTGATCTTTTGGTCGTGATCCGACCGGCGCACTAATCTTGTCCGGGCGAGGCCGCGCACCCTGGGCGCATCCCGAGGCCCGCACAGGTTGGAGTGACACGTGACCGCGAAGAACAACGCCGATCCCGAGGACAGTCCGCTGGGGGTGCTCGACGACGCTGCGTCCGTCGACACCGCCGGCATCGGCATCCTCGGCGGGACCGCGCAGGTGCGGGTGACCCTGCCGGCGGAGGAGGACGACGACCTCGCCGACGACGGCGTGGTGGAGGGAGAGGTCGGCATCGACCTCGTCGTCGACGACCTCACGCTGCCCGCCGCGCCGAAGCCCGTCCTGGATCCGCCGCGCACCGACGACGTGATCGATGCGGTCGTGGTGGAGGAGCCCGCGCCGATGGCAGATGCCGCCCCGGCTCGGGTCGCCGAGGAGGAGGCTGCGGCTCTCTTCCTTGCGAAGGCCGGTGCCGACCGTGCAGAGAGCCCGGCGGCTAAGCCGGCGCGCGCCCCGCAGCCACCCGTGCAGAAGGAGACCACGATGCCCGCATCCGACGACAAGCCCGTCGCCTCCGCGCCCACGCGTCCGGGCCCGCGCACCGACGTGACGCTCACCGCGAAGCGCCTCGACGAGTTGGGGGAGTCCGCCCGCGAATCCGCGGACCTCCTCACCACCGATCGCCTCCTCGACCCGCATCGTATGGCCAAGCCGGAACCCGAGGGCGGGTGGAGCCATCTGCTCTACACGCTGTCCGGTCGGCGGCTGAACATCGGCGACGGGCGCCGTGCGCGCGAGCGCAAGGAGCTGACCGCGCGCATCGCGGCCCCGCTCGCTGGCGGCGCCCGCTTCGTGCCGGTGCTCTCCCGCAAGGGCGGCGTGGGCAAGACCACCGTCACGGCGCTCCTGGGCATGGCCCTCGCGGACGCGCGGGAGGACCGTGTCATCGCCGTGGACGCGAACCCCGATCGGGGAACTCTCGCCGACCGGGTGCAGCGCGCCGCGCACGGCAAGTCCGTGCGAGACCTGGTGCGCATCCGCGACGACGTGCGGGGCTACCACGACGTCTCCGCCATCGTCGCTCGGGATGCGACGCGCCTCGATGTGCTCGCATCGGACGCCGATCCCCGCGTCGCCGAGGCCTTCAGCGACGACGACTACCGCGATGTCGCCGATGTGGCCGCGCACTACTACTCGCTCGTGCTCACCGACACCGGCACCGGAATCGTCCACTCCGTGATGTCGGCCACCCTCGACCTCGCCGACCAGATCGTCATCGTCTCCGGCCTCAGCGTCGACGAGGCGCGACTGGCCTCCGAGACGCTCACGTGGCTGGAGACCAACGGGTACGCGCAGCAGGCGCGGGATGCGATCGTGGTGCTCAACCAGTCCACGCCCGGCACGCCGCTCGTGCGTCTCGGAGAGCTCCAGGCGCACTTCGCGTCGCGGGCCCGCAGCGTCGTGCGTGTGCCGTACGACCCGCAGATCGCCGCGGGCGGGACGATCGTCTTCGCGAACCTCCTCCCCGAGACGCGGAAGGCGGCACGCGAACTCGCGGCGCTCCTCGTCGAGGGTCTCCGGGCGAAGGCCGCCTGATGACGGTCCGAGAGATCCGCATCTTCGGCGACCCGGTCCTGCGGACCGTCTGCGCGGCCATCGAGGAGATCGACGACGGCGTGCGCGCCCTGGTCACCGATCTCCTGGAGACCGTCGAGCTCCCCGGTCGCGCCGGCGTTGCGGCCCCGCAGATCGGCGTCGCGCTCCGTGCCTTCAGCTACAACGTCGACGGCGAGATCGGGTACGTCCTCAACCCCGTGCTCACGGAGGTGCGCGGCGAGCCCGAGCCGACGGGGGAGGGCTGCCTCTCGGTGCCGGGACTCTGGCACGACGCGCAGCGCCACCCCTGGGCCCGGGTCGAGGGGATCGACCTCGACGGGCAGCCGGTGGTGCTCGAGGGGGACGGCTTGCTCGCGCAGGCCCTCCAGCACGAGACCGACCACCTCGACGGCAAGCTCTTCCTCTCCCGGCTCGACCCCGAGACCCGGAAGATCGCGATGCGCGAAGTTCGAGAGAGCTCCTGGTTCTAGCCCCGACCCACCCCTTCTCGTACGAACCGGCCCCTTACGCGCGAGCGCAAGGGGCCGGTTCGGTCGGAAGGGGGTGGGTCGACCTGTGGGTCAGCCGCCGATCGCGACGTTGGTCGTGGCGACCGGCTCGTCGTAGATCGCGGAGATCTCGTCGGCGAAGTCGTTCATGATGATGTTCCGCTTGATCGACAGCTTCGGGGTGAGGTGGCCCGAGGCCTCCGTCCACTCCGAGTCCAGGATCGTGAACTTGCGGATGGACTCCGCGCGCGACACCCGCTCGTTCGCCGCGTCGACCGCGCGCTGCACCTCGGCGCGGACCTGCGGGTTTGTCGAGGCCTCCGCCAACGTCATCTTCTCGTCGAGACCGTTGTTCGCGAGCCAGGTCGGCAGCATCTCCGGGTCGAGGGTGACGAGTGCCGAGATGAACGGACGCTGGTCGCCGACGACGACGACCTGCCCCACGATCGGGTTCGCGCGGATCGGGTCCTCGAGGGCGGCCGGGGCGACGTTCTTGCCGCCCGCCGTGACGATGATCTCCTTCTTGCGCCCGGTGATCGTGAGGAATCCGTCGGCGTCGAAGCTGCCGATGTCGCCGGTGTGGAACCAGCCGCCGTCGCTGAACGCCTCGGCGGTGGCCTCCGGGTTGTTCCAGTACTCCTTGAACACGTTGATGCCCCGCACCTCGATCTCGCCGTCGTCGGCGAGACGCACCCCGACGCCGGGGAGGGCGGGGCCGACCGTGCCGATCTTCGACTTCGAGGCGAGGTTCACCGTCGCGGGCGCCGTCGTCTCGGTCAGACCGTAACCCTCGAGGATCACCACGCCGAGGCTGTGGAAGAAGTGGCCGAGGCGCGCGCCCAGGGGAGCGGAGCCCGACACCGCGTAGACGACGTTGCCGCCCATGGCCTCACGGAGCTTGGAGTAGACGAGCTTGTTGAAGAGCGCGAACTTCAGCTTCGTGCCGAACGGGATCTTCTTGCCCTCCTCCAGCAGCCGGGAGTGCTCGATCGCGACGTCGGCCGCGGCGCGGAAGATCTTGCCCTTGCCACCCGCCTCGGCCTTCTGCTCGGCGGAGTTGTAGACCTTCTCGAACACGCGGGGGACCGCGAGGAGGAAGGTGGGCTTGAACGAGCCGAGGGCCGGCAGCAGCTGACGCGTGTCGGGCTGGTGGCCGGTGCGCACCCCGGCGTGCACGTTGAGGATGGAGATGAAGCGCGCGAAGACGTGCGCCGTCGTGATGAAGAGCAGGGTGGAGGAGCCGGGGGTCTGCACGACCTCGTCGAGGGCCTTCGCGGAGTTGCGGGACAGCTCGACGAAGTTGCTGTGCGTGAGCACGCATCCCTTGGGTCGTCCGGTGGAGCCCGAGGTGTAGATGAGGGTCGCGATGTCCGAGCCGACGGCGAGGTTCCGGCGACGCTGGATCTCGTCATCGGAGACCGAGGCTCCCTGCGCGGTGAGCGTGTCGATGGCGCCCAGATGCAGCTGCCAGACCTCCCGGAGCAGCGGCAGGTCGCCGCGCACCTCGTCGACGCGGGCGAAGTGCTCCGGTGACTCGACGAGGAGCGCGATCGCGCCGGAGTCCTCGAGGATCCACTGGATCTGCGACGGCGAGCTCGTCTCGTAGATCGGCACCATCACCGCACCGGCGTAGAAGAGGGCGAAGTCGACGAGGCTCCACTCGTAGGTGGTGCGGGCGAGGAAGCCCACTTTCTCGCCCGGCTGGATGCCCGCGGCGGCGAAGCCCTTCGCGAGCGCGATCACGGCGGTCTCGAAGTCGGTGGCGGAGATGTCGCGCCACCCGTCGCCCTGCGGGACGGAGAACAACGCCCGGTCGGGAGTCGCCTCGACGCGCTTCGCAAGCAGGTCGGCGACGTTCGCGTCGGGATCGGCGGGGACGATCGCGGGGACTTCAAACTGGACCACGGCAGCTCCTTCGGTACCGGTCGGGCACGGGCGTTGGTCCGAGTCTAGGGCATGGCACCGGGTCGCGGTCAGGGTGAAACTCAGTCGCTTCCCGGGTCGAGAGACGAGAAACGTGAGGCGATGTGCATCGCGGCGCTAGACTTCACCTCGATGTTCTACTGGCTGATGAAGTACGTCGTGATCGGCCCCGTGGTCAAGGCCGTGTTCCGCCCCTGGATCGTGGGGCGGAAGAACGTGCCCGCGACCGGGGCGGCGATCCTCGCCAGCAACCATCTCTCCTTCGCGGACTCGATCTTCCTGCCCCTCGTGATCGATCGGTCGATGTCGTTCCTCGCGAAGAGCGACTACTTCACCGGACGCGGCCTCAAGGGGTGGTCCACCCGCTTCTTCATGAAGGCGACGGGCCAGATCCCCATCGACCGCTCCGGTGGCAAGGCCTCGGAGGCCTCCCTGAACACCGGCCTCCAGGTCCTCGGCGGGGGCGACCTGCTCGGCATCTATCCGGAGGGCACCCGCAGCCCCGACGGCAAGCTCTACCGCGGCCGCACCGGCATCGCCCGGATGGCGCTCGAGGCGAAGGTCCCCGTCATCCCGGTCATCATGGTCGACACCGACACGGCGATGCCCATCGGCCGCCGGATCCCGCGCGTCATGCGGGTCGGGATCGTCATCGGCGAGCCGCTCGACTTCTCCCGCTACGCCGGCATGGAGAACGACCGCTACATCCTCCGCTCCGTCACGGATGAGATCATGGTGGCGCTCCAGCGGCTCGGTCAGCAGGAGTACGAGGACGTCTACGCATCGACCGTCAAGGACCGCCTCCCGGCGCGCGTCACATAGCCTCCGGAGCGCGTCTCGGCGGTGTCGCCGCCCACTAGGCTGGACGCATGCTCCCGCACCACATCGAAGCCCTTGATGCCTGGCGCTCGCTTCCCATCAAGCAGCAGCCGCAGTGGCCAGACGCCGACCGCGTCGCCGACGTCTCCCGGCAGATCTCGAGCCTTCCGCCGCTGGTCTTCGCGGGTGAGGTCGACAACCTTCGCGACCGTCTCGCCAGGGCGGCCTCCGGGCAGGCCTTCCTCCTCCAGGGCGGCGACTGCGCCGAGACCTTCGCCGGGGCGACGGCCGAGCAGATCCGCAACCGCATCAAGACGGTGCTGCAGATGGCCGTGGTGCTCACGTATGGCGCCTCCATGCCGGTCGTCAAGATGGGGCGCATGGCCGGGCAGTTCGCCAAGCCGCGCTCCAGTGACACCGAGACCCGCGGCGAGGTGACGCTGCCCGCGTACCGTGGCGACATCGTCAACGGCTACGACTTCACCGAGGGCTCGCGTCAGGCCGACCCCGGTCGTCTGCTGCAGGGCTACCACACCGCGGCATCGACGCTGAACCTCATCCGGGCCTTCACCCAGGGTGGATTCGCCGACCTCCGGGAGGTGCACTCCTGGAACAAGGGCTTCGCCCAGAACCCCGCCAACCAGCGCTACGAGCGCATGGCCGCCGAGATCGATCGTGCGATCAAGTTCATGGAGGCCGCCGGCGCGGACTTCGACGAGCTGAAGCGGGTCGAGTTCTTCACCGGCCACGAGGGTCTGCTCATGGACTACGAGCGCCCGATGACGCGGATCGACTCCCGGACGGACACGCCGTACAACACCTCGGCCCACTTCCTGTGGATCGGGGAGCGCACGCGCGAGCTCGACGGCGCGCACGTCGACTACTTCTCGAAGATCCGGAACCCGATCGGCGTGAAGCTGGGCCCCACCACGACGCCGGAGACGGCGCTGGCGCTCATCGACAAGCTCGACCCGGAGCGCGAGCCCGGCCGCCTGACGTTCATCACGCGCATGGGTGCCGGCCGCATCCGCGACGCGCTGCCCCCTCTGCTGGAGGCGGTCCGCGAGTCGGGTGCGCAGCCGCTGTGGGTCACCGACCCGATGCACGGCAACGGCATCACCACGCCCACCGGATACAAGACGCGCCGTTTCGACGACGTCGTCGACGAGGTCCGCGGCTTCTTCGAGGCCCACCGCGCCGTGGGTACGTTCCCCGGCGGCATCCACGTCGAGCTGACCGGCGACGACGTCACCGAGTGCCTGGGCGGATCGGAGCAGATCGACGAGGCGGCCCTCGCGACTCGCTACGAGAGCCTGTGCGACCCGCGTTTGAACCACATGCAGTCCCTGGAGCTGGCCTTCCTCGTGGCCGAGGAGCTCGAGAAGCGCTGATCCGCGGGCGGAATGCACGAAGGGGCCGGAACGATGTTCCGGCCCCTTCGTCGTATCGCCGTCAGCCGGCGAAGCTCATGGTGAGCGTGATGCTCGTGCCCTTCCGCTGCGGGTCGGACGGGCTGTACGACTCCACGCGCGTGTTCTCGTTCGCGAGGAGATCCCACACCGAGTCGGGCAGACCGGTGCTGCTCGTGTAGCTCCAGGTGAAACCGGCGTCGCGCAGCGCGCCGGTTGCCTCATCCCGCGTCATCCCGGAGACATCGGGCACGTCAAACAGCGGCGGCCCCTGGGAGACGATCAGCTGGATCGTCTCGCCCGGGCGCCACGATCCTCTCTCGGCGCGGTCCGCGTAGCCGATGACGCGGTCCTTGCCGATGGAGTCGCTCGGGCGGTAGATGTTCTCCTCCGCCACCTTCAGGCCCTTGCCGGTGAGCGTCTCGGTGGCCTGCTTGACCGTCATGTCCGTGACGTCCGGCACCGGGCCGCGTGACACCTGGATGGTCGCCGTGTCCTTCTCGTGGACCGTGCATCCCTGGTCGCAGGCGAAGGCATCTCCGCCGTCCCGAGGGGTGATGCGGACATTGATGACCGATCCGTCCGTGGTGTCGGTGAAGTACTCCTCGTCGTCGGTGATCTCCAGATTCGCCGCCTGCAGCGCGGCCCGCACATCGTCGGCCGACTGCCCCGCGACCGGGGCGAGGTCGTGCGAGGCCGGGCCGGCGGATACGACCACGGCGACGGTGGCGCCCTTGTCGATCCTGGTGCCCGAGCCGGGGTCCGTCTCGATGACGATCCCCTTCTCGACATCGACGGAGAACTCGTCGCGCTGGGCGGGTTCGAAGCCGGCTTCGGTGAGGTCGGCGGCGGCCTCGTCGTAGGTCTGGCCCGCCACATCGGGCACCGCGATCAGCGAACCGGGACCGGAGCCGAACCACCATCCGACGCCGCCGGCGAGGACGGCGAGCAGCAGCACGAGGGAGAGGAGGAAGGTACCGCGGGCGCGGCGCTTGGCGGCTCGCCGGCGGAGGATCGTGGCGTTGTCGATCCCCGGGGACGTGGCCGTCGCCGGTTCGGGGAGGACCATGGTGCCCGGCATGACCTTGGTGAGGTCTCCGGAATCCGCCTGGTCGCGGGAAGCGCCGGTGGTCCGGGTCACGGCGGGGGCGACGCCGATCTCGCGCTCGATCTCGCGCAGGCGCTCGAGCATCTGCTGGGCATCGTCCGGACGCTCGTCCGGAGACTTCTCGGTCGCCCACAGCACGAGCTCGTCGAGCTGCTCCGGCACTGCGGGATTGCGGACGCTGGGCCGGGGAACCGACTCCGTGGCGTGCTGGAACGCGATCTGCATCGGCTGCTCGCCCTTGTAGGGCTGCTCGCCGACGAGCATCTCGTAGAGCATGATGCCGAGCGCGTAGATGTCGCTGCGGGCGTCGGCGGTGCCGCGGGTGACGAGCTCGGGCGCGAGGTACGCGATCGTCCCGAGGAGCTGCTGCCCGGTCGCGGTGTTCGCGGTCGTCGCTCTGGCGAGTCCGAAGTCGCCGATCTTGATGCGGCCGTCCTCCGCGAGCAGGACGTTCTCCGGCTTCACGTCGCGATGGACGATGCCCGCCCGATGCGCGGCGGAGAGCCCGGCGAGAACGGCGTCCATGATGGTGATCGTCTGAGCGACGGTGAGGCGCTTCTGCTCGCGGAGCAGCTCCCGCAGGGTGATGCCTGGCAGATACTCCATGACGAGGTAGGCGAGCTCGCCGTCCTGGCCCTGATCGAAGACGTTGACGACGTGCGGGTCGGCGAGCCGCGCCGCGGCGCGCGCCTCCTGGATGAACCGGCTCTGGAACGCGGAGTCGTCGCTGAGGTGGGCGTGCATGACCTTCAGGGCGATGCGACGCTCCAGTCGGAGGTCGGTGGCGACATAGACCGTGGCCATTCCGCCGCGGGCGATCCGCGCACGCACCCGGTACCGACCGTCGACAAGCCGCCCGATGAGGGGGTCGGCTTGATGATTGGTCGTCACGACAGAAGTCTATGGACGATTGGCTGAAAGCCCCGGGAACGCCTCACCCCTCGAGGCATCCGGATTTCCGCAGGCGTCACCCGTGCTGGGCGAGCCATGCGTATGCCTGGGCCTCCCACTGCCCGTAGCGATCCGGGTAGGCGGAGATCTGCACGGCCTGCGCCGCATCGGTGAAGGCCAGCGACTCCCAGCCGGGAATGTCGAGCAGGCCGCGGGTGAGATGCCCGTTCGGGTCGCCGGCGCCCCCGTAGAAGACGCGCGTGCTCCGCTCCGCATCCATGATCTGCGCCGGGGTGCCCCAGCCGGTGCTCGGGCGCTGCTGGAAGATCCCGAGCGAGTCGCGGTCCCCCCAGTCCAGGTTGCGGAGATCCGACTCCACCATCCCGGTGGCGAGGGCGATGGCGATCCCGCGGTCGGAGACTCCGAGCTCGCGGCCCACGCGGATGATGAGCGCGGCGTTGGCCGCCTGCTCGGCTGTCAGGGTGGCACTGCGCTGTCCGGTGGGTGCGGCGGCGGGCTTCGGAGCAGGTGCCTGCACGGCGAGGCGCTGACCCGGGTAGATGATCGACGACGCGCCGAGGCCGTTCCAGGCGAAGAGGGACTGCGTGGTGGTCCCGTACCGCTGGGCGATCGAGAACAGCGTCTCGCCTGCTGCCACGGTGTGTGTCGCGCCGCTCGGCTGCGCCCGCGGTGCCGGTGCCGCCGCGGGCGCGGCGGCGGGCGCGGCTGCGGGCGCAGCAGCCCCGGACACGACGAGCTTCTGCCCGGGGTAGATGATGGCGCCGGCGGGAAGGCCGTTGGCGGCGAGGATCGCGCTCACCGAGGTGGCGTATCTCCGGGCGATGCCGAAGACGGTGTCGCCCGCCACGACCGTGTGGGTCTTCGTCGCCGCGGGGGCCGGCGCGGGAGCCCCGGCGGGGGCGTGCAACTGCAGACTCTGCCCCGGATAGATCACCGATCTCCAGGACAGACCGTTCCAGCCGAGGACGTCGGTCGTTCGGATTCCGTAGCGACCGGCGATGCCGGCGACCGTGTCGCCCGGTTGTACGACATGCGAGGGCGGGATGTTCTGCGTCGGTGCGACGCGCACCGGAGCGATGCGATGCCGTTCGTGCGGCGCGACCGGCGGTGCAGGCGCGGCGGCGGCGGGCGCCGCCGTCAGAGTGGCGGCGAGAGCGCCGGCCACGGCTGTCTGGAAGATCACGTCAGCCCCCTTTTTCGAGCACTTCACGCTGACACGGATGTATAGAGATGTCAACAGAAGTGACGGGTGTGACGAATGTGACGGAAGTGCTGAACATGCGCTTCGGCTGCCGAGGTGAGATAGTGGCAACGTGTCTGAGAACGTCGCTGCAACCCGTGATTCCGCCTTCGAATGGCTGACCATGCCCGACCTCGTCGAGGTTCTCGGCGAGCCGCTCGGGCGCGTGCGTCGTCTGATCGACGAGCACTACCTCGTCGGCTCGCGGCGCAGCGGCGTCTTCGCGGTGCCGTCGGTGTTCATCGTGGACGGGCAGCCGCTGAGCTCCCTGCGCGGGACGATCATCGTCCTGCAGGATGCCGGCTTCTCGGACGACGAGCTGATCGACTGGCTGCTCGCCGAGGAGGAGACCCTCGGGCGTTCCCCGATCGCCTCCCTGCTCGCCGGACACAAGAGCGAGGTCCGTCGGCTCGCGCGCACGCTCGCCTGAGCGATCCGCTCAGGAGGAGCGCACGGTCGCTGCTCTGCCGAGGTCGCGGAGCTCTCCGACAGCGGCGTCGTCGAGCCGGGCTCCGGAAAGCGCGCGATCGGCCTCTCTGGCGTAGTCCGCGATCATCGTCTCGACCCGTTCGAGGGCCCCGGTTCCGGCGATCGTCTCCTGCAGGAACGACACCTGCGCTGCTGTCAGATCGGGATCGCCGAGCATCTCGTCGAGCAGCCGCCGCGCAGGGGTGTCCAGCTTCTCCCTGGTGAGGGCGATGAGCACGGTGCGCTTGCCCTCGCGCAGGTCATCGCCCGCGGGCTTGCCGGTGACGGCGGCATCGCCGAAGACGCCGAGCACGTCGTCACGCAACTGGAAGGCGAGGCCGAGCGGGTGCCCGAAGCGCCGCAGCGCCGAGGTCTGCTCCGCGTCCGCGCCGGCGAGGCTCGCACCCAGGATGAGGGGCTGCTCGATGCTGTACCGCGCGGACTTCAGCGAGGCCACACGGAGCGCCCGTTCTGCATGCTCGCGGTCGTCGCTGACGCTCCACGCCGACTCCTCGGCGATGTCGAGGAACTGTCCGATCGTGACGTCGCGCCGCATGCGCGCGTACTCGGCGCGCACGGTCCGTGCCTCTCCGTGCCCATCGAGCGCAGACTCCAGGAGGTCATCGCTCCACGCGACGAGGAGATCGCCGAGCAGCACGGAGCCGGCGCGGCCGAAGGCGGCGGCGTCTCCCCACCAGCCGGCGGAGCGGTGGGACGCCTCGAGAGCTCGGTGAGCGGCGGGGCGGCCTCGGCGTGTATCGGAGTTGTCGATCAGGTCGTCGTGCACGAGTGCGGCGGACTGGAAGATCTCCAGCGCCGCGCAGAGGTCCCACAGGGCGTCGTCCTCGGTGGCGAGACGGTCGCGGAAGCGGGAGACGGCGCGCCATCCTGCGTGGCAGAAGCGGGCGCGCAGCCTCTTGCCTCCGGAGAGGGTGTCGGACGCCGCGTCGAGGAAGGCGGCGGCGTCGTCGCCGTAGTCCGCCGACTCCGTTCGCATGCGGTCGAGGAAGAGGTCCAGTCGCGCGGCCACGGCGTCGGGGACGGAGGGGGAGGGGGACGGCACGACTCCCAGCATACGTAAAGGATGAGACGCCTGAACTGCTAGCCCCGGACGCCGCTCGCGCGTAGACTGGAGGGCACGATACCCGAGGGGGATGAGATGCCACTCTCCGAACAGGAGCAACGTCTGCTCGACGAGATGGAACGCCATCTCCTGCACAATGACGCCGACGTCGTGAGCGCGCCGTCGGGTGATCGCACGCTCAGCTATCGCAACCTCGTCTACGGGGCCCTCCTCCTGCTCGCCGGCATCGGCGGACTCGTCGTCGGCGTCATCCTCGGGGACGTCTGGGGCATCGTCGTCGGGGTGATCGGATTCGCGGCCATGCTCGGCGGAGTGATGCTGGCCGTCACCCCGGTCCGGCGCAGCGGTCCGGCAGAGGCCCGCACGCGCACCGCCCCGAAGCGGCAGGACTCCTCTTCCTTCATGGATCGCATGAACGACCGATGGGATCGGCGGCAGGACGGCCACTGACCCCTCCCTTTCTCTCCACCACGAAGCCCGGATGCTGAGCATCCGGGCTTTTTCGTGCGTGCTGCGCCGTCCACCCTCCACCAGCCCTCCACTGTCCTCCACCGGCCCTCCACCTCCCTGTGCCGCGGAATTCCAGGGCATGAGCGAACATCCTCCCGGGAATGGGCGGCGATAGCCTGGATTCGTCGTAGGAATGTGGAGGAAAGTGGAGTAAAGTGGGGCGCACCTCGAGTTGGCCGGACGGAGAGGGGGTGATGGCCGATGCTGCTGGGCACGCACTCACCGAAGCTGGACGACAAGGGACGGGTCATCCTTCCCGCGAAGTTCCGCGAGGACCTGGGCGGCGGCATCGTCGTCACCCGGGGCCAGGAGCGCTGCCTCTACGTCTTCAGCACGGCCGAGTTCGAGGCGATGCACGAGCGGATCCGTCAGGCGCCGCTCGCCAACAAGCAGGCGCGTGACTTCATGCGCATGTTCCTCTCCGGCGCCAGCGCGGAGATGCCCGACAGCCAGAACCGCATCACCATCCCCGCCCACCTGCGTCAGTACGCAGGTCTTCAGAAGGAGCTCATCGTGACCGGAGTCGGCGCCCACGCCGAGATCTGGGACGCGGAGAGCTGGAACGCCTACCTCGCCGCCGGCGAGGAGTCCTACGCCGAGCTGGAGCAGGAGGTGATTCCCGGACTGTTCTGACCACGGCTGTGATGCCCCGCCGCTCCCGCCCCGACACACTTCCCCGGTGCCGGGTCGAGATGCGGAGGGGGATCAGAGCCGAAGGTCGGACCCGAGAGAGATCATGAACCTACGCGACATCCACACTCCTGTCCTGCTCGACCGCTGCGTCGAGCTCCTCGCGCCCGCCCTCCAGGAGGACGGCGCCGTGCTCGTCGACGCCACCCTCGGCATGGGCGGCCATTCCGAGGCGCTGCTCGAGCGATTCCCCGGCATCCGTCTCATCGGGCTGGACCGGGACACCGACGCGCTGAAGATCGCGGGGGAGCGGCTCGCCCGGTTCCGGGATCGGGTCACGCTCGTCCACACCGTCTACGACGAGATCGGGCTGCACGCTCAGGACGCCGCCGGGATCCTGTTCGACCTGGGTGTCTCGTCGCTGCAGCTGGACGAGGCCGAACGCGGCTTCGCGTATTCCAAGGACGCTCCGCTCGACATGCGGATGGATCAGACGAAGGGCATCACCGCCGCCGAGGTCATCGCCAGCTACAGCGAGGGGAACCTGCGGCGCATCTTCGAGCGGTACGGGGAGGAGAAGCTCGCCGGCCGGTATGCGCGCTTCATCATCGACGCCCGTCAGAAGCAGCCGATCACGCGATCGGGTGAGCTCGTCGACATCCTCGTGGCCGCAACCCCCGCGGCAGCGCAGCGATCAGGGCACCCGGCGAAGCGCGTGTTCCAGGCCCTCCGGATCGAGGTCAACGCCGAGCTGAACGTCCTCGCTGACGCGATCCCCGCCGCGATGGACGCCCTCGCGGTCGGAGGACGCATCGTGGTGATGTCGTACCAGTCCCTCGAGGACCGGCTGGTCAAGCAGGCCTTCGCCGCCGCCTCCTCCTCGACGGCGCCCGCCGGGTTGCCTGTCGAACTGCCCGAGCACGCCCCCCGATTCCGCATCCTGACCAAGGGGGCGGAAGTCGCCGACGACGAAGAGCGCGCACGCAATCCGCGTGCGATACCGGTGCGCCTGCGCGCCGCCGAGAAGGTGCGGGAGAGCGCATGAGCATGAACGCAGTCCGCAAGCCAGCCCTGCCACTGCAGCCGGCCGCCCCGGAGACGGCGCCGGAGCGGCGCCTGCGGCCGGTGACGCCCCCGGCACGACGCCGCAAGCCGAAGCTCGCCTACGCGCTCGTCGCGCTGGGCGGCGCCCTGGCCATCGGCGCGGGTCAGGTCGGGCTCTCGCTCGCCATCACCCAGGACTCGTTCACCCTCGCGGGGCTCACGTCCCAGCAGCGTGAACTCGACCTCCGGACCGATGCGCTCCAGGAAGAGCTCACGGGACTGAGCTCCCCGCAGGTGCTCGCCAGCAGCGCCGCCGACCTCGGCATGGTCGTGGCGGGCGCCCCGTCCTATCTCCGCCTCAGCGACGGTGCCGTCTTCGGCGCGGGTACCGGGGCGGAGGGGGTGTCCACGATCGATCCCAACGGGAAGGCGGCCGTCGGCAACGTCCTCGTCACGGAGGAGACGCCGCCGGCGACGGACACGGCGGACGAGGAGACCGGCGGCACATCGCCGGCGCAAGACCTGCCACCGGCCATCACCGACGGCCTGCCCAGCCCCACGACGCACTGACCATCCCGAGCGACGGAGAGATCCCATGACGACACGAGCCACGCGCGGACCGCGGCGACGCACCGTCGTCGCCCTGGCGGTCATCCTTTCCATCCTGGTGGCGTTCGTCGTCCGCCTCATCGACATCCAGGTGGTGAGCGCCGACGAGCACGTCAGCCAATCCCTCGAGCACATCGGCGACGGCTCGAAGATCCCCGGCCAGCGGGGATCCATCGTCGACTCCGAGGGCACGGTCCTCGCGTCGAGCGTCATGGTCTACGACGCGCAGCTCAGCCCGCAGGTCATCAGGCTCACGGAGGAGAAGGATCCGGCTCTGCCGTGGGCCGAGGCCTCCGAGAAGATCGCCGCGATCACGGGGGTGTCGGGAGACGAGATCCGCAAGCGTGTCTCCGACGCCCTCGCCGAGAACCCGAACAGCCAGTACGCGCCCTTGAAAACCGGGTTGAACACCGAGCAGTACATCGCGCTCCGCGACCTCGGCCTCGGGTCTTACCTGGCGCTGAAGCCGCGCGAGACCCGGGTCTACCCCAACGGGGCCGTCGCCGGCAACGTGCTGGGCTTCCTCGACAACACGGGCGAGGCCAAAGCCGGTGTCGAGCAGCTCGAGCAGGCATGCCTGGCGCCCGTGGACGGTGAGAAGACCTATCGCAAGGGCAAGGACGGGGTCGTGATCCCGGGCAGCGAATCCGTCACCGACGCCGTCGACGGCGGCACGGTGCAGCTCACCATCAACAGCGACCTGCAGTGGTACCTCCAGCAGATGATCGGCGAAGAGGCCCAGAAGCAGGGCGCCAAGGGCGGGACCGTGACGGTCGTCGAGGTGGGCACCGGGAAGATCCGCGCCGCCGCCGAGTGGCCGGCCATGGACCCGAACGACCTGGACTCCTCCACGCCGGAGACGCGTTACAGCCAGATCTTCCACCGCGACTTCGAGCCGGGCTCCACCTTCAAGGCGATCACCGCGGCCGCGGCGATGGAGGGTGCCGGCCTCACTCCGCTCAGCACGGTCACGGCGTCGTCGCGCGAGACCTTCCCCAACGGTGCCGTGGTCAACGACGCATTCAGCCACCCCGCCTACAACTACACGCTGGCCGGCGGACTGATCGACTCGTCCAACACCGCGCTGTCGAAGTTCGGCACGATGGTCGCCCCCGAGGTCCGCTACGACTACCTGCAGCGCTTCGGCGTCGGGCAGAAGACGCTGGACTTCCCCTCCGAGGTGGGCGGCATCCTCCACCCGGTGAGCGACTGGGACAGTCAGTCGCTCTACACGACGACGTTCGGCCAGTACTTCACGGTGACGGCCCCCCAGCTCGCCGGCGCGTACCAGGCCATCGCCAACGGCGGGGAGAAGATCGACCTGTCGATGGTCGAGTCCTGCACGGCCCCCGACGGGACCGTCACGGAGACCCCTAAGCCGAAGCACGAGCAGATCGTGAAGGAGCAGACCGCGGCCGACCTGACCCGGATGCTGGAGAACGTCGCAGTGCAGGGCGGCAACGCCGATCGCATCCAGGTCCCCGGCTACCGGGTGACCAGCAAGACCGGTACCGCGCAGGTGTCGGACGGCAAGGGCGGCTACAAGGCCGGCGTGTACTACACCAGCATGGTGGGCTTCGCTCCCGTCGACGACCCCCAGTACGTCGTCGTGGTGACCCTCGACGAGCCGACTAAGGTTGTATCGTCCGCGGCCACCGCTTCCGCCTTCCAGAAGGCGATGACGCAGGTGATGAAGACCTATCGCGTGATGCCGTCCTCTGTCCCGATGGACGCGCTCCTCCCCAAGTTCGGATAGCCGGCGAGAGCCGCGCATGGAGATGACATGATCGCCCTGACGCTCGCTGAGATCGCTGCCGCCATCGGTGGTGAACTGCGCGTGGCCGGAGAGCACACGCCGGAGACGGTGGTCGACGGCATCGTCGACACCGATTCCCGCACCATGGAGGCGGGTTCGATCTTCGTCGCCAAGCCCGGTGCCGAGACGGACGGGCACCGTTTCGTCGGCGCCGCCGTCGAAGCCGGTGCCGTGCTGGCGATCGTCGAGCACCCGGTCGACGTCGATGTCTCGCAGATCGTCGTGCCCGATGCCGTCGCCGCGCTCGGCGACCTCGCCCGCGAGGTCGTGGCGCGCGTGCGCGCCGGCGGGAACCTCCGCATCGTCGGCATCACCGGCTCCAACGGCAAGACGACGACCAAGAACTTCCTCGCCCGCATCCTCGAGGACGAGGGTGAGACCGTCGCTCCGGTGAAGTCCTTCAACAATGAGGTCGGCGCCCCGGTGACGATGCTCCGCGTCACGCATGACACCCGCTTCCTCGTGAGCGAGTTCGGCGCCGCCGCCCCAGGCAGCATCGCGCGGCTCGCCGGCCTCGTCGAGCCCGACCTCGTCGTCGTGCTCATGGTCGGCATGGCGCACGCCGGGGGCTTCGGCGGCATCGAGGCCACCGCGAAGGCCAAGTCCGAGCTCGTCGCCGCGGCCCGCGTGCCCGGCACCGCCGTGCTCAACGCCGACGACCCCCGCGTCTGGGCGATGCGGGAGCTCGCGGAGAGCCGCGGCCTCCGGGTCGTCGGCTTCGGCCAGTCCGCCGCGGCCGCCGTGCACGCGCGGGACATCGAGGTGTCGGCCTCCGGAACGCAGTGCGTGATCGAGGCCGCGGGAGAGGAGCTGCCGCTGCGGCTGCGCGTCCTCGGGGCCCACCACGTCACGAACGCCCTCGCCGCGATCACCGCCGCCGTGGAGCTCGGCGTGGCTCCATCGGAGGCCGTGTCCCGGTTGGAGACCGTCGAGATCGCCGAGCGCTGGCGCATGCAGCCGCTGGGCAACGACCGCGTCCGCATCATCAACGACGCGTACAACGCCAGCCCCGATTCGATGGCGGCCGCGCTGCGGACGCTCGCGCAGATCACCGGACCGGACGAGCGCACCGTCGCCGTGCTCGGTGCCATGAGCGAGCTCGGCGAGAGCGCCGGGGAAGAGCACGACCGCATCGGTCTGCTCGCCGTGCGCCTCAACATCCGGCGCATCGTCGTCGTCGGGCCTGAGGCCCGTCGGCTCTACCTCGCCGCCGTCGGCGAGGGGTCGTGGGACAGCGAGGCCGTGCATCTGCCGGACCAGGACGCCGCGTTCGAGTACCTCCGCACCGAGCTGCGCGACGGTGACCGGGTCCTCGTGAAGTCGTCCAACTCCGTGGGCCTCCGGCATCTCGGCGATCGTCTGGGAGAATTGTTCTCGTGAGGTCCCTCATCATGGCGGCGGCCATCTCGCTCGCCTTCACTCTCTTCCTGACTCCCGTCTTCCTCCGGCTCTTCCGGAAGTGGGGCTGGGGGCAGGTCATCCGCACCCCGGAAGCCGCCGGCAACCCCAGCCACGAGGCCAAGCGCGGCACGCCCACGATGGGCGGGGTCATCTTCATCCTCGGCTCGATCGTGGGCTACTTCACCGGCGTCCTCGTCAGCGGGGAGACGCCGGCGCTGTCCGCGATCCTCGTCATCTGGCTCATGGTGGGCTTCGGCGTGGTCGGGTTCATCGACGACTACATGAAGGTGCGCAGCCAGCGCAGCCTCGGGCTGTCGGGGTGGCGCAAGGTGATCGGTCAGCTCATCGTCGTGATCCCCTTCGGCATCGTGGCGCTGAACTTCCCGAACAAGTGGGGGCAGACGCCGGCCAGCGCGTCGATCTCCCTCTTCCGGGACATCACCTGGCTGAACCTCTTCGCGTTCGGCGTCATCCTGGGCTGGATCCTCTACCTCGCCTGGATCTCGATCATCGGGGTCGCGACCTCCAACAGCGTCAACCTCACCGACGGCCTCGACGGCCTCGCCGCCGGCGCGGGCGTGATCGTCGTCGGCGCCTACAGCCTCATCGCGTTCTGGCAGTTTAAGCAGCCCTGCATCGGGGGAGACCCCGGTTCCCTCGGCGGTTGCTACGAGGTGCGCGACCCGTTCAACCTCGCGATCATCTCGGCCTCGTTCGCCGCCAGCCTCATCGGGTTCCTGTGGTGGAACGCCCCGAAGGCGAAGGTCTTCATGGGCGACGTGGGCTCGATGGCCATCGGCGGCGTCATCACCGCGATGGCGGTCATGACCCGCACCGAACTGCTGCTCCTCATCATCGCCGGCGTCTTCGTGCTCGCCTCCGGATCCGTGATCCTGCAGCGCGCCTACTTCAAGATCACCCGCGGCAAGCGGCTGTTCCTCATGAGCCCGTTCCACCACCACCTCGAGATGCGGGGCTGGTCGGAGGTCACCATCGTGGTGCGCATGTGGATCATCGCGGGTCTTCTCGCTGTGTCGGCCGTCGGGCTCTTCTACGTCGAATGGCTGACCCGTGTCGGCTGAGCGTCTGGCCGGGCTGACGAGCTGGCACGCCGACTGGAGCGGCCTGCGCGTCGCCGTCCTCGGCCTCTCCATGACCGGCTTCTCCGTGGCCGACACCCTCGCGGAGCTCGGTGCCGACGTCCTCGTGCTCAGCGAGTCCGCGGAGGAGGAGTACGCCCGCCTTCTGCCCGTCATCGGCGCACGGCTGGAGCTCGGACCGCTCGACGCCGTGCCCGAGGCGCTGACGGCGTTCGCACCCGAGGTCGTCATCGCGTCCCCGGGGTTCGCTCCGGCGCACCCGGTCATCCGCTGGGCCCAGGACGAGGGCATCGCCCTGTGGGGTGACGTCGAGCTCGCCTGGCGGGTGCGCGACAAGGTCCTCCGCGCGGACGGCACGCCGGCGGACTGGGTGCTCATCACCGGCACCAACGGCAAGACGACCACGACCCAGCTCACGGCGACGCTGCTCGTCGCCGGCGGGCTCCGGGCCGCACCATGCGGCAACATCGGCGTCCCCGTGCTCGACGCG
Organism: Microbacterium paraoxydans; assembly: GCF_900105335.1. Classification (NCBI taxonomy): domain Bacteria; kingdom Bacillati; phylum Actinomycetota; class Actinomycetes; order Micrococcales; family Microbacteriaceae; genus Microbacterium; species Microbacterium paraoxydans. Next base: position 765,249 of record NZ_LT629770.1, on the reverse strand, counting down.
GTGCGGGACCCCGCCGGCTTCGACGTGCTCGTCGTCGAACTCTCCAGTCACCAGCTCTGGTATCTCGGCCTGTCGCGCCCGGAGGGCGAGCTCTTCCCGCACGCCGCGGTCTGCCTGAACCTCGCCGACGATCATCTGGTCTGGCATGGCAGCGCCCAGGCCTACCGCGACGCGAAGGCCCTGGTCTATCGGAACACCCGCGTCGCCTGCGTCTACAACAAGGCCGACGAGGCCACGCGTCGGATGGTGGAGGAGGCCGAGGTCGTCGAGGGTGCTCGTGCCATCGGCTTCGACCTCGGCATCCCCGGGCCGAGCGACCTCGGCGTCGTGGAGGGGCTGCTCGTCGATCGGGCCTTCCTCGACGACCGCGCGCGCAGCGCCCTGGAGCTGACGACGGTCGCCGACCTGGAGGCCGCAGGACTGTCGGCCCCGCACATCGTGCAGAACATCCTCGCCGCCAGTGCTCTCGCCCGCTCCCTCGGAGTCGAGCCCGAGGCGATCCACGGCGCACTGCAGACCTTCCGCCTGGACGCGCACCGCATCGAGGTGGTCGCCCGGCATGCCGGCATCACCTGGGTCGACGACTCCAAGGCGACGAACCCGCACGCGGCGGCGTCGTCGCTGCGCGCGTACCCCGGAGCGGTGTGGGTCGTGGGCGGCGATCTCAAGGGCGTCGACATCGGCGATCTCGTCGCCGACGCGGGCGCGACCGCGCGCGCGGCGGTCGTCATCGGCGTGGACCGCGCGGCGGTCGTCGCGGCATTCGAGCGACACGCGCCGACGGTGCCGGTCTTCGAGGTCGAAGCTGGTGACACTGGACAGGTCATGAACCGCGTCGTGGAGATCGCGGCGGGGATCGTCGACGGGGAGGGCACCGTGCTCCTCGCTCCCGCCGCTGCATCCTTCGACCAGTTCTCCAGCTACGCGGATCGGGGCCACCGCTTCGCCGAGGCGGTGCGGGAATGGATCGATCGGGGGAGCGCCGATGACGCAGGTGGCTCGCCCTCCGCGGTCTGAGTCGGGAGGCCTCGCGGCACGGGTCTCGCTCGGACGCCGGTTCACCCCGGTGTCGACCGAGTTCCTGCTGATCGCGTCGACCGCCCTGCTCCTGACGATCTTCGGTCTCGTGATGGTGCTGTCCGCGACGAGCGCGACGGCGGTGGCCAAGGCGCAGAACCCGTTGGACGGCGCTCTCCGGCAAGGTGTGTTCGCCCTGCTCGGCATCCCGATGATGTTCCTCATCAGCCGCTTCCCCGTGGCGTTCCTCAAGCGCATGGCGTGGCCGGCGCTGTTCGGCGCCGTGGCCCTGCAGCTCCTGGTGTTCACTCCACTCGGCGTCGCCGACGGCGGAAACCGGAACTGGATCCAGGTGGCGGGCTTCCAGATGCAGCCGTCCGAGTTCCTCAAGCTGGCGCTCGCCCTGTGGATCGCCGCGGTCCTGCTGCGCAAGCAGACCATGCTCGGCACCTGGCACCACGTCTTCATACCCGTCGTCCCCGTCGGCGCGCTGGCGATCGGCACCGTGCTCGCGGGTAAGGACCTCGGCACCGCGATGGTGCTGGTCCTCATCCTCCTCGGCTGCCTCTTCTTCTCCGGGGTGAAGCTGCGGCTGTTCATCATCCCGATGATCCTGGGCGTGGCTGCTGTCCTCGCTTATGCGCTCTCCAGCAAGGACCGCATGCGGCGCATCACCGCCACCTGCGACGACATGACGCTCTATTACAACGATTGCTACCAGTCGATCCACGGCATCTGGGGCATGGCCTCCGGCGGTGTCTTCGGACTCGGCCTCGGCAACTCCCAGGAGAAGTACGGGTGGCTCCCCGCCGCCGGCAACGACTTCATCTTCGCGATCGTCGGCGAGGAGCTGGGGCTGATCGGCTGCATCGTCGTGCTCGCCCTCTTCACGTTCTTCACCGTGGGTGTCTTCCATGTCATCCGCAAGACGTCAGACCCGTTCATCCGCGTCGCGGCCGGGGGGATCACGGTGTGGATCGTGGGTCAGGCCGTGCTGAACGTCGGCGTGGTCATCGGGGTCTTCCCCGTGATGGGCGTGCCCCTTCCCTTCATGTCCCAGGGGGGGACGGCGCTCTTGGCCGTGCTCATCGCCTGCGGTGTCCTGCTGGCTTTCGCGCGGACCATCCCGGTCGCCGAGAAGCAGTCAGCCGAGCGGGGTAGGGTCGCGAGGTGACTTCGTACCTCCTCGCCGGCGGTGGCACCGCCGGCCATGTCAATCCGCTGCTCGCTGTCGCCGACGCGCTGCGTGAGCGCGACCCCGCCGCGACGATCCTCGTGCTCGGCACGGCCGAAGGCCTGGAGTCCCGCCTCGTCCCCGAGCGCGGCTACGAGCTGCTCATCGTCGACAAGGTGCCGTTCCCGCGGCGCCCGAACGCGCAGGCCGCGGCGTTCCCCGCGCGGTTCCGCCGGGCGATCGCCCAGGTGCGTGCGCACATCCGGCAGCACGGCATCGACGTCGTGGTGGGCTTCGGCGGCTACGCCTCCGCACCCGCCTACGTGGCCGCGCGTCGCGAGCGCGTGCCCTTCGTCGTCCACGAGGCCAACGCGAAGCCCGGGCTGGCGAACGTGCTCGGTGCCCGTGCGGCCGCGGGCGTGGGCGTCGCGTTCGCCGGAACGCCGCTCCGCGGGAGCGAGGTGGTCGGCATGCCGCTGCGGCGCGAGGTCATCACGCTCGACCGGGCGGCACAGCGGGCCGAGGCGGCCGAGTACTTCGGACTCGATGCCGATCGTCCTGTCCTTCTCGTCTTCGGCGGCTCGCTCGGAGCGCAGCGGTTGAACGACGCCCTCGCGGACTCCTGGCGCGACATCCTCGCTGCCGGTTGGCAGCTGCTGCACGTCACCGGGGAGCGCAGCGACCTCGCCGACCCGGGAGTGCCCGGCTACGCCCTCCGCCGGTATGTCGACCGCATGGATCTCGCGTTCGCACTGGCCGACCTCATCGTGTCGCGTTCGGGATCGGCCACGGTGAGCGAGATCAGCGCGCTCGGCATCCCCGCGCTGTACGTGCCGTACTCGGTGGGCAACGGAGAGCAGCGTCTGAACGCCGGATCGGCCGTGGCCGCCGGTGCCGCGCAGCTCCTCGACGACGCGACCTTCGACGGCGACGCCGTCCGGCGGATCGTCGTGCCGCTGCTCGGCGATCCCGACCGCATCCGTCGGATGGCGGAGGCGGCGGAGACCGCGGGCACCCGCACCGGCACCGAGAACGTCGTGGCGATGATCGATCGTGCCCTCGGTGCGGCGTGACGCCGCCGCCCGGACGAGAACGAAAAGTAGACTGAAGCGGACATGATCAGACCCGACCTCTCCCTCCCCATCCCCGAGACGATCACCGCCGCGCACTTCATCGGCATCGGTGGATCCGGGATGAGCGGACTCGCCAAGATGTTCCTCGACGCGGGCATCCGCGTCTCCGGCAGCGACCGCGCCGACAGCGACAACCTGCGGGCGCTGGCCGCGGCGGGTGCGACGGTCCACGTCGGTCATGATGCCGCCCACCTCGGCGACGCCGACACGGTCGTGCACACCGGCGCCATCTGGCCGGAGAACCCCGAGTTCGTCACCGCCAAGGAGCGGGGCCTGCACGTCATCCACCGGTCTCAGGCGCTGCACTGGCTGATCGGCACGCGGCGCCTCGTCTCGGTGGCGGGTGCGCACGGCAAGACGACCTCGACGGGGATGATCGTCACCGCGTTGCGTGACCTCGGCGCCGATCCGCACTTCGTCAACGGCGGCGTCATCGAGCAGCTCGGCACGTCCAGCGCGACCGGGAGCGGCGACCTCTTCGTCATCGAGGCGGACGAGTCCGACGGCACCTTCCTCCTCTACGACACGGCTGTGGCGCTCATCACGAACGTCGACCCCGATCACCTCGACCACTACGGCTCCGACGAGGCCTTCCACGACGCCTTCGTGCGGTTCGCGGATGCCGCGTCGGAGGCGGTCGTCATCTCCAGCGACGACCCCGGCGCGCTCAGGGTCCTGGCAGGGCTGTCCCACCCGCGGGTCCTGACGTTCGGTCAGGCCGAGCACGCGGATGTCCGCGTCAGCGAGATCGTCACCGCGGGCCCCGTCGCGGCGGTCGTCTCGCACGGAGGGGAGACCGAGCGCATGCAGCTCGCGGTCCCCGGCGTGCACAACGCGATCAATGCGACGGGAGCGGTCGCCGTCCTCCTCGCGCTCGGCCACCCGCTCCGCGACGCCGTGCGCGCCATCGAGGGCTTCGCGGGAACCGTCCGTCGTCTCGAGCGCCACGGTGAGGAGCGCGGGGTCACGGTCTACGACGACTACTCCCATCACCCCACCGAGGTCCGCGCCGCGTTGGAGGCCATGCGCAGCCTGGCGGGTTCCGGCCGGCTGATCGCGATCCAGCAGCCGCACACGTACTCCCGGACGCAGCACATGTACCAGGAGTTCGCGGACGTCCTGGAGGAGCTCGCCGACCACACCGTGATGCTGGACGTCTACGGCGCCAGGGAAGACCCGGTGCCCGGCGTCACCGGTGAGCTGGTGAGCGGCGCGTTCCAGGACGCTTCCCGCGTGCACTTCGTCGCCGACTGGCAGGAGGCGGCCGACTACACGGCATCGGTCGCGGAGGAGGGCGACTTCGTCGTGACCCTCGGTTGCGGCAACGTCTACCAGATCATCCCGCAGGTGCTGGAGTCACTTCGCCGGACCGACGGGGCGTAGCCCATGCGCCGGCCGCCCCCACTCCCGAGCGCTCCGGATACTCCGGGGGAGACGGACGACGCGTCCGAACGGACCCTCCGCCGGCGTCCCGCCCCGCTGCCGTCGCCGGACGAGGGGGGAGACGCCTCGCCGGTCGGGTCCGCCGCAGTGATGCCCGAGGAACGGCCGGTCCCGCGTTCGTCCATGGATGTCTGGCGCGCCGCGCGCGCCCGTCGCAGGGCGCTCCGGGCGGAGATCCGTCGGTTCACCCAGCGATCCCGCCGGCGTCGTATCGTCTGGCTGAGCGCCCTCGGGGCCGTGGCGCTGCTGATCGGGGGGAGTGTCGCCGCCGCCTACAGCCCGCTCTTCGCTGTGCAGCGCATCACGGTCACCGGCACCACGACGATCGATCCCGCGGTGATCGAAGGCGCCCTCGCGGACCAGCTCGGGACGCCGCTCGCCCTGGTCGATACGAGCGGGGTCAAGGCGGCGTTGCTGACGTTCCCGCTCATCGAGACGTATGCCCTGGAAGCACGTCCACCGCACGACCTGACCGTGCGCATCGTCGAGCGTACGCCGATCGGGGTGGTCGAGTCGGGTGCCGGCTTCACCCTCGTGGACGCAGCGGGCGTCGCTCTCTCGACGACAGCCCAGCGCCCGGCGGGGCAGCCGTTGGTGGAGGTGGAGGGCGGGGTCGACTCGGCCGCCTTCCGCAGCGCCGGGCTCGTCGTCCGAGCGCTCCCGGCGGACATCCGCAAGACACTCACCGGCGTGCGGGCCTCGACGGCGGACGACGTGACCTTGACCCTCGACTCCGGCCTCACGGTCGTGTGGGGGAGTCAGGAGGACTCGGGGTTGAAGGCGCTCGCACTCTCCGCCGCGCTCGTGAAGAACCCCGATGCCTCGTCGATCGACGTCACGTCTCCCGACGTGGCGGTCGTCGGCTGATCTCTTTCGGCGGGAATGGCGCGACACGCCCATGTCGCTGCGCGTGCGCGGCCAGGCGGCGCATACCTTCGATCTGAGAGAACGCAATACCGGGAAATACTTTACACCTCTAGTTGAGGTTTAAGGTTCACCCCTTCCAGGCTCTACTAATCGGAGGCCGGCCATGAGCCAGAACCAGAACTACCTCGCCGTGATCAAGGTCGTCGGCGTCGGCGGTGGCGGCGTCAACGCCGTCAACCGCATGATCGAGCTCGGTCTCCGCGGAGTCGAGTTCATCGCCGTCAACACCGACGCCCAGGCGCTGCTCATGAGCGACGCCGACGTCAAGCTGGACGTGGGCCGCGAGCTCACCCGCGGTCTCGGCGCCGGTGCCGACCCCGAGGTGGGTCGTCGCGCCGCAGAGGACCACGCGGAGGAGATCGAGCAGGCCCTGACCGGTGCCGACATGGTCTTCGTCACCGCCGGAGAGGGTGGTGGCACCGGAACCGGTGGTGCTCCCGTCGTCGCCCGCATCGCCAAGTCGATCGGTGCGCTGACCATCGGTGTCGTGACGAAGCCGTTCTCCTTCGAGGGGCGTCGTCGCCAGAGCCAGGCCGAGGCGGGCGTCGCGAAGCTGAAGGAAGAGGTCGACACCCTCATCGTCGTCCCGAACGACCGTCTGCTCGAGATCAGCGACCGCGGCATCTCGATGATCGAGGCGTTCGCGACTGCCGACCAGGTCCTCCTCGCCGGTGTGCAGGGCATCACCGACCTCATCACGACCCCCGGTCTCATCAACCTGGACTTCGCCGACGTGAAGTCGGTCATGCAGGGAGCGGGATCCGCCCTGATGGGCATCGGCTCGGCCCGCGGCGCCGACCGCGCGATCAAGGCGGCGGAGCTCGCCGTCGAGTCGCCGCTGCTCGAGGCCTCGATCGAAGGCGCGCACGGTGTGCTGCTGTCGATCCAGGGTGGCTCGAACCTCGGCATCTTCGAGATCCACGACGCCGCGGACCTCGTCAAGGAGGCCGCGCACCCGGAGGCCAACATCATCTTCGGCACGGTCATCGACGACACGCTCGGCGACGAGGTGCGGGTGACCGTGATCGCCGCCGGCTTCGACGGCGGCGAGCCCTCGCTGCGGCTGGACCCGATGGTCGTCTCGCGTCCCTCCACCGCGTCCCTTCCCGAGGTGGCGCTGTCGGAGACCTCCGAGCCTGCGGCCGAGAAGAGCACGCCCGAGCCCGCCCCGGCGCCGACGGCACCGCGCACGCCGACGACGAGCATCGAGCCGGCCTTCGCCGACGACGACATCGACATCCCCGAATTCCTGAAGTGACGACACCGGTCGGCGCTTCGGCGCCATCGGACCTGGCCGCGCGGCTGTCGGCGATCGACGAGAAGATCGCCGACGCCGCGCGTGCCGCCGGGCGGTCCCCCGAGGAGATCACCCGGATCGTCGTCACCAAGTTCCACCCCGCCTCCCTGGTGCGCGATCTGCACGCTCTCGGAGTGCACGCGGTGGGGGAGAACCGGCAGCAGGAGCTCACCGCCAAGGCGGGCGAGCTCTCCGGCCTCGACCTCGAGTGGCATTTCATCGGGCAGGGGCAGACGAACAAGGCCGCGGCGATCAGGCGGAGCGCCGACGTCGTGCATTCCGTGGACCGTGACCGGTTCGCGGACGCCCTGCACCGTGCGGCCGAGACCGACGAGGTGCTCGACGTACTCGTCCAGGTGAATCTCACCGAGGATGAGGGCAGGGGAGGCGTGGCGCCGGCGTCAGCCGTGGCGCTGGCCGAGCACGTGCTCGGCCTGTCCTCGCTGCGGCTCCGTGGTGTGATGGCCGTCGCGCCCCTCGACGAGGATCCCGCGCGCGCCTTCGCCCGTCTGCACCACATCGCCGCCGACGTGCGGACCGTCGCTCCCGACGCGACGTGGATCTCCGCCGGGATGACCGGCGACTTCGCCGAGGCCATCGCCGCCGGCGCGACACACCTGCGGATCGGTTCCGCAATCACGGGACCGCGCCCCGCCCGGGGTTAACCTGTGACAAGACCAGCCCGAAACGTTCGAACCGGAGGACACGATGGGTAACCCGCTGAAGAAGACCATGGTGTATCTCGGCCTCGCCGACGAGGAAGAGGTCTACGAAGAGGAGACGCCGGCGCCCGCCCGCGCCCAGCGTGAGCGTGAGCGTGAGCGCGAAGAGCCGGCTCCGGCTCCCGTCACGCCCCTCCGTCGTCCCGTCGCCGTCCGCCAGCCCGCAGCAGGAGCCGTGAACGAGATCCTCACCGTCCACCCGAAGCAGTACCGCGACGCCCAGCTGATCGCGGAGAGCTTCCGCGAGGGCGTCCCGGTCATCATCAACCTCTCCCAGATGAGCGACGCCGACGCGCGCCGCCTCATCGACTTCGCGAGCGGTCTCTCCCTCGGCCTCTACGGCCGGATCGAGCGGGTGACCTCCAAGGTATTCCTGCTCTCGCCGGAGAACATCGCGGTGTCCGGCCACGGGGGTATCGCGCACGCAGACGCCGAGTCTGCGGGCTTCGACCACTCGTAGACCGTGCAGCTGGTCTCGGTCCTCGCCAGCATCGTTCATCTGGTGCTGCTGGTCTACATCCTCGTGCTCTTCGCGAGGCTCATCCTGGACTACATCCCGATGTTCAATCGGGAATGGCGTCCCAAGGGCTTCGGTCTCGTGGCCGCCGAGGCGGTGTACACCGTCACCGATCCGCCCATCCGGTTCTTCCGGCGGATCATCCCGCCGCTCCGTATCGGTCAGCTCTCGCTGGACTTCGGCTTCGCGCTGACCCTTCTGGTCGTCCTGATCCTCATGAACATCGTCCGGTTGTTCATCCGCTGACCACCCCGCGTGTCGCGCCCGGTGACGGCGGCGAGTTCACCGAGCCTGGGTGTCGTGGCATCGCGACCCCAAGGCTCGGGGGCTATGCTGGCACCCAGGTGCGCGCCCCGGGTTCGCGCCACATCACGAACACGCCATACATCGGTACTGGCAATCGAACTCATCGAAAGAGGAGCCACCCATGGCACTTACCCCGGATGACGTCGTCACCAAGCAGTTCCAGCACGTCCGCTTCAAGGACGGCTTCGACCCGGACGAGGTCGACGACTTCCTCGACGAGATCGTCATCGAGTGGCGCAAGGCCCTCGAGGAGAACGCCGAGCTGAAGGCGAAGCTCGCCGCTTATGAGTCGGGCTCCACGCCTGCTCCCGCCGCTGCCGCCGAGCCGGAAGCCGCTGCTCCCGCCCCGGCCGCCGCCGAGGCTCCCGCCGCCGACGCCGCACCGACCGGCTCCGCGACCGCGACCGCCGGCATCATCGAGCTCGCGCAGCGTCTGCACGACGAGCACGTGGCCGAGGGTGAGGCCAAGCGCAACCAGCTCATCTCCGAGGCCGAGGCCGAGGTCGCACGTATCCGCACGGAGGCCGAGGCGAAGCAGCGCGAGGAGACCGCACGCCTGGAGCGCGAGCGCAACACGCTGGAGGCGCGCATCACGGAGCTGCGCAACTTCGAGCGCGACTACCGCTCGCAGCTCCGCGGCTACATCGAGGGTCAGCTCCGCGAGCTCGACGAGAAGTCGGCGTCCACGGACTCCACGCCGGTCTCCGCGATCGGCCTGTAAGGCGCCCTCTTGTCAGGACGTCGTCCCCTTCGTCGGTCGGCGGCCGGTGCGATCGTTGCGATTCTCGCAGCGGTCGTGCTGGCCGCCGATCAGTTTGTGAAGTACCTCACCATCGAGAATCTGCCGCTCCACGAGGCGGTCCCGGTCCTCGGAGAGTTCCTGCAGCTCTACTACGTGCGCAACCCCGGTGCGGCGTTCTCCCTCGGCTCGGGCGTGACCTGGATCTTCACCATCGCCCTCGCGGTCGTCGCAGGCGTCATCGTCTGGAAGGCGTTCGGACTGCGGTCGCGTCTCTGGGCTGTCGTCCTCGGGTGCCTGCTCGGAGGGGTGCTCGGCAACCTGTCGGACCGTCTCTTCCGGGCCCCCGGCTTCCCGGTCGGGGAAGTGGTGGACATGATCTCCATGCCGTGGATGATGCCGGCGATCTTCAACGTCGCCGACATCTTCATCGTCACCGGGATGATCTCGGTGGCTCTGCTCGTCGTCTTCGGGCTGCGGTTCGACGGCACGCGAGAGCGAGACCACGCCCCGATCGAGACCGACGAGGACGCCGAGGCGGCTGCGGCGTCCGAGGAGCGCTGACCGTGGAGTCGCGTTCGCTGCCCGTCCCGGACGGGCTCGACGGTACGCGGGTCGATGCCGCCCTCGCCAAGCTCCTCGGGTTCTCGCGGACCTTCGCGGCGGAGGTGGCCGCATCCGGCGGCGTCCGCCTGGACGGCGTCACCCTCGACAAGTCGGACCGCCTGCGCGGCGGTGCGTGGCTGGACGTCGAGTGGGAGCCGAAGGAGGGGCCGAAGATCGTGCCCATCGCGGTGCCCGAACTCGGGATCGTTTACGACGACGATGACATCGTCGTGGTGGACAAGCCGACCGGGGTCGCTGCCCACCCCTCGCTCGGGTGGGAGGGACCCACGGTCGTCGGCGCTCTCGCCGCCGCCGGGTTCCGCGTCGCCACCAGCGGCGCGCCGGAGCGTCAAGGCGTCGTGCACCGGCTGGACGTCGGGACGAGCGGGCTCATGGTCGTCGCCAAGAGCGAGTCCGCGTACACGGCCCTCAAGCGCGCGTTCAAGGAGCGCACGGTCGAGAAGATCTATCACGCGGTGGTGCAGGGGCATCCGGACCCGCTCGTGGGCACGATCGATGCGCCGATCGGTCGGCACCCGAACCACTCCTGGAAGTTCGCCGTCGTCCCGGACGGGAAGCCCTCCGTGACACACTACGAGACGCTCGAGGCGTTTCCCGGTGCCTCTCTGCTCGAGATCCATCTGGAGACGGGTCGTACGCACCAGATCCGCGTGCACATGGCGGCGCACCGGCACCCGTGCGTCGGGGACCCGCTCTACGGCGCCGATCCGACGCTCTCCGCCCGCCTCGGACTCACGCGGCAGTGGCTGCACGCGCATCAGCTGGCATTCGCCCATCCGACGACGGGGGAGTGGGTGCAGTTCGCCTCGCCCTATCCGGAGGACTTCCAGCACGCGTTGGACGTGCTGCGCGGGGAATAGCTCATCCGCCGGGGCGTCAGCGCGCCGGTGTCCGGGGTGTCCGCCACACTGACCACATGAGCATCGTGGTGCGCCCGGCGACGGTCTTCGATGACGTCGCCGCGGTCGTGGGTCCGAAGAAGTCGACGTCGAACGTCTGCTTCTGCCTGAGCTATCGGATCGGCAACAAGGAGAACGTCTCCCTTCGCGGTCCCGCACGGGCCGAGCGGGTGCGTGAGCTCTGCCACCAGGATCCTCCCCCCGGCGTCCTCGCCTACCTCGACGACGAGCCGGTCGGCTGGGCGGCGTTGCACCCTCGACGCGACACGAGCTTCGCGCGCAATCGTCTCATCCCGCATGTCGACGACCTCGACGTGTGGTCACTGTGGTGCTTCCGGGTCCGCCCAGGGCATCGCAAACAGGGTGTCTCCCACGCCCTCATCGAGGGCGCGGTCGCCTACGCGCGCGATCGGGGCGCACCCGCGATCGAGGGGTATCCGGTCGACAACGCCGGCGCGAAGGTGAACCTCACGATGGCGTACGTCGGGACGCGGCGTCTCTTCGAGAGCGCGGGGTTCGCGAAGGCGGCGGACACGGGCTCCGTCCTCGACGGCTTCCCTCGCGTGCTCATGCGGCTGGACCTCCGCGAGAAAGCGTGAACCGGGAGCCGACGCCTCCTCGTGTCCGGGGCCGAACGTAGACTCGAAGCATGGCATCCGACTCCTTCGTCCACCTGCACGTGCACAGCGAGTACTCGATGCTCGACGGGGCTGCGAAGATCAACGCGATGACGCAGGCGGCCGCCGATTACGGCATGCCGGCGATCGCGGTGACGGACCACGGGAACACCTTCGCGGCGTTCGAGTTCTACAACGCGGCCCGCAACGCCGGCATCAAGCCCATCGTGGGTCTCGAGGCCTACGTCACTCCGGGCACGCACCGCAGCGACAAGACCCGCGTGCAGTGGGGCTCGGCGGACCAGCGCAGCGACGACGTGTCGGGTTCGGGCGCGTACACCCACATGACCATGTGGAGTCAGAGCACGGAGGGCATGCACAACCTCTTCCGGCTGAGCTCGCTGTCGAGCATGGAGGGTTACTACTTCAAGCCGCGTATGGACCGCGAGCTGCTCCAGACATACGGCAAGGGGCTCATCGCCACGACGGGGTGCCCGTCGGGAGAGGTGCAGACGCGGCTGCGGCTCGGGCAGTACGACGCCGCCCGCGCGGCTGCGGCGGAGTTCCAGGACATCTTCGGCAAGGAGAACTACTTCGCCGAGATCATGGACCACGGCCTGTCGATCGAGCGCCGGGTCATGACCGATCTGCTGCGGCTCGCGAAAGACCTCGGCATCCCGCTCGTGGCCACCAACGACTCGCACTACACCCACCAGCACGAGGCCGACGCCCACGCAGCCCTGCTGTGCGTGCAGTCCGGCTCCACGCTCGACGACCCGAACCGCTTCAAGTTCGACGGCGACGGGTACTACATCAAGACCGCGGCCGAGATGCGGCAGCTCTTCCGGGACCACCCGGAGGCCTGTGACAACACGCTCCTGATCGCCGAGCGCTGCGAGGTGGAGTTCAACACCTCGGCGAACTACATGCCGCGGTTCCCGGTCCCCGACGGCGAGACCGAGGACAGCTGGCTCATCAAGGAGGTCGAGAAGGGCCTCCACTACCGGTACCCGAACGGCATCCCGGACAAGGTGCGCAAGCAGGCCGAGTACGAGACCGGCATCATCCTCCAGATGGGCTTCCCCGGGTACTTCCTCGTCGTCGCCGACTTCATCAACTGGGCCAAGGACAACGGCATCCGGGTCGGTCCGGGACGTGGCTCCGGTGCCGGTTCGATGGTCGCCTATGCGATGAAGATCACCGACCTCGACCCTCTCGAGCACGGTCTGATCTTCGAGCGGTTCCTCAACCCGGACCGCGTCTCGATGCCCGACTTCGACGTCGACTTCGACGACCGTCGTCGCGGCGAGGTCATCGAGTACGTGACCCGGAAGTACGGGTCCGAGCGCGTCGCGCAGATCGTCACGTACGGCACGATCAAGTCGAAGCAGGCGCTCAAGGACGCCGGTCGCGTCCTCGGCTTCCCGTTCAGCATGGGCGAGCGACTCACCAAGGCCATGCCCCCGGCCGTGATGGGCAAGGACATGCCCCTCGACGGCATGTTCGACTCTGCGCACCCGCGCTACAAGGAGGCGAGCGAGTTCCGCGCCCTCATCGAGACCGACCCCGAAGCGAAGACGGTCTTCGATCGGGCCCTCGGCCTCGAGGGGCTGAAGCGACAGTGGGGCGTGCATGCCGCCGGCGTCATCATGTCGTCGGAACCCCTGCTCGACATCATCCCGATCATGCGCCGCGAGCAGGACGGCCAGATCGTCACGCAGTTCGACTATCCGTCGTGCGAGTCCCTCGGCCTCATCAAGATGGACTTCCTCGGCCTCCGGAACCTCACGATCATCTCGGACGCGCTCGACAACATCCGGATGAACCGCGGTGAGGAGCTCGATCTCGAGCACCTCGGTCTCGATGACCCCGCCGTCTACGAGCTGCTGGCCCGCGGCGACACGCTCGGCGTCTTCCAGCTCGACAGTCCGCCGCTGCGTTCACTCATGCGGCTCATGAAGCCGGACAACTTCGGCGACATCTCGGCCCTCATCGCGCTGTACCGTCCGGGGCCGATGGGTGCGAACTCCCACACCAACTACGCGCTGCGCAAGAACGGGCAGCAGGAGATCACCCCGATCCATCCCGAACTCGCGGAACCGCTCGCTGAGATCCTGGAGGAGTCCTATGGACTCATCATCTACCAGGAGCAGGTCATGGCCATCGCGCAGAAGGTGGCCGGGTTCAGCCTCGGTCAGGCCGACATCCTGCGCCGCGCGATGGGAAAGAAGAAGAAGTCCGAGCTGGACAAGCAGTATGCGGGGTTCGCGGCGGGAATGACCGAGCGCGGCTTCGGGGAAGGAGCGGTCAAGGCGCTGTGGGACATCCTCCTGCCGTTCTCGGACTACGCCTTCAACAAAGCGCACTCCGCCGCGTACGGTCTCGTGTCCTATTGGACCGCCTACCTCAAGGCGCACTACCCGGCCGAGTACATGGCCGCACTCCTCACGAGCGTCGGCGACTCGAAAGACAAGATGGCGCTCTACCTCAACGAGTGCCGCCGAATGGGCATCAAGGTGCTGCCGCCGGACGTCTCCGAGTCGATCAACTTCTTCGCGGCCGTCGGCGATGACATCCGCTTCGGCCTCGGCGCCGTCCGCAACGTCGGCACGAACGTCGTCGACGGCATCGTGCAGTCGCGCAAGGACGAGCGGTTCACCTCGTTCCATCACTTCCTCGACAAGGTGCCGCTGCACGTCGCCAACAAACGCACGGTCGAGTCGCTGATCAAAGCCGGGGCCTTCGACTCGATGGGTGACACCCGTCGGGCCCTCCTCGAGATCCATGAAGACGCCGTGGAGGCGGCGGTGGACCGGAAGCGCAACGAGGCTCAGGGCGCCATCGGCTTCGACTTCGACAGTCTCTACGACGGCATGGAGGAGGCGGCACCCGCGAAAGTGCCCCCTCGTCCCGAGTGGATCAAGAAGGACAAGCTCGCCTTCGAGCGGGAGATGCTCGGCCTCTATGTCTCTGACCACCCGTTGGCTGGTCTAGAGGTCCCGCTCGCGAAGCATGCCTCGATCTCCATCCACGACCTCAACAACTCCGAGGACCTGCAGGACGGCGATCAGGTCACCGTGGCCGGCCTCGTCACGAGTGTCCAGCATCGTGTGGCGAAGGCGAGCGGAAACCCGTACGGAATGATCACCGTGGAGGACTTCAACGGCGAGGTCACCGTGATGTTCATGGGCAAGACGTACCTCGAGTTCCAGCACACTCTGCAGCAGGATGCGATCCTCGCCGTGCGCGGGCGCGTCTCCCGGCGTGATGACGGCCTGAACCTGCATGCCCAGTCTGCCTTCGCCCCCGACGTCGGCTCCTTCGATGCAGCAGGGCCCCTGTCTCTCGTCCTCGCCGAGCAGCGCGCGACGGAACGGGTCATGACGGAGCTGGCCGAGGTGCTCCGGCGGCACAGCGGGGACACCGAGGTACTGCTGCGCGTGCATCGCGCTGGCACAGCGAAGGTGTTCGAGGTGCCTATGCCGGTGAAGGTCTCCGCCGACCTCTTCGGTGACCTCAAGTCACTGCTCGGACCAACCTGTCTGGGGTGAGCGGGTAGGATCGGGAGCCGTCGAGAGCACCGGAAAGATGTGGTGCGCCGATGAGGAAAGGACGACTATGAGCACGGATCTTCCCGAGCCGGACGCCGAAGCGGTGTTCAGCGATGAGGACGGCGTCCTCTACGACGACGAGGTCACGCCGGAGTACGGCATCCTCGGATTCACGCTGCGCGAGCTCCTGATCGTCGGAGTCTGGCTGGTCTCCTTCCTCGTGTCCTTCTTCCCGCTCAGCGGGGGGATCTCGCTCTGGGGCATCGGCATCCAGTGGATCCTGCCGATCGGCGTGCCGACGGTCGCCGTGTTCCTCCTCGTCCTCCGGCGGTTCTCACCCGACGGCATCCGCCGGGTGGGGTCGCTCGGCATCGATCAGTTCGCCTCCGTGGCCTTCTCGGTCTCGGCGTGCGTGTGGGCCGGCAACCTGTGGCTCGCCCTGTCGGCCGTCATCTCCACCGGCAACTGGGGTCTGCCCTGGAACGCCGTCGTGCAGGTCATCACCTCGACCGCGCTCGTCGTGCTCACCGTCTTCGCCCCGCTCATCCCGGGCCTCAAGGAGGACTTCCAGGGGCGGCTCGTCACTCTCGCGCACCGCAACGCCAATCCGGTGCGCCCGGTGATCGCACGGCCGCGTCCCGAGGCGACGTCGAGCGGATCCGCCGCTGAGGCCCCTGCCGCCGCCGAGTCTCCCGCTGCGGCGGCCGAGGGCGAGACAGCCGTGATCTCCGACGCCGATGCCGAGCAAAGCACCGGTGACGCGGACGCCGCCGCCGATCTCCGCGACACCGACACCGACACGCGTGACGTGTCGGCGAACGGCGCGGATCGCGTCCCTCTCACCGCGCATGCCTCGGGCGGGGGAACCGGAACCGTGCCGGTCTCCGCGGAAGACGAGTACACCCCGGTCTACTCGCGGCGGTCCCGCGGGGAGCAGCCGGAGATCGTTTCCGACACCGGCAGCATCGAGTCACTGTTGGGCGCCAAGGCGCTCTCCGAGGAGGAACTCGCGGCCGCGCAGGAACCGGCATCGGAAGACGTGACGGCGGTGCATTCCGTCATCGACGATCACCAGGCCGCCGCTCCGCGTCGGAACACGCCCGAGGCGCAGCCCTTCTGGATCCTCGCCCCGACCGAGCGCGACGTGCACGACGAACGCGGAGAGCCGATCTTCCGCATCGGTCCGACCGCCTGGGCGCTCGTCATCGAGGATCGGGGCGGGGCGTTCGTCGTCCGCCACGATGACGGCCGCATCGGCTATCTCCACGACATCGCCGGCATCACGAAGGGCTGACATGCGCACGATCGATCTGCGGGGGCGCGAGCTCTCGCCCGCTGACATGCTCGCGGCCGTTCCGCGCGCGACCCAGGCACGAGCCGAGGCGCTCGACACCGCCGCGCGTCTCGTCGACGACGTGCGGGATCGCGGCGAGGACGCGCTGCGGGAGCAGGCGGAGCGGTTCGACCGGGTCACCGGGCACGCTGTGCGGGTGCCGGAAGCACACCTCGCGGATGCGCTGTCGAACCTGGCTCCGACGGTCCGCGCTTCCCTCGAAGAGGCCATCCGACGTGTGTGCCTGGCCTCGGCCGCGCAGGTCCCCGCACCGCAGGTGACGAGGATCGGCGAGGGAGCGACCATCACGCAGCGCTGGCAGCCGGTGGCCCGTGTCGG
This sequence comes from Microbacterium paraoxydans, assembly GCF_900105335.1. Lineage (NCBI taxonomy): Bacteria > Bacillati > Actinomycetota > Actinomycetes > Micrococcales > Microbacteriaceae > Microbacterium > Microbacterium paraoxydans. The sequence goes on along the minus strand of NZ_LT629770.1, from coordinate 748,608 downwards.
GGTCTACATCCCCGGGGGCAAGGCCGTCTACCCGTCGAGCGTCGTCATGAACGTCGTCCCCGCGCAGGTCGCGGGGGTGCAGCAGATCGCCCTCGCCTCGCCGCCGCAGGCGGACCAGGACGGTCGCGTCCACCCGACCATCCTGGCCGCCGCGGCGCTGCTCGGGGTCTCCGAGGTCTACGCGATGGGCGGAGCCGGAGCCATCGGTGCGCTCGCCCACGGTGTCGCGAGCCTGGGGCTCGATCCCGTCGACGTCGTGTCGGGACCCGGAAACAACTACGTCGCGTCGGCGAAGCGGGCCGTCGCCGGGGTGGTCGGCACCGACTCCGAGGCCGGCGCGACCGAGATCCTCGTCGTCGCCGACGCCGACGCCGACCCTCGCCTCATCGCCGCCGACCTCGTCAGCCAGGCCGAGCACGATGAGCAGGCCTCGGCCGTCCTCGTGACGGATGCCCTGGAGATCGCGGAGCAGGTCCGCGCAGAGGTCGAGCAGCAGGCTGCGCGCACGCGGCACAGCGAACGCGTCGGGGCTGCGCTGTCCGGCCCGCAGTCGGCGATCGTGCTGGTGGACGATCGAGCGACGGCGGCCGCGTTCAGCAACGCCTACGCCCCGGAGCACCTGGAGCTGCACCTCGCGGATGCGGAGGAGGCGGCAGCCGCCTTCACGAGCGCCGGTGCCGTGTTCGTCGGCGACCAGACCCCCGTCAGCCTCGGTGACTACATGGCCGGAAGCAACCACGTGCTGCCCACCGGCGGTCAGGCCCGCTACGCACCGGGCCTGGGCGCCTACACGTTCCTCCGCCCACAGCAGGTCGTCTCCTACGACCGCTCGGCCCTGGCCGCTGTTCGGGAGGGCGTGGTCGCGCTCGCCGAAACCGAGGTGCTCCCGGCCCACGGCGAGGCGATCGAGGCCCGCTTCACCGCGTAGGATCTGTCAGATGCACTGCCCCTTCTGCCGTCACCCCGACTCCCGGGTCATCGATTCCCGCACCAGCGACGACGGACTCTCGATCCGTCGGCGCCGTCAGTGTCCGGAATGCGGAGGACGGTTCTCCACGACGGAGACGGCGAGCCTCAACGTCATCAAGCGCTCGGGCGTCATGGAGCCCTTCAGCCGGGAGAAGGTCATCTCCGGCGTGCGCAAGGCCTGCCAGGGGCGTCCCGTGACGGAGGCGGACCTCGCGATCCTCGCGCAGCGGGTGGAGGAGGCGGTCCGACAGACCGGCGTCTCCCAGCTCGACACGAACGAGATCGGCCTCGCCATCCTGGGGCCGCTTCGTGAGCTCGACGAGGTCGCCTTCCTCCGCTTCGCGAGCGTCTACCAGGCGTTCGACTCGCTCGAGGACTTCGAATCCGCGATCAGCGACCTCCGGGCCGACCACGCGAAGGCGGAGGCGGCGGACCGGTAATCTGGCAGGGATGTATCCGCTGCTCTTCCGCGCCGTCCTGTCGCGCTTCGACCCCGAGTTCGCCCACCACGCCGGCATGGCGGTGATCCGCGTACTCGGTGTGCCGCCGCTGTCGTGGGCCACCCGCGCGATGACCCGCCCTGACCCTTCGCTTCGCGTCGAGGCCCTGGGGCTGACGTTCCCGTCGCCGTTCGGCATCGCGGCCGGGTTCGACAAGAACGCCGTCGGGGTTCGCGGACTCGCGGCGCTCGGCTTCGGCCACGTTGAAGTCGGCACGGTCACGGCTGTCCCGCAGGAGGGCAACCCGAAGCCGCGCCTGTTCCGGCTGGTCGAGGACCGGGCGGTCATCAACCGCATGGGCTTCAACAACCGGGGCGCGGATGCCGCAGCCCGTCGTCTCGCCCGCCTTCGCCGCGGCGCCCCCGACACGGTGATCGGCGTGAACATCGGCAAGAGCCGCGTGGTGGACGTCGAGGACGCCGTCGCCGACTACGTCGCCTCCGCCACCCGCCTGGCTCCGCTGGCCGACTATCTCGCGGTCAACGTCTCATCGCCGAACACTCCCGGGCTGCGGGGTCTGCAGGCGGTGGAGACCCTGGCGCCGCTGCTGCGAGCCGTCCGTGACGCGGCCGGGTCCACTCCGCTGCTCGTGAAGATCGCCCCCGATCTGCCGGATGACGAGATCACCGCGATCGCGCGGCTCGCCGTCGAGGAAGGGCTCGCGGGCATCATCGCCCACAACACGACGATCAGCCGTGACGGACTGCGCACCGATGCGGCCGTCGTCGAGGCGGCCGGTGCGGGCGGTCTCTCCGGTGCTCCGCTCAAGAAACGATCGCTGGAGGTGCTCCGGGTCGTCCGTGCCGCGGTCCCCGAGGACTTCTGCGTGATCGCGGTGGGCGGTGTCGAGACGGCCGCCGATGTGCAGGAGCGTCTGGATGCCGGAGCCACCCTGGTCCAGGGCTACACGGCGTTCCTCTACCGCGGCCCGTTCTGGGGCCGCGAGATCAACCGAGGACTGGTCAGTCGGGGTACTGCCCGCGCTTGACCTGCGGCTTGGGCAGGCGCATGAAGCGCATCTGCAGAGCCCGCATGCCGGCGTACCAGCCGAGACCCTTCTCGACGCGGTCCTTGCCGAACTTCGCGGCCGCCTTGCGCTTGACCCGCATGCCGAGGAGGATCATGCCGCCGATCGCGATCACGAGGTAGGCCATCATGAACAGGTACGCGTAGAACGAGATCATCATGTTCGTCGGCAGCAGCGAGGCCAGGATGACGAGCACCATGACGCCCATCACGAACTCGGCGGGGTGCCAGCCGGCGTCGACGTAGTCGCGCACCCACCGGCGCTGCGGGCCCTTGTCACGCGCGGGGAGGTACTTCTCCTCGCCGGCGGCCATGCCGGCCTGCGCCTTCGCGCGGCGCTCGTTGAGCTCGGCGCGAGCCGCCGCCTTCGCCTCCTTGGTGTTCGCCACGAGGGGGCGCCGGCGCGCAGCCTCCTGCTCGGCGCGGGTCGGCGTCGCGCGTCCCTTGCCGACGGCAGGCGTCTGGGGGGCGTCGTCGTTCGTCGAAGGGGAGGCGGGGGTAGTGGCCACGAGGTTCCTCGGTTCGCTGGGGTGGGTCGCCTTAAGATTACTCGCATGACCTCACCTGCACTTCCCAGCGAGTCCGACGCCGCCGTCCTCGAAGCGGTCGCCACCGGCATCCCCTCCGCGCTGTCGGACCTCGGGAGCCTCGTGCGCATTCCCGGCATGGCCTGGCCCGCCTTCGACCAGACGCAGCTCGAGCGCAGCGCCGACGCCGTCGCCACGCTCGCGCGCGGCACCGGGGTGTTCGACGAGGTGAAGGTACTCCGTGCCGACATCCCCGGTACCGACGAGCAGGGCCAGCCCGCCGTCCTCGCGACGCGCGCGGCGCGGAACGGGAAGCCGACGATCCTCCTCTACGCCCACCACGACGTGCAGCCTCCGGGGGACGACGCCCTGTGGGAGACGCCGCCATTCGAGCCGACGGTGCGTGACGGCCGCCTGTACGGACGCGGCGCCGCGGACGACAAGGCCGGCATCATGGCCCACATCGGCGCGATCCGCGCGGTCGCCGAGGTGCTCGGAGACGACCTCGACCTCGGGATCGCGATGTTCATCGAGGGGGAGGAGGAGTACGGCTCGCGTTCCTTCGCACAGTTCCTCTCCGACAACAAGGAGGCCCTCCGCGCCGATGCGATCGTCGTCGCTGACTCGGGCAACTGGGATTCCGTCACGCCGGGCCTGACCGTGTCCCTCCGCGGCAACGCACGCTTCACCCTGAAGGTGCGCACGCTCGACCACGCGTCCCATTCCGGGATGTTCGGTGGCGCGGTTCCCGACGCGATGATGGCGACCGTGCGACTCCTCGCCACGCTGTGGAACGAGGACGGCTCCGTCGCGGTCGAGGGGATGACCGCTCGGGATGCCGAGACGCCCGAGTACACCGAGGAGACACTGCGCGACGAGGCCGGGCTCCTCCCGGGGACGACGCCCATCGGCGACGGCACGATCCTCAGCCGTATCTGGAACAAGCCCTCCGTCACGGTCATCGGCATCGATGCGACGAGCGTCGCCTCAGCCTCGAACACCCTGCTCCCGGAGGTGACCGTGGTGATCAGCGCCCGTGTCGCCCCCGGGCAGTCCGGTCAGGATGCCTACGAGGCTCTGGAGCGCCACCTCCGTGCACACGCGCCCTTCGGTGCCGAGCTGACCTTCTCCGATGTGGACCTCGGCAACCCCTTCCTCGTGGACACGAGCGGGTGGGCGGTCTCCCTCACCCGCGGCGCGATGCGCGACGGGTACGGCGTCGCTCCGGTGGACCTGGGCGTCGGCGGGTCCATCCCGTTCATCGCGGATCTCGTGCGGGAGTTCCCGGAGGCCCAGATCCTCGTCACCGGCGTGGAGGATCCGCACTCCCGCGCACACAGCCCCAACGAGTCGCTGCACCTGGACACGTTCCGGCACGCGGTGGCGACCGAGGCCCTGCTGCTCGCCCGTATGAACGCGCGGGAGATCTGAGCCTTCCGTCCCCACCGGCGGTAGAATCGTCGGAGAGCCCGTACCCGGCCCGTCATGAGGAGCGACATGAGCGACACCACCCTGTCCGCAGAGACCACAAGCGCACACGGCGTCAAGCTGACGGACGCCGCTGCTACGAAGGTGAAGAACCTCCTGGAGCAGGAGGGCCGCGATGACCTCCGTCTGCGCGTCGCCGTGCAGCCCGGCGGCTGCTCGGGCCTGATCTACCAGCTCTACTTCGACGAGCGGTACCTCGAAGGCGACGAGACCGTCGACTTTGACGGTGTCGAGGTCATCGTCGACAACATGAGCGTTCCCTACCTCGACGGTGCCTCGATCGACTTCAAGGACACCATCTCGGAGCAGGGCTTCACCATCGACAATCCGAACGCGGCGGGCAGCTGCGCCTGCGGCGACAGCTTCCACTGACACGTTCTTCCCGCGAACGGCCGTCGTCACCTCGCGTGACGGCGGCCGTTCCGCTTCTCAACCTGCATGGTTGGCATGAATCAGGTGTGAGGTTGCTCTAGACTTGGACATGCCTTGTCCGCGATCTGAAAGGTGCATCGTGCCCTCGAAACGCCGCCTTCGTTGGGCCGCACTCCCTGTGGGAGTTGTGGCAGCTGTGGCTCTGGCGGGATGTACTCCCACCGAGCTGAACGGCTTTCTTCCGGGCTTCGTGGATGGTGGTCCGGCAGCAACCAACCAGACGGAGCGCGTGTCGTCCCTCTGGGTGAACTCCTGGATCGTGCTCCTCGCGGTCGGTGTCGTCACCTGGAGCCTCATGGCCTGGGCTGCGATCGCGTACCGCCGCCGCAAGGGCCAGACCGGCCTCCCGGTGCAGATGCGCTACAACATGCCGATCGAGATCTTCTACACGATCGTGCCGCTCATCCTCGTGTTGGGCATGTTCTTCTTCACGGCTCGCGACCAGACCGAGATCGAGACGAAGTGGGACGACCCCGACGTCGAGATCACCGCGATCGCCAAGCAGTGGGCGTGGGACTTCCAGTACAACGGTGAGACCGAGGAAGACACCGTGTGGACCATGGGCATCCAGGCCCAGCCCGACGCGGAAGGCAACATCGACCAGGCGGAGCTGCCGACCCTGGTGCTGCCGGTCGACCAGAAGGTCACCATCAACCTGCAGTCGCGCGACGTCATCCACTCCTTCTGGATCATCGACTTCCTCTACAAGAAGGACATGTTCATCGGGAAGGACAACTCCTGGTCCTTCATCCCCACCCGTGAGGGCGAGTACGCCGGCAAGTGCGCCGAGCTCTGCGGCGAGTACCACTCGATGATGCTCTTCAACGTGAAGGTCGTCTCGCAGGACGAGTACAACGCCTACCTCGAGACCCTCGAGGAAGAGGGCAACACCGGGGACATCACCGACGCGTACGACCGTCTCTCGAACCTCCCCGGCACCTCCGGGAAGACCGACACCGAGGAAGGAGAGGAGTAAGCCATGTCGACCACTGAAGCTCCTCGCACCGACGAGGCACCTCGCTCCCGTCCCACCACCCTGCCCGCGCGCCAGGCTGCTCTGATGAGCTCCTCGCGCGTCGAGCAGAAGGGCAACATCGTCGTCAAGTGGATCACCTCCACGGACCACAAGACGATCGGGTACATGTACCTCATCGCCTCGGTGATGTTCTTCCTCCTGGGTGGCGTGATGGCGCTGGTGATCCGCGCCGAGCTGTTCGCTCCGGGGATGCAGATCGTCCCGACCAAGGAGCAGTACAACCAGCTGTTCACGATGCACGGCACGATCATGCTGCTGATGTTCGCGACGCCGCTGTTCGCGGGATTCGCCAACGCGATCCTGCCGCTGCAGATCGGCGCTCCGGACGTCGCGTTCCCGCGTCTGAACGCCTTCGCCTTCTGGCTGTTCCTGTTCGGGTCGACTATCGCGGTCGCCGGCTTCCTCACCCCGCAGGGTGCGGCCTCGTTCGGCTGGTTCGCGTATCAGCCCTTGGCCAACGCGTCGTTCTCGCCAGGAGCGGGCGGAAACCTCTGGATGCTCGGTCTCGGCATCTCGGGCTTCGGTACCATCCTCGGTGCGGTGAACTTCATCACGACGATCATCACGATGCGTGCTCCCGGCATGACGATGTGGCGCATGCCGATCTTCAGCTGGAACACGCTCATCACCAGCCTGCTGATCCTGATGGCCTTCCCGGTCCTGGCCGCGGCGATCTTCGCCGCCGCCGCCGACCGCGTGCTCGGTGCGCACATCTACGACCCGGCCAACGGCGGTGTCCTGCTCTGGCAGCACCTGTTCTGGTTCTTCGGCCACCCCGAGGTCTACATCATCGCGCTGCCGTTCTTCGGCATCGTCTCGGAGATCTTCCCGGTGTTCAGCCGGAAGCCGATCTTCGGGTACAAGACCCTGGTCTACGCGACGATCGCGATCGCGGCCCTGTCCGTCGCCGTGTGGGCGCACCACATGTACGTCACCGGCTCCGTGCTGCTGCCGTTCTTCGCCCTGATGACGATGCTCATCGCGGTGCCCACCGGTGTGAAGATCTTCAACTGGATCGGAACGCTCTGGCGCGGTTCGGTGACGTTCGAGACCCCGATGGTGTTCTCGCTCGGCTTCCTCGTGTCGTTCGTCTTCGGTGGCCTCACCGGTGTGATCCTCGCGGCCCCGCCGCTGGACTTCCACCTCAGCGACAGCTACTTCGTCGTGGCGCACTTCCATTACGTGGTGTTCGGTACGGTCGTGTTCGCGATGTTCGCCGGCTTCTACTTCTGGTGGCCGAAGTGGACGGGTCGCATGCTGAACGAGCGCCTCGGCTACGTGCACTTCTGGATGCTGTTCGTCGGCTTCCACATGACCTTCCTCATCCAGCACTGGCTCGGTGTCGACGGCATGGTGCGTCGCTACGCGGACTACTCCGCAGCGGACGGCTGGACGTGGCAGAACCAGGTCTCGACGATCGGCGCGATCATCCTCGGCGCCTCGATGCTGCCGTTCTTCCTGAACGTCTGGATCACGGCGCGCAAGGCGCCGAAGGTCACGGTGAACGACCCCTGGGGCTACGGCGCCTCGCTCGAGTGGGCCACGTCGTGCCCGCCGCCGCGGCACAACTTCACGTCGATCCCGCGCATCCGCAGTGAGCGTCCGGCCTTCGACCTAAACCACCCGGAGGCCGCGGAGTTCGCGACCACCGCACCCGGCGAGCGAGAGGGCCACTGAGCCATGCGCGACAACGTCATCATCTGGTGGGTCCTCACCGCGTTCTTCGCCCTCGTCGGCGTCGTCTACACGGGCTGGAACATCCTGGCTCACCCGGGCCTTCCGCTGGTGAACCAGATCGAGTGGGTCGGCACGGTCGCCCTGTTCTTCTCGGCCTTCATGGGTGCGATGGTCGCTTTCTACCTCGACCGGACGCACAAGGCGCAGAACGGTGAGCTGCCCGAGGACATCCTCACGTCGGACATCGACGACGGTGACCCCGAGCTCGGCGAGTTCAGCCCGTGGTCCTGGTGGCCGCTCGTCCTCGCGGCTTCGGCGGGTGTCTTCGTCGTGGGTCTTGCGGTCGGTCACTTCCTGCTCCCGATCGGCCTCGCGATCTTCGTGGTCGCGATCGTCGGCTGGGTCTACGAGTACTACCGCGGCAACTTCGCCCGCTGAGTCTCCTCGCACCACGAAGGTCCCCGGATCACTCCGGGGGCCTTCGTCGTTCCTGTGAACAGTTCACACGTGGGTGCGGACGCGGGGGATTCCGGTCAGCGGGTCGACGGGACGGTGGTGCACACCCTCGGCGTCTTCGATGGGATATCCCTCGCGGGCCCAGTACTCGAAGCCGCCGATCATCTCGCGCACGCGATAGCCGAGACGAGCGAACTCGAGCGCGCCGCGGACGCCGCCGTTGCATCCGGGGCTCCAGCAGTAGACCACGACCTCGGCGTCCGCCGGGATCTCCTCCGGGGCACGGTGGGCGATCTCGCTGTGAGGCATGTGGAGCGCGCCGGACACGCGCCCCTGGGCGAATGCCTCGGTCGAGCGGACGTCGACCACGACCAGTGCGCGGCCGGCGGCACGGTCGGCGTGCACGTCGCTGGGGTCGGTCTCGAAGGCGAGTCGGGCGGCGAAGTAGTCGAGGCGATCGATCATGAGCCCAGGCTAGGGATGTGCGGGCGCCGACGACCGAGGAATACCGTCGCGCGTCGCGCGAATCCTGCCGTCGTAGTCGGTCAGAGCGCCGCGGTCATCTGGATCCGCCGCCCGTACCGGGTCAGGCCGAGACGCTCTTCGACGGCGACGAGTTCGCGGAGGAAGTCGGTGTCCGGCGTGGACTCCGTGAAGCCGCAGCGGAAGTAGAACGGGGCGTTCCAGGGTACATCCGCGTAGGTCCGCAGCGTGAGCTGCGTGCGACCCCGCCGGCGGGACTCATTCTGGGCCGCCAGGACGAGGGCGCGACCGATCCCGCGGCGACCGGAGGCGGGGTGGACGGACAGCTGCTCCAGATGGGCGTACCCGGGTCCTTCCAGTACCTGCACGAACCCGACCGGCACCTCATCATGTCCGCCGGCAGGCTCCGCCGTAGGGGAGCAGGTGGCCACCATGACGAACCCCTCGGCGCGCCGGCGGTCGTCGGCTGTCGACGGCGGGGGCCAGTCCTCGGCACCGAAGCGATCGGTCAGAAGGATGTCAGCGGCGCGCTCGATCTCCTCGAGGACGGCATGGTCCTGATCCGTCGCGTGTCGGATGAGGACGGTCATGCACGCTCCGCGGGTAGAGCGGCGATCGCCTCGATCTCGACGAGCTGGTCGTCGTAGCCGAGGACGGTCACGCCGAGGAGGGTGCTGGGGACGTCGTGAGCGCCGAAAGCGGCGTGGATGACGTCCCAGGCCGTGACGAGGTCCCGCTGCGCGGAGGAGGCCACCAGGACCCGCGTGCCGATGACATCCGTCGGAGCGGCGCCGGATGCCTTGAGCGCGTCGGCGAGGAGGGGAGCACGGAGCAGGCGGACGGCCGAAGACATGAGACGATCCTCTCATCGGGGGAGAACGATGAAAGCCCCGTCCGATCGGACGAGGCCTTCATCGAAGGGGAGTGACGACTTACTCGTCGTCCTCCGACTTCTTCTTCCGAGGCTTCTTGACGGGCTCGGTCGAGATCACCGTGCTGGGCGTGTTCGGCGTCTCGTCGACGTGCGTCTCGTCGACGGTGAGCGGCGCGTCCGGGAACCCGGCGCGCTCGTGAGCTCCCTGGATCTCGGCGGCCTCCGCCTCCTCGTTCCCCGCAGTGACGTGATGCTGGTGCGCGTCAGCCGCGTCGATCTCGGCCTGCGTGAGCGGGGCGAGACGGTCCTCGAAGAACCAGCGCGACATCGCCGAACGGAGGTTCTCCGTCCAGGGGATGCGGCCCTTGGCGTTCGGGCGGACGACCAGCGGCTCGTAGCCGTCGACGTCGATGAGCTTCCAGCGGTCGTAGACGTCGACCGGCTGGTGCACCTCGATGAACTCGCCGCCGGGGAGACGCACGATGCGGCCCGACTCGAAGCCGTGCAGGACGATCTCGCGGTCCTTCTTCTGGAGCGCGATGCAGATGCGCTTCGTGACGAAGTAGCCGATGATCGGGCCGAGGAACAGCAGCGCCTGCAGCGTGTGGATCACGCCCTCCATGGTGAGCATGAAGTGCGTGGCGATGAGGTCGGACGAGGCCGCCGCCCACAGGACCGCGTAGAAGATGACGCCGGCGACGCCGATCGCGGTGCGGGTGGCCGCATTGCGCGGACGCTGGGCGATGTGGTGCTCACGCTTGTCGCCGGTGACCCACGCCTCGATGAACGGGTAGATCGCGACGATGACGATGAACAGGCCGAGCACGGCGACCGGGGCCAGGATTCCGAACGACCAGGTGTGGTCGAGGAACACGATGTCCCAGTTCGACGGTGCCAGGCGCAGCGCGCCGTCCGCGAACCCGATGTACCAGTCCGGCTGCGTACCGGCCGAGACGGGGGAGGGGTCGTAGGGGCCGTAGTTCCAGATCGGGTTGATCTGGAAGAACGTCGCGATCAGCACGATGGTGCCGAAGACGATGAACAGGTAGCCACCCATCTTGGACATGTAGACCGGCATCATCGGGTAGCCCACGACGTTGTCGTTCGTGCGGCCGGGGCCGGCGAACTGCGTGTGCTTGTTGATGATCATGAGCATCAGGTGCACCGCGATGAAGGCGATGACCAGCATCGGGAGCAGCAGGATGTGCAGCGTGTACAGGCGACCCACGATGTCGGTGCCGGGGAACTCGCCGCCGAAGAGGAGGAACGAGGTCCAGGTGCCGATCAGCGGGAGACCCTTGATCATGCCGTCGATGATGCGCAGACCGTTACCCGACAGCAGGTCGTCGGGGAGCGAGTAACCGGTGAAGCCCTCGGCCATCGCGAGGATGAACAGCACGAAGCCGATCACCCAGTTCAGCTCGCGCGGCTTGCGGAACGCGCCCGTGAAGAACACGCGCAGCATGTGCACGCCGATGCCGGCGATGAAGACGAGCGCGGCCCAGTGGTGGATCTGGCGGACCAGGAGGCCACCGCGGAGGTCGAACGAGATGTGCAGGGTCGACTCGAGGGCCGACGACATCGCGATTCCGCGCATGGGGGCGTAGGCGCCGGTGTAGTGGGTCTCCACCATCGACGCCTGGAAGAAGAACGTCAGGAAGGTTCCGGAGAGGAACACGACGACGAAGCTCCAGAGCGCGATCTCACCGAGCATGAACGACCAGTGGTCAGGGAAGATCTTGCGACCCAGCTCCTTGACGAAGCCGGAGAGGCTCGTGCGCTCATCGATGTAGTTCGACGCGGCGCCGACGAAGCGGCCGCCGAGAGGCGCCTTGGTGTCCTTCTCGTCCTTGGACAGCGTTGCGGTGCTCAATGGCGCTCCCAGAAGCTCGGGCCGACGGGTTCGGTGAAGTCGCTGCGTGCGATGAGGTAGCCCTCGTCGTCCACGGTGATGGGCAGCTGAGGCAGCGGCCGAGCGGCCGGGCCGAAGATGACCTTCGCGTGGTCCGTGACGTCGAACTGCGACTGGTGGCACGGGCACAGCAGGTGGTGGGTCTGCTGCTCGTACAGCGCGACGGGGCAGCCGACGTGCGTGCAGACCTTGGAGTACGCGACGATGCCGTCGTAGGACCAGTCCTTGCGGTCCTCGGCCTCGATGAGCTGCTCCGGGCGGAGGCGCATCATCAGCACGATGGCCTTGGCCTTCTCCTCGAGGTAGCCCTCATCGTGACCGAGCTCCGCGAGATCCTCCGGGATCACGTGGAAAGCGGAGCCGAGCGTGACGTCGGCGGCACGGATGGGGGTGCCGTCGGGGTCGCGGACGAGGCGCATGCCCTCATCCCACATCGTGTGCTTCAGCAGCGCGACCGGGTCGCCCGCGGTGGGGTCGTCCGGCGTGGAGTGCGGGGCGAGGCCACGGAACAGCGTCACACCGGGGATGATCGACGCGACGATCGCCGCGAACAGCGAGTTGCGGATCATCGTGCGGCGACCGAAGCCGGACTCCTCGTTGGCGTCTGCGAAGGCCTTGATGGCTGCCTCACGCGTCGAGTCCTTGCCCCGGGTGGGGTGGCGGAGCTCGACGTGCTCCTTGTCGGACATAAGGGCCTTCGACCAGTGGATCGCGCCGATGCCCAGAGCCAGCAGCGCGAGCGCGATGCCGAGACCGATGAAGAGGTTGTTCTGACGGATGTCGATGAGAGCGCCGCTCTCGATCGGGAACAGCATGTAGGCGGCGACCGCCCAGATGCTGCCGGCGAGCGACAGGTAGAACAGCGTGTAGACGGTGCGGACGGCGGCCTTCTCAGCGCGCGGGTCCTTGTCGGTCATCCGCTCGCGGTGCGGCGGAAGACCGGGGTTCTGCACGGGATCGCTGACTGCGACACCCAGCCCCGGAGAGGGCTGGTAGGCCCTGTCAAGAGCCTGCGAGTCGTCGTCGTGTGCCATGGTGCTCCTCGTACGTTCCTCTTCGATGAATAAGCGTCAGTTGGACTTCGCCGTGATCCACACGGTGATGGCGACCAGAGCGCCGATACCGAAGATCCACACGAACAGGCCCTCGGAGACCGGTCCGAGCGAGCCGAGGGAGAAGCCGCCGATCTGGACGGACTGCTGCTGGAAGAGCAGAGCCGAGATGATGTCGCGCTTGTCCTCGTCGGACAGGTTCATGTCGCCGAAGACCGGCATGTTCTGCGGGCCGGTGACCATGGCCGCGTAGATGTGCAGCGCGCTGGTCTCCGTGATGGCCGGAGCGTACTTGCCCTCGGTGAGAGCGCCACCGGCGGCGGCCACGTTGTGGCACATCGCGCAGTTGACGCGGAAGAGTTCGGCGCCGTGCGCCACGTCGCCCTCGCCGTCGATGATCTCGTCAGCGGGGTACGTCGGGCCGGGGGCCTCGGACTGCACGTAGGCCGCCATCGCGAGGATCTGCTCCTCGGTGAACTGCGGCTCCTTCTGCGGAGCCTGCGGTCCCTGCATCTGCAGCGGCATACGACCGGTCGACACCTGGAACTCCACCGCCAGCTCGCCGACGCCGTAGAGGCTCGGGCCGTTGGGGGTGCCCTCCAGGTCGAGGCCGTGGCAGGTGGCGCAGTTGGCCGTGAACAGCTTCTCGCCGTCTTCGACCGTCAGCTGCGTCGACGCCGTGGGGGCGTCGTTGGCGGCGAAGGCCGCCGTCGCGCCCGCGTACACCGCACCGGTGATCATGAGGCCTGCTCCGATGAGTGCGGCCGCCGCCAGTGGGCTGCGACGACCGCTCGAACGGCGCTTCTTCTCTCGTGCCATCTCGGGGATCAGCTCCGCTCTTATTTCAGGAAGTAGATAACGAAGAACAGCACGATCCAGACGACGTCGACGAAGTGCCAGTAGTAGGACACCACGATCGAGGAGGTCGCCTCCTTGTGCCGGAAGTTCTTGACGGCGTACGCGCGGCCGATCACCAGGAGGAACGCGACGAGTCCGCCGGTGACGTGGAGGGCGTGGAAGCCGGTGGTGATGTAGAAGGCCGAGGCGTAGGCGTCAGCCTGGATCGGCATTCCCTCGGCGACCAGCTGGGCGTACTCCCAGACCTGACCCGAGACGAAGATCGCGCCGAGGGCGAAGGTGAGGAAGAACCACTCGACCATGCCCCAGCCGAACAGACGACGGCGGCCGGCACCGTTCTTCTGTCCCTTGCCGATCTTGTACGGCTGCAGGTCCTCCGCCGCGAACACGCCCATCTGGCACGTGAAGGAGGAGAGCACGAGGATCGCCGTGTTCACTGCCGCGAACGGAACGTTCAGGAGCTCGGTACGGTCGGCCCACAGCTCGGGTGAGGTGCTGCGGAGTGTGAAGTAGATCGCGAAGAGTCCCGCGAAGAACATCACCTCGCTGCCGAGCCACACAATGGTGCCGACAGCTACCGGGTTGGGCCGCTTGATGGTTCTCGCCGCCGGGGCATACGTCGCTGAGGTCGTCACCCCTCCATTATGGCCGATCCGCGAGCGTGATTCTTGCACCCCCGACCCTCGATTCGCCCTTCGAGGACTTAGGGGACCCTAAGAAAACACTGCGAATACCCGGTGAATACGCGGGAAACGCCGTTCCTTCGTCGCGTGGGCGCCCGCCCGGATCGCACTGCACGTTTTCTCTGCGCCGATAGGATCGCACACATGGCTGATTCCCTGACCTGGTCCGACGTGCTCACATCTCTCCTGGAGCGTCGCGACCTCAGCGTCTGGGAGTCCACCTGGGCCATGCGGCGGATCATGCAGGGCGAGGTCTCCGAAGCGCAGCTCGCCGGGTTCCTCGTCGCTCTGCGCGCAAAGGGCGAGACGATCGACGAGATCGTCGGTTTCCGGGATGCCATCCTCGAAGCCGCCGTGCCGCTTCCGGTCTCTCCGGACGTGCTGGACATCGTCGGCACGGGCGGGGACCGCGTGGGTACGGTGAACGTCTCGACGACAGCGGCCGTCATCATCGGCGCCACCGGGATCCCGGTCGTCAAGCATGGGAATCGGGCCGCGAGCTCCGCGTCCGGCTCCTCCGATGTCCTCGGTGCCCTCGGCCTGGAACTCTCGCTCGATCCTGACGCCGTCGCCTCGATCCTCGACCGGACGGGTATCACCTTCGCCTGGGCGGGGGCCTTCCACCCCGGTTTCAAGCACGCCGGCGCGGTCCGTTCGCAGCTCGGCGTGCCCACGGTGTTCAACATGCTCGGACCTCTCTGCAATCCGGCGCGCGCCGAGGCGAACGCGGTCGGCGTGGCGCAGATGGAGCGGGTGCCGCTCATCACCGGCGTCTTCCGCACGCGGGGAGCGACGGCGCTGGTCTTCCGCGGCGACGACGGCCTCGACGAGCTCACGACCACCGGCCACAGCCGCATCTGGGAGGTCACCCGCGGGGACATCCACGAGCACGACCTCGACCCGCGCGACCTGGGGATCCCCCTCGCCGACCTCTCCGATCTCATCGGCGGCTCTCCCGCCCACAACGCCGAGATCCTCCGCCGGACCCTCGCGGGTGAGCAGGGGCCGGTACGGGACATCGTGCTCCTCAACGCCGCCGCCGGAATCGTCGCCTTCGAGCTGTCCCAGGACGCGACCCAGGTGCAGCGGCCGATCCTCGAGCGCCTCCGCGACGGGCTCGCCCGGGCGTCCGCGGCGGTGGATGACGGGAGTGCGCTGGCGAAGCTCGACCAGTGGATCGGCGTGAGCCGCGAGCTGGCTGCCCCGAAGGAGTGACCATGGACCCGGTCGACGCGCTGCTCGAGATCGCTTCGCTGCTGGAGCGCGAGCGGGCGTCGCGGTACCGGGCCAAGGCGTTCCGCCAGGCCGCGGCCACGTTCCAGGAGCTTCCGTCCGACGTGCAGGGCGACCCGACGCGTCTCCGGGCGGCCAAGGGCATCGGCGAGTCGACGTTCGCCGTCATCCGGCAGGCTCAGGCCGGAGAGGTGCCGGAGTACCTCGTGGAGCTCCGCGGCGACGTCGAACCGGAGAAGGTGTCGGTGCTCCGCGGAAAGCTGCGCGGAGACCTGCACGCCCACACCGAGTGGTCGGACGGGACGACCTCCATCGAGGTGATGGCTGCTGCCGCCCGCGCGCAGGGCCACGAGTACCAGGCCATCACCGACCACTCCCCGCGCCTCCGTGTCGCGCGTGGACTGTCGGCGGAGCGGCTCCGCGAGCAGATCCCGCAGGTGCGGGCGCAGTCGGGGGACGGCTTCACACTGCTCGCCGGTATCGAGGTGGACATCCTGGAAGACGGAGCCCTCGATCAGGACGATGCGCTCCTCGCGGACCTGGACATCGTCGTCGCCTCGGTGCACTCCAAGCTCCGCATGGACGGACGGGCGATGACCGCGCGGATGATCGCGGCCGTCTCGCATCCTCGGGTGAACGTCCTCGGACACTGCACCGGCCGGCTCGTGCAGGGCGACCGGGGCACGCGCCCGCCCTCGGCCTTCGATGCCGCCGCGGTGTTCGCGGCGTGCGCGGAGAACGGGGTGGCGGTCGAGATCAACTCCCGTCCTGAGCGTCAGGACCCGCCGGACGAGCTCATCGCGATCGCGCTGGAGGCGGGATGCCTCTTCTCCATCGACTCCGACGCACACGCCCCCGGACAGCTCTCCCTGCTGGACCACGGTGCCGAACGGGCGGAGCGTGCCGGCGTTCCAGCGTCACGCATCGTCACCACGTGGGGGCTTTCGCGTCTCCTCGCCTGGGCGGAGTGACGTCCGGCCGGATCAGCCCTCGGTGATCTGGTTCGCGGCCGCGGTGACCGCGGTGACGGCGCGTGTCATCGAGCTTCCGAGGTTCCAGCTCTCGGCGAGGGCCGTTGCTTCTGCGGCTTCCTCCGACGTGAGGGCGTGCAGGGCGACTTCCGGGGCAGCGATCGGAAGCGACGTGGCGACGGCGACGACGGTCGGAGCGACGTCGAGGTAGGCCTGCGCGTCGAGGATCTTCGCGCGGATGCCGGCACTCATACCTTCACCGGCTTCCGCGGCCTCCCGGATGCCGAGCAGGTCGCCGTGCTTCTGCAGCAGAGTGGCCGCCGTCTTCTCGCCGATGCCGGCGACGCCGGGAAGACCATCCGACGCGTCCCCGCGCATCGTCGCGAAGTCCGCGTACTGCGTCGGCAGGACACCGTACTTCGCGACGACCGTCGCGTCCGTGACGACTTCGAGGTTGCTCATGCCGCGGGCCGTGTAGATCACGCGCACGTCGCGCTCGTCGTCGATGAGCTGGAACAGGTCGCGGTCGCCGGTGACGATGTCCACGGGCATCGGCGCGTTCGTTGCGAGCGTGCCGATCACGTCGTCCGCCTCGTGCTCGGCGACGCCGACGATCGGAATGCCGATGGCCCCGAGCGTCTCCCTGATCAGGGGGATCTGCGCCTCCAACGGGTCGGGGACCTCTTCGACGTCCGGGGCGCCAGTCACGACCTCCACCACCCGGTGGGTCTTGTAGCTGGGGATGAGGTCGACCCTCCACTGCGGACGCCAGTCGTCATCCCAGCAGGCCACGACGTGGGTCGGCTGATAAGTGGTGACCAGCTTGGCGATCATGTCCAGCAATCCGCGTGCAGCGTTGATGGGGGAGCCATCGGGGGCCGTCACCTTGTCGGGCACGCCGTAGAACGCACGGAAGTAGAGGCTGGCGGTGTCGAGCAGCATGAGGCGTTCGGCGCGGGTCATGGGTTCAGGGTAGAGCGTGCCAGATCAGGTGCTCAGCAGCCCGGCGCCGCGGGTCGTTCTTCGCACGTCCGTGCCACGAGTGCGGTGGTCGCCTCGTAGATGCGGACGCTCCGGGACGGTCCGTCGACGGACAGCTCACCGGACACGGGGAACCACCCTCCGCCGATGTCGACCTCCGCGGTGTAGACGACCACGGTGCTCGTGGAGTACGTACCCCGATGCGCGAAGGTATGGCTGGTCGGTGTCGCCGTGAACGGCGCCTGGCCGAGCTCTTCCCAGGTACGGCCGCCGTCGGGCGTCGTGGCCGTCGTGCCGTCCCCGTGGTCGAAGACGACGCGGACCGGGGTGAAGCGCACCGTCACCGGCCGGTCGAGCAGGGTACCGGTCGCCGTGTGTGTGGCGACCTTCGCCACGAAGTTGGTCGGCATACCTGCGACGCCCGCGTTCCCCGGCTCGGCGGCGGTCGTTACCGGTGCGGGGGCGAACTGTGCGAGATCCTCGATCGTGAGCGCTCGCCCCGCCTTCTTCGTCACCCGCACCCCGTACATGCCGCACGAGCGGCTCAGCGGCGTGTCATCTGTCCGGCACGGTTCGTGCTTTTGTTCTGGTGCGGACAGGGGCTGGCGGTCCGGTCGCGGCGACGGGATGTAAGGGTGCGTTGACGCGGAGACGTTCACGGTCGAACCGTCTGTGCCGGCAAGAAAATCGGAGAAGCCAGGCGAGTCGGCCCCAGAAGCGAACGGCAGCAAAAGCAAGAATGCGACTACAAGCCCGGGCACGGAACGTCCTCAATTGGGTCGGCGGAGTCGACCGTGAGAGCTCCATTCGGATCTGCCAACAGTATTAGCGCTAGGGCGTAAACGCCGGGGCGATCGGGGGAGACCCCTGAACTGCCGTCCTGATTCGTGATCCGGACGTTCGATACATCGAGGCAAGCTGACGCCCGGATGCGTTCAAACGGAGACTCACTCGCTTTCCCCTCGAAGAAGGTGATGCGCGTCTCTCCTGCCAGGACCTGACCCTCTGCGTGCATTCGCGAGAAGTTCTTTCGGTCTGCTGATTCTACGGTCCCGCTGGAAAGCTCGAATAATCGCTCGAAGGTCTCTGGATCACGGGTATCGACGCGATTGAGCGCGTCAATGTACTCGGAGAAGGTGGCCTCGGCGGCGGCGAAGGCTTCTTCTTCGGAGGTGAACGCGGGGGAGGGGGTCGGCGTGGACTCCGGAGCGGGGGTGCATCCGGAGAGCAGCGAGACGCCGAATGCCAGCACGGCCAGGAAACGGAGAGGAGTGGGCGACATCACCGAGCCACCGTATGCGGAATGCGCAGGTCGCCGCGGGCGTTATCCACAGAGCGGCTGCGGGAGATCCGCCCCTTCATCGGGCGACAACTTCTGGTAGCCTGAACTGTCACTCGTGGCGTGTACACGCATGCCCAGGTGACGAACACACCACAATCCACCTGCTGCGAAGCACATCCCGGCCGTGCGCGGCCATGCTCCGCAGCCCGAGTATCCATTCACAAGGACAACCCACTACATGACTACCGCAACGACCGCCCCGGCCACCAAGCAGGTCGCCATCAACGACATCGGATCTGCTGAGGACTTCCTGGCCGCGGTCGAGAAGACCCTGAAGTTCTTCAACGACGGCGACATCATCGAAGGCACGATCGTGAAGATCGACCGCGATGAGGTCCTGCTCGATGTCGGCTACAAGACCGAGGGTGTCATCCCCTCGCGCGAGCTCTCGATCAAGCACGACGTCGACCCCAACGAGGTCGTCAAGGTCGGCGACGAGGTCGAGGCCCTGGTTCTCCAGAAGGAGGACAAGGAAGGCCGCCTGATCCTCTCCAAGAAGCGTGCGCAGTACGAGCGCGCCTGGGGAGACGTCGAGAAGATCAAGGAGAACGACGGCGTCGTCACCGGTACGGTCATCGAGGTCGTCAAGGGTGGACTCATCGTCGACATCGGCCTCCGTGGCTTCCTCCCGGCCTCGCTCATCGAGCTCCGTCGCGTCCGCGACCTCACGCCGTACCTCGGCCAGGAGATCGAGGCGAAGATCCTCGAGCTCGACAAGAACCGCAACAACGTCGTCCTGAGCCGCCGCGCGCTGCTCGAGCAGACGCAGTCGGAGTCGCGCACCACGTTCCTGAACAACCTGCACAAGGGTCAGGTCCGCAAGGGTGTCGTCTCCTCGATCGTCAACTTCGGTGCGTTCGTGGACCTGGGTGGCGTGGACGGCCTCGTGCACGTCTCCGAGCTGTCCTGGAAGCACATCGAGCACGCCTCCGAGGTCGTCGAGGTGGGCCAGGAGGTCACCGTCGAGATCCTCGAGGTCGACCTCGACCGCGAGCGCGTCTCCCTGTCGCTGAAGGCGACGCAGGAGGACCCGTGGCAGGTCTTCGCCCGCACCCACGCGATCGGTCAGGTCACGCCGGGTAAGGTCACCAAGCTCGTCCCGTTCGGTGCGTTCGTCCGCGTCGCCGACGGCATCGAGGGCCTCGTCCACATCTCCGAGCTCTCCAGCAAGCACGTCGAGCTGGCCGAGCAGGTCGTGTCGGTCGGCGAAGAGGTCTTCGTCAAGGTCATCGACATCGACCTCGAGCGTCGTCGCATCTCGCTGTCGCTGAAGCAGGCCAACGAGTCGGTCGACCCCAACGGCACCGAGTTCGACCCGGCCCTGTACGGCATGCTCGCCGAGTACGACGAGAACGGCGAGTACAAGTACCCGGAGGGCTTCGACGCCGAGACCGGTGCGTGGAAGGAAGGCTTCGACGCCCAGCGCGAGGCATGGGAGCAGGAGTACGCTGCGGCCCAGGCTCGCTGGGAGGCGCACAAGGCTCAGGTCGCGAAGGCGGCCGAGGCCGAGGCTGCGGCCGGCGACGACTTCGGCGGCCAGTCCTTCTCGAGCGAGTCGGCCGGCGCCGGCACGCTCGCCGATGACGAGGCTCTCGCGGCTCTGCGCGAGAAGCTCTCGGGCGGCAACTCCTAAGCAACACTCCGAAAAGGGTCGTCACCCCGCCTCACGGCGGGCGTGGCGGCCCTTTTCGTATGCCCGGAAACCAGCGGAACAGCTGCGTGACGCAACATTACGGCCGCATTCGTAACATTCCGGAGCCTCCGACAGCATGGGGACATGACCGCCCTCCTGCCCCCTGCGTCGCGCACCGCTGAGGCCCCGAAGACAACGGGCTCCGCACAGCCTGTGCGCCTCGGCGGCATCGCGCGGTCGTTCCCGCTCGCGCAGGGGCGACGCGAGGTGCTCCGCGATCTCGACCTGGACATCGCCGCCGGGGAGATCGTCGCCGTCGTCGGTCCGTCCGGGTGTGGGAAGTCGACACTGCTGCGCCTCATCGGCGGGCTGGACACCCCCACCCGGGGGACGATCCGCCTGGACGGCTCCGGTGTCGCCGATGTCGACGAGCGCACGGCGATCGCGTTCCAGGAGCCGCGGCTGCTCCCGTGGCGTACCCTCGCGCAGAACGTCGAGCTCGGTCTTCCCCGCGGCGTCTCCCGCGGCGTCGGACGCACTCGGGTCCGCGAGCTGCTGCAGCTTGTCGGTCTCGAGCACGCCGCCGACCAGCGCCCCCGTGAAGTGTCCGGAGGCATGGCGCAGCGCGCGTCCCTCGCCCGGGCTCTTGCCAGGAACCCCGGAGTCCTGCTGCTCGACGAGCCTTTCGGTGCGCTCGACGCCCTCACGCGCCTTCGCATGCACGACCTGCTCCTGAAGATCCACGCGGCCGAGCCCACCACGGTGCTGCTCGTGACCCACGACGTGGAGGAGGCCCTCTATCTCGCCGACCGCGTGCTGCTGCTGCGTACCGTCGGCGACGCGGATGACACGGCGTCGTCCGTCGCGCGGACGATCCGCGTCCCCGGCATCCGCCCCCGAGACCGCGCCGACCGCGGCCTCGCCGACCTGCGCGCCGAGCTCCTCGAAGGGCTCGGCGTCGACACGCACCACCACACCCCCGAGGAGACCCGATGAGCACCATCACCCGCCGTATCATCCCTGCGATCGCCGTCGCCGGGACGATGATGCTCGTCGCCACCGGCTGCGTCGCCGGCGAGAACGCGTCCGCCGAGGCCGAGTCCACCCCCGCCGGGAACGGCGAGTGGTCGGCGGACACGCTGTCCATCGACTTCGCGACCTACAACCCCCTCAGCCTGGTGATCCGCGACCAGGGCATCCTGGAGGACATCCTCGGTGACGACGTCACCGTCGAATGGGTGCAGTCCGCCGGGTCGAACAAGGCCAACGAGCTCCTCCGCTCGGGTTCGGTCGACGTGGGATCGACGGCGGGCTCGGCTGCGCTGCTCGCCCGCGCGAACGGTTCGCCCATCCAGGTGATCGACATCTTCTCCCAGCCCGAGTGGTCGGCCATCGTCGTCGGTCCCGACAGCGACATCACCTCGGTCGAGGACCTCAAGGGCGCCTCCGTCGCGGCCACCAAGGGCACCGACCCCTACTTCTTCCTCCTCCAGGCCCTGGAGGAGGGCGGGCTGTCGCTGGCCGACGTCGAGGTGCAGAACCTCCAGCACGCCGACGGGCGCGCGGCGCTCGACGGCGGTTCCGTCGACGCGTGGGCGGGGCTCGACCCCATCATGGCCGCCGCGGAGCAGGAGTCGGGCGACAAGCTCATCTACCGCAACGTCGACTTCAACACCTACGGCTTCCTCAACGCGACCGAGGACTTCATCGACAACCACCCCGACCTCGCTCAGGCCGTCGTCGACGCCTACGAGGAGGCGCGTGCGTGGGCGCTCGAGAACCCGGAAGAGACGGCCGCCCTGCTGGCCGAGGTCGCCGGCATCGACCTCGAGGTCGCGACCACGGTCATCCAGGAGCGGTCGAACCTCGACGTGAACGGCGTCCCCGGTGACGATCAGCTCGCCGTGCTCGAGAAGATCGCCCCGGTGCTCGTCGAGTCCGGCGACGTCCAGGGCGGGCAGGAATCCGTCGACAAGGCGCTGTCCAGCATCATCAACGACACCTTCGCGACGAAGGCGGGCGCAGGCGAGTGACCGGTTTCGAGGATCGGGTGGTCGTCCCGGCGGAATCGCGGGACACACTCGAGTTCGCGAAGGGTGCTCCCCGGCGGGGGACGGGGGGAGCACGGCGTGGTCTGCCGCCCGTCGTGCGGGTCCTCGGGGGCTTCCTGCTCCCGGCCGTGATCCTCATCGCCTGGCAGGTGGTCACGACGGCCGGTCTCATCGAGCCGTACCGACTCCCGGCGCCGGCGTCGGTCTTCCAGGCCGGGGTGGAACTCGCCGAGTCCGGTCAGCTCTGGACCCACATCGCCATCTCGGTCCAGCGGGTGCTTCTCGGGTTCGCGATCGGCTCCGTCGTCGGCCTCGCCGCGGCCGGCATCGTCGGGCTGTCGCGCTGGGGTGACGTGCTGCTCAGCCCGACGCTCGCCGCGGTTCGCGCGGTGCCGTCGCTCGCCTGGGTGCCGCTGCTGATCCTGTGGATGCAGATCGGCGAGGAGTCCAAGGTGACCCTCATCGCGATCGGCGCGTTCTTCCCGGTCTACACGACGGTCGCCTCGGCGCTCCGACATGTGGATCCGCAGCTCGTCGAGGCGGGACGCTCGTTCAGCCTGCACGGATGGTCGCTGTTCCGCACGGTCCAGCTCCCGGCTGTCGTGCCGTCCGTCGTCTCCGGCCTCCGCCTCGCGCTCGCCCAGGCGTGGCTGTTCCTGGTTGCTGCCGAACTGATCGCGTCGTCCATGGGGCTCGGCTTCCTGCTGACGGACTCGCAGAGCACGGGTCGCGTCGACCGCATCCTGCTCTCCATCGTGCTGCTCGCGCTGCTCGGCACGATCACCAACGGCGTGCTCGCGCTGTTGGATAAGTACCTGCTGCGGCGATGGACGTGACGACGACCGAGGCTCGGCTGCGGGAGGAACGGATCTATCCTCCGTCGCCCGCGTTCCTCGACGCCAACGTGACCGCGGACGCCTACGAGCGCGCGGCCGCTGATCCTCTGGCCTTCTGGGAGGACGCGGCGCGCCGACTGGACTGGACCGAGCCGTGGACGGCCGTGCACGAGTGGGACCCGCCCGTCGACGGTGCGGTCCCGGCAGCGCGATGGTTCCTCGGCGGCCGGCTGAACGTCGCGGTGAACTGCGTGGACCGTCATGTCGACGCCGGGCGCGGAGACAAGGTGGCGCTGCACTTCGAAGGGGAGCCCGGTGACCGGGTCTCGGTGACCTACGCCGACCTCCAGCGCCGGGTGGCCCAGGCGGCGCACGCGCTGGAAGGCCTCGGGATCCGACCCGGCGACCGTGTGGTGATCTACCTCCCCGTGCTCGTGGAGACGGTGGTCATCACGCTCGCCTGCGCGCGGATCGGAGCCGTCCACTCCCTCGTCTTCGGGGGGTTCTCCGCAGAGGCCGTGCGTTTCCGGCTCGAGGACACCGGGGCGAAGCTGCTCGTCACCAGCGACGGCCAGTTCCGGCGGGGGACGGCGACCGAGGTCAAAACCGCCGCCGATGCCGCCGCTGGCGGACTGCCGGAGCTCGAACACGTCCTCGTGCTCCGTCGCACCGGACAGAGCGTCCCGTGGACCGAAGGCCGGGACGTGTGGTGGCACGACGTCGTCGACACGGCCCCCACCGCGCATCAGGCGAAGGCCTTCGACGCCGAGCACCCGCTCTTCATCATCTACACCTCCGGCACGACGGGGAAGCCCAAGGGCCTCGTGCACACCTCCGGCGGCTATCTGACGCACGCGAGCTGGGCGCACTGGGCGCACTTCGACGCCAAACCCGACGACGTCCATTGGTGCACGGCCGATCTCGCCTGGGTCACCGCCCACACCTACGAGATCTACGGGCCGCTGTCGAACGGGCTCACCCAGGTCATCTACGAGGGCACGCCGGACACTCCGCACCGCGAGCGGCACCTGGAGATCATCGAGCGCTACGGCGTCACGGTCTATTACACGGCCCCGACCCTCATCCGGATGTTCATGACCTGGTTCGGCGACGAGCTGCCGAGCGGCCACGACCTGTCGACCCTGCGACTGCTCGGCACGGTGGGCGAGGCGATCAATCCGGAGGCCTGGGTGTGGTTCCGCCGGAACTTCGGGCGGGATGAGCTCCCCGTCATCGACACGTGGTGGCAGTCGGAGACCGGGGCCGCGATGATCGCACCCTTGCCCGGCATCACACCCCTGAAGCCCGGCTCCGCGTCGGTCCCGCTTCCGGGCATCGACGTCGCGGCGGTCGACGAGAACGGTGACGAGGTGGCGCCGGGCCGGTCCGGGACGCTGGTCGTCCGGCGTCCGTGGCCGGGGATGGCGCGGACCGTCTGGGGCAATCCGGAGCGCTACCGCGACGCGTACTGGGCCGCGTACGCAGGCGTGGGCGCGCACGGCGGCTATTACGTCGCCGGAGACGGGGCGACCCGGGACGCCGACGGATTCATCTGGATCCTGGGCCGGCTCGACGATGTCGTGAACGTGTCCGGACATCGCCTCTCGACGATCGAGATCGAGTCGGCGCTCGTGGCGCACGAGACGGTCGGCGAAGCCGGGTCCGCCGGTGTGGCGGACCCCGTCACCGGGCAGGCGGTCGTGGCGTTCGTCACCCCGTCCGGCCGGGCGGAGATCGACGCGCACGCGCTTCGCGCTGAGGTCGCCCGCGCGATCGGTCCGGTCGCGAAGCCGAAGCACGTCATCGTGGTGCCGGACCTGCCCAAGACACGCTCGGGGAAGATCATGCGTCGCCTGCTCGCGCAGCTCTGGGATGCCGAACAGGATCGGCGCGCGGGACGCACTCCGCAGGCCCTCGGCGACACGACGTCACTGCAGAACCCCTGGGCCGTCGACGACATCGCCGGCGCTCTCGCCGCAGAATCGAGGACATCATGACCGAGGACCACCGCTTCGGGTTCCGCACCCGCGCTCTGCACGCCGGCGGCACACCGGACGCCGCCACCGGAGCGCGGGCGGTGCCGATCTACCAGACGACGTCGTTCGTCTTCGACGATGCGGCCGACGCCGGGAATCTCTTCGCGCTGCAGAAGTACGGCAACATCTACTCGCGCATCGGCAACCCCACCGTCGCCGCCCTGGAGGAGCGGCTGGCCTCGCTGGAAGGCGGTATCGGGGCGGTGGCGACCGCCTCCGGGATGAGCGCCGAGTTCATCACGTTCGCCGCGCTCGTGGGCGCGGGCGATCATGTCGTCGCCGCCGCGCAGCTCTACGGCGGCACGGTGACGCAGCTCGACGTCACCCTGCGACGGTTCGGCGTGGAGACGACGTTCGTCAGCTCCTCCGACCCGGCTGACTTCGCCGCGGCCATCCGTCCGGAGACCAAGGTCGTCTACGTCGAGATGATCGGGAACCCGTCGGGCGAGATCGCCGACATCGCGGGTCTCGCCGCCGTCGCGCATGAGGCGGGGGTGCCGCTCGTCGTCGACGCCACCCTGGCCACGCCGTACCTCGCGCGCCCGCTGGAGCACGGGGCGGACATCGTCATCCACTCGGTCACGAAGTTCCTCGGCGGGCACGGCACGACCCTCGGCGGTGTGGTCATCGAGAAGGGCACGTTCGACTGGGGCAACGGCAAGTTCCCGCAGATGACCGAACCCGTGGCCTCCTACGGCGGCATCTCCTGGTGGGGCAACTTCGGCGAGTACGGATTCCTCACCAAGCTGCGCTCCGAACAGCTGCGCGACATCGGACCCGCCCTGAGCCCGCAATCGGCCTTCACGCTCCTGCAGGGCGTAGAGACGCTGCCCCAGCGCATCGACGCTCACATCGCCAACGCCCGGGTCGTCGCCGAGTGGCTGGCTGCAGACACGCGCGTGTCCTACGTCACCTGGGCAGGGCTCGAAGGTCATCCGCATCATGAGCGTGCCGCCCGGTACCTGCCGCTGGGACCGGGATCCGTGTTCGCGTTCGGGGTCGCCGCCGAGGACGGCCGCGCCGCGGGGGAGGCGTTCATCGAGAACCTGCAGCTCGCGTCCCACCTCGCCAACATCGGCGACGCCCGCACCCTGGTGATCCACCCGGCCTCCACCACGCACCGCCAGCTCACCGAGGAGCAGCTCGTCGCAGCCGGCGTACGCCCCGACCTGATCCGCATCTCCGTCGGCCTGGAGGACGCGGAGGACATCATCTGGGACCTCGATCAGGCCCTCACCCTCGCGACGGGAGCCCACCGATGAGCGCGACCTCCGCCGGCGACGCCTGCGCCCTTCCTCCGGCCACGGATGCCGCCAGCTGCGCGCTCCCCGCGGTCGTCGAACCGGGCCGCACCTGGACCGGCCCCACGCAGCCGCAGCGGTTCGGACTGCTGCGGCGGGCGCGATCGATCGCCATCGTCGGGGCGTCGGGCAACCCCGCGCGGGCCTCCTACTTCGTCGCGACGTACCTGCTCTCCAGCACGCCCTACGACGTCTATCTCGTGAACCCGAGGGAGACCGAGATCCTCGGGCAGCCGGTGTATCCGTCGTTGAGTGCCCTGCCAGTGCAGCCCGACATCGTCGACGTCTTCCGTCGTCATGACGACCTGCCAGGGGTCGCGCAGGAGGCGGTCGACAGCGGGGCCAAGACGCTGTGGCTCCAGCTCGGCTCCTGGAACGAGGAGGCGGCCGCGATCGCGGAGGCGGCCGGGCTCTCGGTGGTCATGGACCGCTGCATCAAGATCGAGCACGCCCGTTTCCACGGCGGTCTGCATCTCGCCGGCTTCGACACCGGCGTGATCAGCTCCCGGCGGCAGCTGCTCGCGCGCTGAGGGGCGCTCGCTGGGGCCCCGGGGTGCTCACGCGCAGATCGTGTTCGCCGTGCCGCGCTGCAGCGTCACGGGAACCTGGAGGTCGGTGAGGTGCCAGTCGAGGCTGCGGCCGGTGAGCCGCGGCAACGAGGAGCACGTCCATGCGCGGTCGGGCGTGACGTGGCTGCCCGGGAGCACCCCCGCTTCGGTCCAGGAAGTCCATGTCCGGGGAAGGCCCGTCGCCCTCTTCAGATCCACGTCGACCTCGACGTGGTGCGACCCGCCCGGGGCGTTCGTGCTGATGTAGAAGTGGCCGGAGGCGTCGCTGATCTCCTCGTAGCGGATCGCCGTGATCGTGCAGCTGGTGGGAGCTGCCGACGGGCTGCTGTAGGCCTTGCACGTGTTCCCCGCGAACGGCGACAACCATGCCGAGGCGGACGTCATCGTCGCCGTGACCACGGTCCGATCCGTCCACGCCGCGCTGGTGGTCGAGACGATTCCCTGAGCGACGGCCAGGAAGACGAGAGCCATCGCGACAACGAGGCCGGCCACCGGGGAGAACCTTCGTGCGGGTGTCACGTAGCCAGGGGCTTTCGTGCCGGTCGCTCGGCCGGGCTCATCATGCTGAGGCCGAGCAGCCCCAGGAGACCGAGGAACATCGGGACGGCGACCGCCGGCGTGGTCATCCGCATGATGGCGGTTCCCCATCCGGGAAGCTGTACCGCCGGCTTCCACACGTCGCCGGTCACCGGATAGTCGAGCGCGTCGGAGAACTCGTTGTGGTCGCCCTTCATGGTGACCGTGCGCGTGCCGTCGGAGTCCGCGATGGCGGTGATGCGGTGGGTCACCAGGGAGTCGGTCAGCGCGCTCGGCAGGCTGACGACGTCACCGACCTCCAAGGATTCGGCGGGGACCTTCGTGGCGATGAGGAGGTCGCCCGTCATGATCTCGGGTTCCATGGAGCCCGAGATCACGACGAGCGGCTGGATGAGCCCGATCGCCGTGGCGCCCCAGACGACGCCGCAGCCCACGCCCATGGCAGCCAGCGCCCAGAGCACGGGCAGGGCGAGCCGGCGGAGGAGCTGCACCACGGTTCGTCCTTCGTCTCTGCTGCGGGGTTGGGGGGTCAGTTGGTGGCGGTGGCAGAGACCGTGACCAGGATCGTGCCGGTCTTGCCCTGGTTGCTCGTCGGCCAGTCGGCCGGGGTGGTGACGACGAGGTCGAACTCATCGGTCGCCGTGGAGCCGGAGGAGGTCAGCGACGCCGCGAGCCCGGTGATCGTCGCCGTCGGCTTGACCGTGAAGTCCGTCGCCGTGTTACCGGGGGCGTACTCGACGGTCGAGGTGAGTGCGGCGTTGACGGAACTGGCGTTCTTGACCCAGAGCTTGATGGTGCGGGTCTCGCCGGGGAGCAGGTTGGCCAGCTTCTCCGCGGGCACGACGAGCTCGATGCTGTTCTTCGCGGCTGACTCCTTCCAGGTGGTTCCGTCGGTGGAACCCTGGAGGTTGAAGGTGGCTCCTGCGGCCGGAACGCTGAAGAAGGTGTTGTCGGTCCACGCGGCGCTCGTGAGCGCGGCACCGATTCCTCCGGTAGCGAGCACGGCCAGCGCGAACGCCATGATCGGGCGGCGCCGGAAGCGTCGCTCGGTGCGGTCAGGGCGTGCGGGGGCATCCGTGTTCGTCATGGCTTCGACGTTACGCAGCGCACCTCAGGGGACCGTCAAGTCTTCCTCAAGAGGGACCGAAGCTTTCCCGATTGTTCCGCGGCAGCGTCGGGCGCCGCCCTCGGACAGGCGTGGCAGGATGGTCGGATGCCGCTCATCGCTCTCACCGGAGGCATCGCGTCGGGGAAGTCCACCATCGCGAACCGGCTCGCCGAGCTCGGCGCGGTGATCGTCGACGCTGATCGGATCGTGCGCGAGGTCCAGGCGCCGGGATCCGAGGTGCTCGGCGCGATCGCGCGGACGTTCGGCGACGAGGTCATCGCCGGAGACGGTTCGCTCGACCGGGCCGCTCTCGGGGCGACCGTGTTCGCCGATCCGGGCCGTCTCGCGCAGCTGAACGCCATCGTGCACCCTGCCGTGCGCGCCGAGTCCCAGCGCCGTTTCGACGCCGCGTTCCGTGCCGATCCGGATGCTGTCGTCGTCTACGACGTGCCGCTTCTCGTGGAGGCGCGTGTCGATGACCCGTGGGATGCGATCGTCGTCGCGCACGCGCCCGAGGAGGTCCGTCTCGAGAGGCTCGTCGGGCTGCGCGGGATGACGCCGGAGGAGGCGCGCCGCCGGATCGCCGCCCAGGTCCCGGACGAGCGGCGGCTCGCGATCGCCGACGTCGTCATCGACACCGCAGGATCGATCGCGGACACGCTGGCCCAGACGGACGCGCTCTGGGGCCGGCTCCGAGCGCACGGACGCGGCCCCGATGTCGGAGGGGCGGCATACGCTTGATGTATGCAGCCCACCCGCAGTGTCCGCCCCTTCGAGGTCATCAGCGAGTACGCCCCCGCCGGTGACCAGCCGCAGGCCATCGCCGAGCTGGCTTCCCGCATCAATGCGGGAGAGACGGACATCGTGCTGCTCGGTGCGACCGGAACAGGCAAATCGGCGACCACGGCGTGGCTCGTCGAACAGGTGCAGCGTCCCACGCTCGTGCTCGCGCACAACAAGACCCTCGCCGCACAGCTCGCCAACGAGTTCCGCGAGCTCATGCCGAACAACGCCGTCGAGTACTTCGTCTCGTACTACGACTACTACCAGCCCGAGGCCTACGTCCCGCAGACGGACACCTTCATCGAGAAGGACTCCTCGATCAACGCGGAGGTCGAGCGTCTCCGCCACTCGACGACGAACTCCCTGCTGAGCCGTCGGGATGTGGTCGTGGTATCGACCGTCTCCTGCATCTACGGCCTGGGTGCTCCGGAGGAGTACCTGCGCGCCATGGTCGCGCTCCAGGTGGGTGAGCGGTACGACCGCGACGCCCTGATCCGGCAGTTCATCGCGATGCAATACAACCGCAACGACGTCGACTTCTCGCGGGGCAACTTCCGTGTCCGCGGCGACACGATCGAGATCATCCCGGTGTACGAGGAGCACGCCATCCGCATCGAGCTCTTCGGCGACGAGATCGAGGCGCTCTACTCGCTGCACCCGCTCACGGGCGAGGTCATCGAGAAGCTCGACGCCGTGCCGATCTTCCCCGCCTCGCACTACGTCGCGGGCACCGACGTCATCCAGCGCTCCATCGGCACGATCGAGCACGAGCTGGAGGAGCGGCTGAAGGAGTTCGAACGTCAGGGCAAGCTCCTCGAGGCGCAGCGCCTCCGGATGCGGACGACGTTCGACCTGGAGATGCTGCAGCAGCTCGGTTTCTGCTCCGGTATCGAGAACTACTCGCGTCACATGGACGGGCGCATGCCGGGGGAGCCCCCGCACACGCTCCTCGACTTCTTCCCGGACGACTTCCTGCTCGTCATCGACGAGTCCCACGTGACGGTGCCGCAGATCGGCGCGATGTACGAAGGCGACGCCTCCCGCAAGCGCACGCTCGTCGACCACGGCTTCCGCCTGCCGAGCGCGATGGACAACCGACCACTGCGCTGGGACGAGTTCAAGAACCGCGTGGGGCAGACCGTCTACCTGTCGGCGACCCCGGGCAAGTACGAGATGGGCATCGCCGACGGTGTGGTGGAGCAGATCATCCGCCCGACGGGACTGGTCGACCCGGAGATCATCGTCAAACCGTCGAAGGGACAGATCGACGATCTGCTCGAGGAGATCAGGCTTCGCGTGGAGCGGGACGAGCGCGTCCTCGTCACGACCCTCACGAAGAAGATGGCGGAGGAGCTGACCGACTTCCTCGGCGAGCACGGCGTCCGGGTGCGTTACCTGCACTCCGACGTCGACACCCTGCGTCGCGTCGAGCTTCTCAGCGAACTGCGCGCCGGTGTGTACGACGTCCTGGTGGGTATCAACCTGCTGCGAGAGGGACTCGACCTCCCGGAGGTGTCGCTCGTCGCGATCCTCGACGCGGACAAGGAGGGGTTCCTCCGCTCCGGGACGTCGCTCATCCAGACCATCGGCCGCGCCGCGCGAAACGTCTCCGGTGAAGTGCACATGTACGCGGACAACATGACGGACTCCATGGCGAAGGCCATCGAGGAGACCGACCGCCGGCGTGAGAAGCAGATCGCGTACAACAAGGAGCACGGCATCGATCCGCAGCCGCTGCGCAAGCGCATCGCCGACATCACCGAAGTGCTGGCGCGCGAGGGGCAGGACACGGCGGAGCTGATGTCCGGCCGGGGCCGCGCGTCGGGCAAGGGCAAGTCGCCGACACCGAACCTGCGGCGCACCGGGATCGCAGCCGAGGGCGCACAGCAGCTGGAGGCGACGATCCAGGACCTCACCGATCAGATGCTCGCGGCGGCCAGCGAGCTGAAGTTCGAGCTCGCCGGGCGTCTGCGCGACGAAGTGCAGGATCTGAAGAAGGAGCTCCGGTCGATGGAGCGGGCCGGGCACGCGTAGACGGAGACGATATGGACGCCGCAGGAGAGGAACTCGCCGACCGCGTCCGCGCGCTGTTCGGGGCCGACCCTTCCATCGAGGAGCGCCGGATGTTCGGGACCAGGGCGTTCCTCGACGAGGGGCGCATCCTCGTGGGCGCCCGGAAGGACGGGACGCTTCTCGTCCGCGTGGATGAGGAGAACGGGGCTGTCGCCGTGACGCTGCCCGGGGCCGCGCGTGCCGTGATGGGATCACGCACCATGGGGTCCGGCTGGATCGATGTCGCAGCCTCGGCGATCGCCGACGACGCCGCGCTCATGACGTGGATCGATATGGCCCGGGAGTCGGTCGGTGCCGCGCTCACCGATGACGACGCCTGACGCCGAGCGAGCTTACGGGCAGTGCACCAGCGTCTTCGGGCCCGAGCGATCGATCTCGTGCTCGGTCATCGGCGCCCCGCACAGCGGACAGGCCCGTTCCGCGCGCTCTGCGGCGCTGGGCGGGGGCGTCTTCTCGTAGGGTCCGACCGAGGCCGGACCGGCGAGACGCACAAGGTTGGTGTTCACCCAGGTGTAAAGGCCCCCCGCCTCGCGGATGCGGGTGCGAAGAGGAGGGCGGCTGGAGTCGCGTGACATGTTCATTAGTGTACTAATGATTCGTGCAGATGTATAGTCGGGATCGTGACTGACACCGATGATCTGCTCCGGCTCGAGAACCAGCTCTGCTTCGCCGTGGTCACGGCGGCGCGGAACGTCGTCGCGATCTATCGGCCGATCCTCGAGCCGCTCGGGTTGACGCACCCGCAGTACCTGGTGATGCTCGCCCTGTGGGAGCGGTCGCCGCGGACCCTGAACGACCTCGCGGCCGACCTCGCGCTGGAGCCCGCGACTGCGTCGCCCCTCGTCAAGAGACTCGAGGCCGACGGCCTGGTGACGCGCCAGCGCAGCAGTGAGGACGAGCGTCGGCTGGAGATCACGCTCACCAACGCCGGCGCGGCTCTGCGCGCGAGGGCCGTGGACGTGCCGCGGCAGGTGATGGCCGCCGTCGGGATGGGCATCGGTGAGATCGCCGCTCTCCGGGACGGGCTCGGGGCCTTCGCGGGGCGGCGCTCGGACCAGAGCTGATCGGTTCCGCGTCCGGCGTAGAGCGGGCCGCTCGCCGTGACGACTCGAGGAAGCCACCTCGCCGGGAGCCCAAGCGTTGGGCGTTCTCGGAGCCGATGTCCGTGGCCCCTCGTAGACTTGTTCGGTGCCCATCGTCCCCGTTGCTTCCCCAGGAAAACTCAGTGTCCGCGGCGCCCGCGTGCACAATCTCAAGAACGTCGACATCGACATCCCCCGTGACTCGCTGGTGGTCTTCACCGGCCTCTCCGGATCGGGGAAGTCGAGCCTCGCCTTCGACACGATCTTCGCCGAGGGGCAGCGTCGGTACGTCGAGTCGCTGAGCGCCTACGCGCGACAGTTCCTCGGCCAGGTCGACCGGCCGGACGTCGATTTCATCGAGGGGCTGAGCCCGGCGGTCTCGATCGATCAGAAGTCGACGAACCGCAACCCTCGGTCGACGGTCGGCACGATCACCGAGATCTACGACTACATGCGTCTGCTCTGGGCGCGCATCGGCGTTCCGCACTGTCCGGTGTGCGGGGAGAAGATCCAGCGTCAGACCGTCCAGCAGATCGCCGACCAGCTCATGGAGCTCCCGGAGCGCACCCGCTACCAGGTCGTCGCGCCGATCGTCTCGCAGAAGAAGGGCGAGTTCGTCGACCTGTTCCGGGAGCTCGGGGCGAAGGGGTACTCGCGGGCGATCGTCGACGGCGAGCTCATCCAGCTGGCCGAGCCGCCGACGCTCAAGAAGAGCTACAAGCACGACATCGCCGTGGTCGTCGACCGCCTCGTCGCCTCGCCGGACATCCTCGGACGTGTGACCGACTCGGTGGAGACCGCTCTCGGACTCGCCGGCGGTGTGGTGCAGATCAACTACGTCGACGGCGAGGGAGACGACGCCTGGCAGACCTTCTCGGAGAAGCTCGCGTGCCCCAACGGCCACGCGCTCACCCTCACCGAGATCGAGCCGCGCACGTTCTCCTTCAACGCGCCGTTCGGCGCCTGCCCCGCCTGCTCGGGCCTCGGCACCCGCATGTCGGTGGACGTCGATCTGATGCTCGGCGACGAAGACCTCTCGATCCGCGAGGGCGTCATCATCCCGTGGACCACGCAGGGCAAGGGGCTCTTCCAGTACTACGAGCGCCTGCTCGAAGGACTCTCCCGCGACCTCGACTTCTCCCTCGACACCCCGTGGCGCGAACTGCACTCCGACGTCAAGGAAGCAGTCCTGCGCGGAGAGAACTACAAGGTCACCGTCAAGTGGAAGAACCGCTACGGCCGTGAGATGCGCTATGCCTCCGGTTTCGAGGGCGTGGTGCCGTACATCGAGCGGCAGTACCTGCAGGCCGAGTCAGACACCCAGCGCAGCCGGTGGGGCGAGTACCTCCGCGAGGTCCCGTGCCCGGTCTGCAACGGCGACCGTCTCAAGCCCGAGGTGCTGGCCGTGCAGGTGCACGGTCACTCCATCGCCGAGGTCTCGCACCTGAGCCTGGCCGACGCCCGGGCCTTCATGGAGAAGCTGCACCTCACCGACCGCGAGGCCAAGATCGCCGCCCAGGTGCTCCGTGAGATCCGGCTGCGCCTCGACTTCCTCCTCCAGGTCGGTCTGTCCTACCTCAACCTCAGCCGTTCGGCCGGCTCGCTGTCGGGTGGCGAGGCCCAGCGCATCCGCCTCGCCACGCAGATCGGCTCCGGGCTGACCGGCGTGCTCTACGTCCTCGACGAGCCGTCGATCGGACTGCACCAGCGCGACAACCGGCGTCTCATCGAGACGCTGCTCACGCTGCGCGATCTCGGGAACACCCTGATCGTCGTCGAGCACGACGAAGAGACGATCGAGGCCGCGGACTGGGTGGTCGACATCGGTCCCGGCGCGGGTGTGAACGGCGGAGCGGTGGTCCACTCCGGGCCGTACTCCGCGCTTCTCGCCGACACCGACTCCATGACCGGCGACTACCTCTCGGGCCGTCGAGAGATCCCGATGCCGGCGAAGCGCCGGAAGATCGACAAGAAGCGCATGCTGAGCGTCGTGGGCGCGCGCGCCAACAACCTCCGCAACGTCACGGCGGACTTCCCGCTCGGCGTCCTCACCGCGGTCACCGGCGTTAGCGGATCCGGGAAGTCGTCCCTCGTGAACGACATCCTGTACCAGGTGCTCGCGTCGCGGCTCAACGGCGCGCGAACGGTGCCGGGCAAGCACACCCGCGTGACCGGCCTCGACAACCTCGACAAGGTCGTGCACGTCGACCAGGCGCCGATCGGCCGCACCCCGCGATCGAACCCGGCGACCTACACCGGCGTCTTCGACCGCATCCGCACGCTCTTCAGCGAGACGCCCGAGGCGAAGGTCCGCGGCTACCAGCCGGGCCGGTTCAGCTTCAACGTCAAGGGCGGACGCTGCGAGGCCTGCTCGGGTGACGGCACGATCAAGATCGAGATGAACTTCCTCCCGGACGTGTACGTGGACTGCGAGGTGTGCCACGGCAAGCGGTACAACCGCGACACCCTCGCCGTGCACTACAAGGGCAAGAACATCGCCGAGGTGCTGGAGATGCCCATCGAGGAGGCGGCCGAGTTCTTCGAGCCGATCCAGGCCATCCACCGCTACATGAAGACCCTCGTCGACGTGGGGCTGGGGTACGTCCGCCTCGGGCAGTCCGCGACCACGCTCTCCGGTGGTGAGGCGCAGCGCGTGAAGCTCGCGACCGAGCTCCAGCGCCGCAGCAACGGTCGGAGCATCTACGTGCTCGACGAGCCGACGACGGGTCTGCACTTCGAAGACGTGCGCAAGCTCCTCGAGGTGCTGAACGGTCTGGTCGACAAGGGCAACACGGTGATCGTGATCGAGCACAACCTCGACGTGATCAAGTCGGCCGACTGGGTGATCGACCTGGGTCCGGAGGGCGGGTCCGGCGGTGGCACGATCCTCGCCACCGGCACGCCGGAGCAGATCGCGCGGGTCGAGGAGAGCCACACCGGCCAGTTCCTCGCCGAGATCCTGGGTGAGGGGCGCTCTGCGCGGAAGGCCAGCTGATGGCCGACGTGCTGCCGTACAAGCCCCGGGCGGGCGAGATCCCGACCGACCCGGGGGTGTACCGCTTCCGCGACGCCAACGGCCGGGTGCTGTACGTCGGGAAGGCGAAGAACCTCCGTCAGCGGCTGTCGAACTACTTCGCTCCGCTGCGGACGCTGCATGAGCGCACGCGTCGGATGGTGACGACGGCGGCGTCGGTGGAGTGGACGGTCGTGCCCACCGACGTCGACTCCCTCCAGCTCGAGTACATGTGGATCAAGGAGTTCGATCCGCCGTTCAACGTCAAGTACCGGGACGACAAGTCGTACCCGTTCATGGCCGTGACGCTGGGCGACGAGGCGCCGCGCGTGCTCGTGACTCGGAACCGGAAGATCCCGGGGGCCCGCTACTTCGGTCCCTATCCGAAGGTCTGGGCGGTGCACGAGACCATCGACCTGATGATCAAGGCATTCCCCATCCGCACCTGCAGCGACGCGAGCTACAAGCGTGCGATGCAGACGGGCCGCCCGTGCTTCCCCGGGCAGATCGGCAAGTGCGGCGGGCCGTGCTCGATGACGGTGTCGATCGAGGAGCATCGCGCCATGGTCGACGATTTCGTCGCGTTCATGGCGGGCGGTGACGAACGCTTCACGCGCGAGCTCACGCAACGCATGCTCGCCGCGTCGGCGGCGATGGACTACGAGGCGGCCGCGAAGTTCCGGGACAAGCTCTCCGCGATCGAGGCCGTGCTCGGCAAGAGCGCCCTCGTGCTGCCGGCGGACGAGGACGCCGACCTGTTCGGCATCGCCGAGGACGAGCTCGCGGCCGCGGTGCAGCACTTCGTCATCCGCGGCGGTCGTGTTCGAGGGGTCCGGGCCCTGACGATCGAGAAGGAGATCGACATCTCCGGCGGGGAGCTCGTGGAGCAGGTCCTCCAGCAGGCTTACGGGGAGGCGCAGGACGTGCCGCGCCGCATCCTCGTCCCGGTGCTTCCCGACGACGCCTCCGAGCTGGAGGTGTGGTTGCGTGAACGTCGAGGCCGGAAGGTCGAGATCGCGGTGGCGCACCGCGGCCAGCGGGCCGACCTCATGCGCACGGCTACCCTGAACGCCCAGCAGGCGCTGATCAGGCACAAGACGCGTCGGACGAGCGACTACGTCGCGCGCACGCAGGCGCTGACCGACCTGCAGGAAGCGCTGGGCATGGAGGAGGCGCCGCTCCGGATCGAGTGCTTCGACATCTCGCACCTCGGGGGAACGAACGTGGTCGCTTCCATGGTCGTGTTCGAGGACGGGCTGCCCCGCAAGGACCAGTACCGCACCTTCAACATCGCGGAGACCACGGACGACACCGACTCCATGTACCAGGTGCTGCGGCGTCGGCTGGCCTACCTCGACCGCCCGGAGGAGCAGGAGACCGTCGACCCGACCACCGACGAGGTGGTCGCGGAAGACGTCGGCGAGGCGGGTGTGCGCCGGAAGCCCCGGTTCGCCTACCCACCGCAGCTGCTGCTCGTGGACGGAGGGCAGCCCCAGGTCGAGGCCGCTGCCCGAGCCCTCCGCGACTCCGGACACACCGAGATCGCCGTCTGCGGCATCGCCAAGCGCCTGGAGGAGATCTGGCTTCCGGGAGACGATTTCCCCGTCATCCTCCCGCGGACCAGCGAATCTCTCTACCTGCTCCAGCGGCTCCGCGATGAGGCGCATCGATTCGCCATCACGCACCAGCGGAAGAAGCGCAAGAAGGACATCACGACGGTGCTCGCCGAGGTGCCCGGTCTGGGTGCGTCGCGGATCAAGGTCCTGCTGAAGCACTTCGGCTCGGTCACGGCGCTGCGCTCCGCCGAACCCCACCAGATCCAGGAGGTCCAGGGGATCGGACCGGTGCTGGCCCAGAACATCCATACGCACCTGTCCACTCGCTAGGCTGGGAGGCCGAGGGGGAGAAGGAGCAGTGAGTAGCGATGTCTGACGGGGAGAAGGGCGAGTTCCTCATCGTCACCGGGATGTCCGGCGCGGGGCGCACCACGGTGGCCAATGCGCTCGAGGATCTCGGCTGGTACGTCGTGGACAACCTGCCGCCGCAGATTCTTCGTCCGCTGCTCGACCTCACCGGCATGGGCGGGGATTCGCTGCCGAAGGTCGCCGCGGTGGTCGACGTCCGCGGTCGCAACCTCTTCGACGACTTCCCCGAGGTGGCGCGTGTGCTGCGCACCCGGGGATCGATCCGCGTGCTGTTCCTCGATGCGTCCGACGACGTCCTCGTCCGTCGGTTCGAGGCGGTGCGTCGCCCCCACCCGCTCCAGGGCGATGGGACGCTTCTCGACGGCATCCGCACCGAGCGCACCCGGCTGGCGCCGATCCGCGAGGCCGCAGACCTCGTGATCGACACCACGGCGTTGAACATCCATCAGCTGGCGACGAAGGTGTCCGACATCTTCTCCGAGGAGGGGGAGGCGCGGCACCGGGTCACGCTGCTCAGCTTCGGATTCAAATACGGGCTCCCCACCGACGTCGACGTCGTCGCCGACATGCGGTTCCTGCCGAACCCGTACTGGAACGAAGACCTCCGCGGACTCACGGGGCAGGACGAGACGGTACGGGAGTACGTGCTCTCCCGCGACGGTGCGGAGGAGTTCCTCGACGCCTACGCGAAGGCTCTCGTCCCCGTCCTCGAGGGGTACCAGCGCGAGAACAAGAGCCACTCCACGATCGCCATCGGGTGCACGGGCGGCAAGCACCGTTCTGTCGCCATGTCCGAGGAGCTCGCCCGTCGACTGGCGGGAATCCCGGGCGTCGCGGTCAACGTCCGCCACCGCGACCTCGGCAGGGAATAGGCCCCCGAGCGAGTAAGCTGGAGGTTTGCGTCGCGACCCGGCGCGTGAACGTGAAGGAGTCTCGTGGCACTAACCACCGACGTCAAGGCTGAGCTCGTCAGCATCCGCAATGCACCCCCCACGGTGCGCGTCGCTGAGGTGACGGCCATCCTCCGGTTCGCCGGTGGTCTGCACTCCATCGCCGGCCGTGTGGCGGTGGAAGCGGAGGTCGATGCCGAGACCCTCGCCCGCCGTGTGGCCCGTGACCTCGCCGAGATCTACGGCGTCCGTCCGGAGATCGCCCAGGTGCAGTCGAGCACCGCCAACGACGGCGCCCGCTGGGCCGTTCGGGTCATCGCGCAGGGGGAGACCCTGGCCCGCCAGACCGGACTGCTCGACCAGCGTCGCCGCCCGGTCCGCGGACTCCCGAACCGCCTCACAACGGGTTCCCGTGCGGAGGTCGCCGGTCTCTGGCGCGGGGCGTTCCTCGCCGCGGGGACGCTCAGCGAGCCGGGCCGCTCCGCCATGCTCGAGGTCGCCTGCCCGTCGTCCGAGGCGGCCATGGCGCTCGTGGGTGCCGCTCACCGTCTCGGCGTCGCCGCGAAGGCCCGCGAGGTCCGCGGGCTTCCCCGCGTCGTCGTCCGCGAGGGCGAGGCCATCCGCACCATCCTCAGCGAGATGGGCGCCCAGCGCACCGCTCTCGCCTGGGAGGAGCTGCGACAGCGCCGCGAGGTGCGCGCCGGCGTCAACCGTCTCGTCAACTTCGACGACGCGAACCTCCGCCGTTCCGCGCAGGCCGCCGTGGCGGCGTGCGCCCGTGTCGAGCGCGCTCTCGAGATCCTGGCCGACGAGGTGCCCGACCACCTCCGTGTCGCCGGCGAGCTCCGCCTCGCGCACCGCGATGCCAGCCTCGACGAGCTGGGACACCACGCCGACCCTCCGCTCACCAAGGACGCCGTGGCCGGCCGCATCCGCCGCCTACTGGCGATGGCGGATAAGCGTGCCCAGCAGGAGGGCATCCCGGGGACCGAGGCCGCCGTCCCCGCCGGGCTCGACGTCTGACCCGGGTGACGCCGCCCTGGACGGCGTGTCAACCCCCGGAAGGATCCGGACACCCGAGGCGTTGTCGTCAGTAGGATGAAAGTCGTCCGCTCTCCGTCGCACATCGGCGACGCGGAGCATCGGCAAGCGCCGCGGCGCGGCGCGGATTGGATGAATGCGATATGGCAACCTACACGCTCCCCGACCTTCCCTACGACTTCGCCGCTCTCGAGCCGCACATCAGCGGCAAGATCATGGAGCTGCACCACGACAAGCACCACGCGACCTACGTCGCGGGCGCCAACACCGCGCTGGAGCAGCTGGCCGAGGCCCGCGAGAGCGGCAACCTCGCGAACGTGAACAAGCTCGAGAAGGACCTCGCGTTCAACCTCGGCGGGCACGTCAACCACTCGATCTTCTGGACCAACCTCTCGCCGAACGGCGGCGGCCAGCCCGAGGGCGAGCTCAAGGCGGCCATCGACGAGTACTTCGGCTCCTTCGAGAAGTTCCAGGCGCACTTCACCGCCGCCGCCACCGGGATCCAGGGTTCCGGCTGGGCCGTCCTGAGCTGGGACTCGATCGGCTCGCGCCTCATCATCCAGCAGCTCTTCGACCAGCAGTCGAACGCCGCGCAGGGCACCATCCCGCTGTTCCAGCTGGACATGTGGGAGCACGCCTTCTACCTCGACTACCTCAACGTGAAGGCCGACTACGTCAAGGCCGCGTGGAACATCGCCAACTGGGAGAACGTCGCCCAGCGCCTCGAGGTCGCCCGTCAGCAGACGAACGGCCTGCTGGTACTGTCGTAATCGGGTCGCGTCCCGGCGGGCCCAGGGCTCGTCGGGGCGCCATCTCAGCCAAAAAACCCGCGCATGGCGCACGCTCGACGGCGGCGCTCGGCGCATGAGAAACAGGGAGACCTGAGTGTCTGTCAAGATCGGTATCAACGGCTTCGGCCGCATCGGACGCAACTACTTCCGCGCAGCTCTCGCGCAGGGAGCAGACCTTGAGATCGTCGCGGTCAACGACCTCACCGACAACAAGACCCTGGCACACCTGCTGAAGTACGACTCGGTCAGCGGCGTCCTCGACGCCGAGATCACGTACGACGACGACAGCATCACCGTCGACGGCAAGGAGATCAAGGCCTTCGCAGAGCGTGACCCCGCCAACCTCCCGTGGGGCGAGCTGGGCGTGGACATCGTCATCGAGTCCACCGGCTTCTTCACCAACGCCGACGCCGCGCGCAAGCACATCGACGCCGGTGCGAAGAAGGTCCTCATCTCGGCTCCGGCCACGGGTGACGACCGCACCATCGTCATGGGCGTGAACGAGGAGACGTACAACCCGGAGACGGACCACATCATCTCCAACGCCTCCTGCACGACGAACTGCCTCGCGCCGCTGGCCAAGGTGTTCAACGACGCCTTCGGCATCGACCGTGGCTTCATGATGACGGCCCACGCCTACACCGCCGACCAGAACCTGCAGGACGGTCCGCACAAGGACCTCCGCCGCGCCCGCGCCGCCGCGATCAACATCACGCCGGCCTCGACGGGTGCCGCGAAGGCCATCGGCCTCGTCCTCCCGGAGCTGAACGGCAAGCTCAGCGGCTCCTCCTACCGCGTGCCGGTTCCCACGGGCTCGATCGTCGACCTGACGCTCATCACGGACCGCGAGAACCTCACGGTGGACGAGGTCAACGAGGCCTACAAGAAGGCTGCGGCCGAGGGTCGTCTGGCCGGGTACCTGCAGTACAACGAGGACCCGATCGTGTCGAGCGACATCGTGCACAACCCGCACTCGTCGATCTTCGATTCCACGCTCACCAACGTCAGCGGCAACCTGATCAAGGTCTCGAGCTGGTACGACAACGAGTGGGGCTACTCCAACCGTCTCGTCGACCTGACCGAGTACGTCGCCGAGCGCATCTGAGCTCCGACACATGACTCTGCGCACCCTGGACTCACTGGGTTCGCTCGAGGGCAAGCGCGTCATCGTCCGTTGTGATCTGAACGTCCCCCTGCGGGACGGGATCATCACGGACGATGGCCGTGTCCGCGCCTCGCTGCCGACCCTGAAGACCCTCATCGACGCGGGCGCCCGCGTCGTCGTCTGCTCGCACCTCGGCCGTCCCGACGGCGCCCCCGACCCGCAGTACAGCCTCGAGCCGGTCGCCCAGCGACTGTCCGAGCTGCTCGGCGCGCCGGTCGCCTTCGCGGGCGACACGGTCGGCGAGGCCGCGAAGGATGCCGTGGCGTCCCTCGAGAACGGCCAGGTCGTCGTGATCGAGAACCTCCGGTTCAACCCCGGGGAGACCTCGAAGGACGACGCCGAGCGTGGTGCCTTCGCGGCGCAGCTCGCGGAGCTGGGCGACGTGCTCGTCTCCGACGGCTTCGGCGTCGTGCACCGCAAGCAGGCGAGCGTCTACGACCTCGCGAAGCTGCTGCCCTCGGCGGCCGGCCTCCTGATCGCGACCGAGCTCGACGTGCTCGACCGCCTGACGGAGAACCCGGAGCGTCCGTACGCGGTGGTGCTCGGTGGGTCCAAGGTCAGCGACAAGCTCGGAGTCATCTCCCACCTGCTGCCGCGGGTGGACCGCATCCTCGTCGGCGGTGGCATGCTCTTCACCTTCCTGAAGGCGCAGGGTCATGCCGTCGCGTCGAGCCTCCTCGAGGAGGACCAGCTCGATACCGTCCGGGGCTACATCGCCGAGGCGGCCGAGCGCGGCGTGGAGCTCGTGCTCCCCACCGACGTGGTCGTCGCCGCGTCCTTCGGCGCCGACGCGGACTACGAGGTGGCCGCCGCGGACGCGATCGAGGAGACGGCGTTCGGCTCGTCGGGCATCGGCCTGGACATCGGGCCGGAGACCGCGGCGCGCTTCGCCGAGGTCATCCGCGGATCGAAGACGGTGTTCTGGAACGGCCCGATGGGTGTGTTCGAGTTCCCCGCCTTCGCCGCGGGTACCAAGGCGGTCGCGCAGGCGCTGACCGAGGTCGACGGCCTGAGCGTCGTCGGCGGCGGCGACTCCGCCGCAGCCGTCCGCCAGCTGGGATTCACCGACGACCAGTTCGGGCACATCTCGACCGGCGGCGGCGCATCCCTCGAATTCCTCGAGGGCAAGAAACTACCTGGGCTGGAGGTCCTCGGATGGGCGTGAGCTCCCGTACCCCGCTGATCGCGGGCAACTGGAAGATGAACCTGGACCACCTGCAGGCGGTGGCGTTCGTGCAGAAGCTGCACTGGACGCTGAAGGACGCCAAGCACGAGGACGGATCCGTGGAGGTGGCGGTCTTCCCGCCCTTCACGGACATCCGCAGCGTGCAGACGCTGATCGATGCTGACAAGATCCCGTTCGCGTTCGGTGCACAGGATGTCTCGGCGCACGACTCCGGTGCGTACACGGGCGAGATCTCCGGGGCGTTCCTGGCGAAGCTCGACGCGAAGTACGTCATCATCGGACACTCCGAGCGTCGCGAGTACCACGCGGAGTCCGACGAGATCGTGGCCGGCAAGGTGAAGGCTGCGCTCAAGCACGGCCTCTCCCCGGTGATCTGCGTCGGCGAGACGGCGGAGGACCTGGAGAAGTTCGGTGCCAGCGCGGTTCCGGCCGGACAGCTCGAGGCCGCCCTCCAGGGCGTCTCCCCGTCGGCTGACATCGTCGTGGCGTATGAGCCCGTCTGGGCCATCGGGTCGGGCCAGGCGGCCACTCCGCAGCAGGCGCAGGACGTCTGCGCGGCGCTCCGCGGTGTGATCGCGAAGGTCCTCGGTGACGAGGCGGCGGCCCGCACCCGCATCCTCTACGGCGGCTCGGTCAAGGCGGCCAACATCGCCAGCTTCATGCGCGAGCCCGACGTGGACGGCGCTCTGGTCGGCGGCGCGAGCCTCGTCGTCGACGAGTTCGC
The DNA here is from genome assembly GCF_900105335.1 of Microbacterium paraoxydans. Classification (NCBI taxonomy): domain Bacteria; kingdom Bacillati; phylum Actinomycetota; class Actinomycetes; order Micrococcales; family Microbacteriaceae; genus Microbacterium; species Microbacterium paraoxydans. Next base: position 705,364 of record NZ_LT629770.1, on the reverse strand, counting down.
GGCGATCATCCGCTTCGAGAAGCACGTCGGCGTGTGAGTGCGGCGGGGCTCCGGCCCCGCTGCACCGTATACTTGACCGTTACGGGGGCGCTCCGGCCCCAGCGAAAGGCTCTTTCCGTGGCAATTCTCGAGTTCGTCCTGCAGGTCGTGCTGGGCATCACCAGCGTCCTGCTGACTCTCCTCATCCTCTTGCACAAGGGTCGCGGCGGCGGCCTGTCCGACATGTTCGGCGGCGGCATGACCACTGCGGTCGGCTCCTCCGGTCTCGCGGAGCGGAACCTGAACCGCTTCACCGTCGTCCTGGCGCTCACGTGGTTCATCGCCATCGTGGCGCTCGGCCTCATCACGAAGTTCGAGGTGATCTGATGGCTACCGGTGGAAACGCGATCCGCGGTACCCGTGTCGGTTCCGGTCCCATGGGGGAGCAGGACCACGGCTACCACGCCGACCGCATCGCGGTGTCGTACTGGGACGGTCTCGGCAACGAGACTGTCCGCTACTTCGCCGCCGGTCTCCCCGAGGAGGAGATCCCGGAGATCATCGACCACCCGCAGTCCGGTCTTCCGGCCGGGCGCGACAAGGAGAACCCTCCTGCCGTCGCCAAGGCTGAGCCGTACAAGACGCACCTGGCATACGTGAAGGAGCGTCGCACGGACGAGGAGGCCGTCCAGCTCCTGGAGGACGCCCTCACCCAGCTCCGCGAGCGTCGGGGTCAGTGACCGCCGACTGAGCGAGAGGAGAAGCCGCCGTGATGATCACGGCGGCTTCTTCCGTCTCAGCGGCAGCCGGCCGCGGCGTCGATGTAGTTCTGCGGGGGATACCCGTAGGCCCATACGCCGTTGGCGTCGTCCGTGAAGCCCATGCTGATGGCCCAGGCCGTCGCCCACTTCTCGATGCTGTCCTGGGTGGATGAGTCGTACATGTCCTGACATTTGACGCTGATGGCGTGGCCCACCTCGTGGGCGACGAGCGCCTTGCTGCGTTCCGCGGGCCACTGCTCCGCGACCGAGTCGGACAGCTCGATGACTGCGCGTCCCGGTGTGTCCCACCACCAGGTCGTGTAGCCGCCCATACTGCCGTTGTATCCGGCGCCGTTGACGACGGGGGCCCAGTCGAACTCCAGCAGGACCCCGGGAGCGAGTGAGCGGGCGAAGGCCTCGATCTCGAGTCGAGCGTTCCGCAGCGGACCCGCCTTCTCCGCCATCTCCTCCGCCTCGGTCGCCACGACCTGCGCGGCCGCCTCCTGCAGTGCGACGTAGACGGAGGCGGTGGCGTCATCGACGGCGGTCACGGCCGAGGCGTCCGCGGCTGCGGCGCGCAGGGCGATCACGGCGTCGTTGCGGGCGGAGAGGTGCCCGGCCTCGAAGGTATCCGCGGCGCTTCCGGCTGCCGTGACGACCGCGATTCCGCTCTCGGAGACGGCGATCCGGCCGTCGGCGGCGTCGGTGGAGGCCTTCCTCAGGTCGTCGACGAGGTCCTCCACCCGTTCCTGGTCCGCGTGGAGTTCCGCCGTGGCTCCGAAAAGCTCCCAGAACCACGACGGCTTCTTTCCGCTCTGTGGAGGCGTCGCCGCGGCGACCTTCTCGACCTCGGCGCCGATCGCCTCACCGTCGGCGACGGCAGACATCAACGAGTCCCAGGCGTCATCGGGCACGGGGAGGCTGGTGTCCCCGGTGTCGAGGATCACGTGTCCCGCGTCGGTCGATTCGACGAGTTCTCCGTAGCGGTGATCGACCTCCGTGCTCTGCGCCTGGAAGCTGCGCGAGGCCGTCTCGAAGTCGCTCCGGGCGTCGTCATAGCCGAGGTCCGCGGACACCTGCGCGGTGGCCAGGCCGCCGACCACGACGAATCCGCCGAGGAGGCCGACGACGACCCGACGGCGGGGGCGACGACGTTCTCCGCTCCCGGTGCTCGTAGCGTGGGAGGGTCGTGCATCCCGAGGTTGTGACAGCACGCTCGGCAGGTGGTGTCCACCGTGCGGTGGGCTCTGCGGCGCGACAGGTCCGGAGGGGAGCGCATCCGTCACGACATATCCATTCGCTCGGGCCTTCCGGTCGGGGACTGCGTGTATCTGCTGTCAGCGTATTGGACGCAGCGGGTCCCCGTCGCGGGGCGTGGGACTGCCAGGATGAGCGCATGCCAGGCGTGACGGTGCGGACGATGACCGTGGACGAGGCGAGGGACTGGGGCGCGGCCTGCTCGCGGCGGCGGAGCACGCGGCACGCGCTGCGGGCGCGACGGCGCTCGAGCTCAACGTCTTCGGCGGGAACCGGACGGCGATCGGGATGTACGAGACGGCGGGCTACGAGGCGGTCACGCAGCAGACGCGGAAGCAGCTCTGATCGGGGCGAGGCTGCGCGGAAGGAGAGGGGGTGACGGGAATCGAACCCGCGCAATCAGTTTGGAAGACTGATCCTCCGCCTTCGAAGCTCTGCCGGAAGCCTTGTAAATCCAGAAATGAGAGACAACTCCCGAGCCCTAGCCTACGGCCCAGGAGCCGCAGGTTTGTCCATAGATTGTCCGCGGATCGTCCGGCACGCGCCTACCCCGCTTCGGTGAGGAAGCGGGGTAGGCTGTGTGTTACTTGATGAGAAGCCAGAAGATGACGATGTAGGCGATGGGCTGTTCGAGCAGCCGGTTCACCTCGTGCAGGATCTGGCTAGTAACGGGTTTCTCAGGCATGGTGCCTCCTGTGTTCAGTTGTCCGCAGCGGGCCGCTGCGTTACTTACACCATGCCTGAGAAATTCCGTGGATTGCCATCTCGACACGCCCACGATTCGTTACGGGACGATGCACGATTCCGGTCGGGCTCAGGTCGCGGAGACCCAGGCTCCGTTTCGATACACGTAGACCTCGGCGGGGACCCACTTGCCGTTGCGGTACACCAATACCTCTACTGGCTTCCAGGCGTTGCCTCGACGGACGTACGCACCAGAGAGCGTCCGGATGCTGATGACGCTGGACCATGGCCCCGCACCCACGCCGTTCACGCCGCGAGACCGGGCGTAGTAGACCTGGCCCGGGCGAAGGCCGGTGTAGACGTGCGTTCCGCTGGTTGCGTGGCTCATCGACTTCAGGTTCTGGTTGAAGCCGGTGTTGGTGGCCACCTGGCTCTCCCATCGGATGATCGAGGAGCCACCGTTGTCGTTGCCGGAGAAGCGGTACCGGAAGCCGGTGGGTGTGGCCTGGTCGAGCCCAACGGGGGTCGGTGCGGCGGGCACCTTCGGGATGCGGGGGAGCGCGAAGGTGCCGGAGGTCGTGGCCGCACCGATGTTGGAGTGGTTCGAGTCCCACCACCCGGAGAGGCAAAGAGCCACCCTCTTTCCGGACGTACTCCCCGGAAAGAGGGTGGCTCTTTTATTGCTCGTTATGCGCTAATCATGCTGCATTCGCGCTAACTTCACTTTCGGAATTGACGCGCTCGTACACTTCCGCCGCTGCCTCGGCAATCCGGATGGCGTACTCGATGTCCGTCGCGAATGCATGGAGCGCTATCGCGTTCAGCCGTTCCATGCGCTCCGCGTTCAGCGGTCCACGACGGAGTCGCCTGAGGGTCGCTTCCGACCGGCACGTCTGGCATCGGCAGCCGTGCCCATACGCCGTGACAGCCGTCTTCCCAGTGCGTGGGCAGAAGACCGTGGAGGAGACCTTCCGGGCCTGCACCCTCGCACCGAGCTTGCGACGGCGAGCATCGGAGCGCGCGGAGTTGAAAGCACGGCACGCATCGCACCGGCAGCCGCGGTTGTATCCCGTCGCGCACGACAGTCCGGTCCGGGGGCAACGCTCTTTCACGACGCCCTGGAGATCTTCTTGATGAGCATGTCCACGTTCTCCACGGCCTCGGCGTGCTGCCTCTGGCTGGTGTGCATGTAGCGCCGCGTCGAGGTCGCGGAGGCATGTCCGGCGCGCTGCTGGACCACCTTCTCGGACGCCCCGGATTCGGCCACCAGCGACAGGGAGATGTGACGGATGTCGTGGATGTGGAAGTCCTCATAGCCCGCGGCCTCGCACGCCTCGTTCCAGACGCGCTGGAGGGTGGCCCGCGGGAGCCGGTACGCGCGCTCTCCGGGGAACAGGGGAGTGTCACCGATGCCGGGCGGGAGAGTGGCAAGGGCGTCCCGGCCACGCTCCAGGAGCTGAATGCGCTTCTTCTGGCCGGTCTTGGTGGAGGCGGTGAAGCCCTCCTTGGTCTTCTGCCTGGTGGAGCTGACGAAGCCGTGGCGGACGTCGGACCAGTTGAGGGCCACCAGCTCCCCGATCCGGAAGTGGCCAGCGAACATCACGTTCAGCGCGGGGTGGTAGAACTCGGGCACGTGCTCCAGGACCGCGTCGAAGTCCTGGACCGTCCAGTCGGGGCGCTGCTTGGATGCGTCGGCTCCGGCGTTCTTGATCTTGACCGGCGAGACGGCCAACAGGTCCCACTCCACGGCCTGCTCGAAGAGGCCCTTGATGAAGTAGTAGGCATTCCTCCGGTTGACCGGGCGGTGGGCGTGCCTGGCCCACCATGTATCGACCGTGCGCCGCGTGATCTGGTTGAGCTTCTTCACGCCGAACGTCGGGAGGATGGTCGTCTTCAACAGGCTCAGGTAGTTCTTGTACTGGCCGTAGCTGACTTGCTTCTCCTTGAACGCCAGGTACTCCTTGGCGAAGTCCGAGAAGCGGACGTTGCCCTTGCGCTCGTCGTGGAAGACGCCCTTGTCGAGGTCCGCGAGGATGCCTCTTAATAGCGTCTCCGCCTGCTTCCTCGTCGCGGGCCGGATGACCTTCGACCCGCGCCCTCCATCGGGCGTTGACCACTTCAGTTGGAACCCGTCCTTGTAGGGGGTAACCGTCCCGGTGCCGTGCGCTCTCTTCGCCATGAAGCTCTCCATGATCGTTGTACGCCGGAGAGCAGGTGCTGAGAAAGGATTGTCCACACGTTGTCCACGGACGCCTCTCGACTCCAGCGAGGAGAGGCCGTCAAGCCTGGAACGTCAACGCCCCGTAGGGCTTCTGAGGAGAGGGGGTGACGGGAATCGAACCCGCGCAATCAGTTTGGAAGACTGAGACTCTACCATTGAGCTACACCCCCGGAACCGGAGTCCGGACTCCATCGATCATAGCGGACGGTCGGGCGTGCTCCTGTCCGTTAGACTCGATGGGGCTGAATCTGCGTGCGGATTCCCCGGGGCGTAGCTCAGCTTGGTAGAGCGCCCGCTTTGGGAGCGGGAGGTCGCAGGTTCAACTCCTGTCGCCCCGACTCGACCCCACGACCTTCCAGCCGCGTTCTGCGCGGAAACCACAAGGAGAACACACCAGCATGGCGAACAGCACCGTCGAGAAGCTGACCCCGACCCGGGTCAAGCTCACCATCACGGTCACCCCGGACGACCTCAAGCCCAGCATCGCGCACGCCTACGAGCACATCGCGCAGGACGTCCAGATCCCCGGCTTCCGCAAGGGCAAGGTGCCCGCTCCGATCATCGACCAGCGCATCGGCCGCGGCGCCGTCATCGAGCACGCCGTCAACGAGGGCCTGGACAAGTTCTTCCGCGAGGCGACCGCCGAGCACAAGCTCCGCATCGTCGGCCGTCCGTCGGCCGAGATCACGCAGTGGCCGAGCGAGAAGGACTTCTCGGGCGACCTCCTCGTCGACGTCGAGGTCGACGTGCGCCCGGAGATCGAGCTCCCCGACTACGCGGGCATCACCCTCGAGGTCGACGCCGTGGAGGCCGACGAGGCCGCCCTCGACGCCGAGCTGGAGAACATGCGCGCCCGCTTCGGCACGCTCATCCCCGTCGACCGCCCCGCGGCCAAGGGCGACTTCGTCGAGCTGGACCTCGTCGCCACCATCGACGGCGCCGAGATCGACCGCGCCGAGGGTGTCTCGTACGAGATCGGCTCCGGCGAGCTCCTCGAGGGCATCGACGACGCGATCGAGTCGCTCACCGCCGGTGAGGACACCACCTTCCGCTCCGCCCTCGTCGGCGGCGACCACGCCGGCAAGGAGGCGGAGGTCTCCGTCAGCGTCAAGGCCGTCAAGGAGCGCGAGCTTCCCGAGGCCGACGACGAGTTCGCGCAGATCGCGAGCGAGTTCGACACCATCGCCGAGCTGCGCGACAGCCTGCGTGAGCGCGTCGAGCAGCAGGGCGTCTTCACGCAGGGCTCCGCCGCCCGCGACAAGCTCGTCGAGACGCTTCTCGCGCAGATCGAGATCCCGGTCCCGCCGCAGCTCATCGAGGACGAGGTGCACAACCACCTCGAGGGCGAGGGTCGTCTCGAGGACGACGTGCACCGCGCCGAGGTGACCGAGGCCAGCGAGAAGCAGTTCCGCACGCAGGTGCTGCTCGACACGATCGCCGAGCAGGCCGACGTGCAGGTCTCGCAGGAGGAGCTCTCGCAGTACCTCATCCAGTCCGCCGCGCAGTACGGCATGGCGCCGCAGGAGTTCGTCGAGGCGCTGCAGTCCTCGAACCAGCTCCCCGCTCTGGTCGGCGAGGTCGCCCGGAACAAGGCGCTCGCGATCGCGCTGGGCAAGGTCAAGGTCGTGGACACCAACGGCAAGGCCGTCGACCTCTCCGACTTCGTCGTGACCGACGACGAGGCCGAGTCCGAGGACGAGAAGCCCGCCGAGGCCGAGGAGAAGCCGGCCGCGAAGAAGAAGGCTCCCGCCAAGAAGGCGGCCGCCAAGAAGGACGCCGACGCGGACGAGAAGCCCGCTGCGGAGAAGAAGCCCGCCGCCAAGAAGCCGGCGGCGAAGAAGGCTCCGGCCAAGAAGGACGCCGACACCGCCGAGTGATCGGCGCGGTCGAGTGAAGAGGGCGGGTGCTGCGGCATCCGCCCTCTTTCTCATCGAGGGAAGGGCGACGGGATGACGAGCTGGGACGACCGCATCGAGCAGGTGTGGGCGGAGGCCTCCGGAGAAGAGGTCGGCGACGAGACGATCGCGCGCATCGACGCCCTCGCCGCCGAACGGGGTGCGGACGACGCGAGGGCCGAGTTCGAGCGCGCCGGTGCTCGCGATTCCGCCGGGCGCCCGGCGGAGGCCGTGGAGCTGTACCGCCGCGCCCTGGCGCTCGGCCTCGACGAGGAGCACCGCCCGCAGTGCGTGATCCAGCTCGCGAGCTCGCTGCGCAACCTCGGTGACTACGACGAGGCGCTGAGGGTGATCCGCGCCGAGGAGGAGATCGCGGCGGACGGGCCGTATCGCGACGCGGTCGCAGTGGTGCACGCCCTCATCCTCGCGAGTGCCGGCCGGCCCGCGCAGGGCCTGTCGGTGGCCATCCTCGCCCTCGTCCCGCACCTGCCGCGCTACCACCGGTCGATGACGGCGTACGCGCACGAGATCGCCGGCAGCGACACCTGATATGCCGACGGCGAACACGACCTAGGGGCTGTGCGCGCGCCGGTAGATTCGAATCACTGAAACACGGAAGCAGGAGCTGACATGGCTGAACCCCTCGTCGCGACAAGCGTCTTCGACAGGTTGCTGAAGGACCGCATCATCTGGCTCGGCTCGGAGGTGCGAGACGACAACGCCAACGAGATCTGCGCGAAGATCCTCCTTCTCGCCGCCGAAGACTCCGAGAAGGACATCTACCTCTACATCAACTCGCCGGGCGGCTCGATCACCGCGGGCATGGCGATCTACGACACGATGCAGTTCGTGCCGAACGACATCGTCACCGTCGGCATCGGCATGGCCGCGTCCATGGGCCAGCTGCTGCTGACGAGCGGCACCAAGGGCAAGCGCTACATCACGCCGAACGCCCGCGTGCTGCTGCACCAGCCGCACGGCGGCTTCGGCGGCACCGCGAGCGACATCCAGACCCAGGCGCAGCTCATCCTGTCGATGAAGAAGCGCCTCGCCGAGATCACCGCGTCGCAGACCGGCAAGCCCGTCGAGCAGATCAACGCCGACGGCGACCGCGACCGCTGGTTCACGGCGGAGGAAGCCCTCGAGTACGGCTTCGTCGACCACATCCGCGAGCACGCCAGCGACGTCACCGGCGGCGGCGGCACGGGCGTCGAGTAAGGATTCGAGAGGACACCATGTACACACCCACGTTCCAGTCCGCCGGAAACCTGCCCTCCAGCCGGTATGTGCTGCCGCAGTTCGAGGAGCGCACCGCCTACGGCTTCAAGCGCCAGGACCCGTACAACAAGCTGTTCGAAGACCGCGTGATCTTCCTCGGCGTGCAGGTCGACGACGCGTCGGCCGACGACGTCATGGCACAGCTCCTCGTCCTGGAGAGCCAGGACTCCGAGCGCGACATCACCATGTACATCAATTCGCCCGGTGGCTCCTTCACCGCGATGACGGCGATCTACGACACGATGCAGTACGTCGCGCCGCAGATCCAGACCGTCGTGCTCGGCCAGGCGGCCTCGGCCGCCTCCGTGCTGCTCGCGGCGGGCGCTCCCGGCAAGCGTCTCGCGCTGCCGAATGCCCGCGTGCTGATGCACCAGCCCGCAATGGGGGAGGCCGGACACGGTCAGGCCTCCGACATCGAGATCCAGGCGGCGGAGATCCTCCGCATGCGCACCTGGCTCGAGGAGACCATGGCCCGTCACACCGGCAAGCCGGTCGAGCAGGTCAACCGCGACATCGATCGCGACAAGATCCTCTCGGCCAACGAGGCGCTGGAGTACGGCATCGTCGACCAGGTGCTCACCTCGCGCAAGCGCGCGTAGTCCGCATCCGCAGAGAAGGACGCCCGTCGGATCGACGGGCGTCCTTCTCGCGTCTCCGGCGGATGTGCGCGGGAAGACGGCGCGCCTGCGCATATGAGCAGATGGGTGCGCGAACGCTGAATCCGGCCTACCCTGGAGGAGGAAGGAGGACACCGTGGAAGAAGATCTGCTCATGGTCCGGGTCGCCGAGTTGTACTACGACGAGGACAAGACGCAGGACGAGATCGGTGGCCTCCTGAAGATCTCCCGGTGGAAGGTCGGGCGCCTCCTCACGCAGGCGCGGCAGCGCGGCATCGTCCGCATCGAGATCGTCCACCCGCGCGCCCGTCGGCTCGGCCTCGAGCGCGAGCTCGTGGAGCGGTTCGGGCTCACCGACGCCGTGGTCGTCCCCTCGCCGGAGGGCGACGAGGGCACGCTGGAGCGCGTCGCTCAAGCAGCCGCCGACTTCCTGACCGCCCTTCGTCCGGTTCCGCGCACGCTCGGGGTGAGCTGGGGCAAGACCCTCCGCGCCGTGGCCGAGGCCCTGCCCGACGGCTGGGCGAACGGCGTCACCGTCGTGCAGCTCAACGGCGGTGTCAGCCTCAATCGGCGCTCAGGAGGGGCCGCGGGACTCGCGGTGACTATCGCCCAGCGAGCGTCCGGCCAGGTCTCGCTGCTGCCGAGCCCCGCGATCCTGGAGCACGTCGAGACGAAGCAGGCCATCGAAGGCGACCGCACCGTCGCGGCCGTGCTGGAGGAGGCTGCGGACGCTCAGGCGTTCCTGTTCACCGCCGGACCGTGCGATGCGACCTCCGCCCACGTCGAGAACGGCTATCTCACGGCCGCCGATGTGGAGGAGCTGGCGCGCCGCGGTGCCGTCGGCGACGTCCTCGGGCGCTACGTCGACGCCGAGGGCAACATCGTCGACCCGCAGTTGGACGCCCGCACGGTCGGCGTCTCGCTCGACCGCCTGCGCGGCGCCGCGCGGGCCATCTTCGTGACGGCGGGCCCCGCCAAGCACGACATCGCGCGCACGGTCGTGACCAGCGGCCTGTGCGGGGTCCTGGTGACCGATGAGACCACAGCACGAGCATTGTTGGAGGAACAGTGACGACGACAGAACTCAGCCGCAGGACGGCGGTGGACGTCCTCGGCGGTGAGCCGGATGACGCGACCCTCCGTCGTTTCCTGCACGGCCTCCCCGGCGTGGACGCCGTCGGGCTGGAGCAGCGCGCTGCCGGCCTCGGCACCCGCTCCATCAAGACGACGTCGAAGGCGTGGGCGCTGGACACGATCATCAAGCTGATCGACCTGACCACCCTGGAGGGTGCGGACACCCCTGGCAAGGTCCGTTCGCTCGTCGCCAAGGCGAAGAACCCGGATGCGGCGGATCCGTCCACGCCTCGGGTGGCGGCCGTGTGCGTCTACGGCGACATGGTCGCCGGAGCGGTCGAGGCTCTCGGCAGCCTGCACGGCGACCCCGACGACGGCCTCATCTCGGTCGCCGCGGTGGCCACCGCCTTCCCGAGCGGCCGGTCCTCCCTCGCGATCAAGCTCGCCGACACCGCGGAAGCGGTCGCCGCGGGTGCGGACGAGATCGACATGGTCATCGACCGCGGTGCGTTCCTGTCCGGCCGCTACGGACTGGTGTTCGATCAGATCGCTCAGGTCAAGGAGGCGTGCCGCCGTGAGGACGGTTCGTACGCCTCGCTCAAGGTGATCCTCGAGACCGGCGAGCTGAACACGTACGACAACATCAAGCGCGCCTCCTGGCTCGGCATCCTCGCCGGCGGCGACTTCATCAAGACCTCGACGGGCAAGGTGCAGCCGGCGGCGACGCTGCCGACCACGCTGCTCATGCTGGAGACGGTGCGCGACTGGTATCGCGGGACGGGGGAGCGCATCGGCGTGAAGCCCGCCGGCGGCATCCGCTCGTCCAAGGACGCGGTCAAGTACCTCGTCACCGTCGCCGAGACCGTGGGGGAGGAGTGGCTCCAGCCGCACCTGTTCCGCTTCGGCGCCTCGAGCCTGCTCAACGACGTGCTCCTGCAGCGCCAGAAGCTCACCACAGGCCACTACTCCGGCCCCGACTACGTCACGATCGACTGACTTCTTCGGCCGGTCCCTGAGCCGGTCGAAGGGCAGCAACCCAAGGGATTGAAATGAACTTCCTGGAATACGCTCCGGCTCCGGAGTCCACGGCGGTGCTGAACCTCAAGGACAGCTACGGGCTGTTCATCGACGGCGAGTTCGTCGACGGCTCCGGCACCCCCTTCCGCACCATCTCCCCGGCGACCGAGAAGGAGATCGCCGAGATCGCCTCCGCCGACGACGCGGACATCGACCGCGCCGTCGCCGCGGCCCGTCGCGCCTACGACAAGGTCTGGTCGCGCATGAGCGGCCGCGACCGGGGCAAGTACCTGTTCCGCATCGCCCGCCTCGTGCAGGAGCGCGCCCGCGAGCTCGCCGTCGCCGAGAGCCTCGACAACGGCAAGCCCATCAAGGAGAGTCGCGACGTGGACGTGCCGCTTGTCGCGTCCTGGTTCTTCTACTACGCGGGGTGGGCCGACAAGCTCGACTACGCAGGTCTGGGCGCGAACCCGCGCGCCCTGGGCGTCGCCGGGCAGGTCATCCCGTGGAACTTCCCGTTGCTGATGCTCGCCTGGAAGCTCGCGCCCGCGCTGGCGGCCGGCAACACGGTCGTGCTCAAGCCGGCCGAGACCACGCCGCTGACGGCGCTGATCTTCGCCGAGATCCTCCAGCAGGCCGATCTCCCTGCCGGTGTCGTGAACATCGTCACCGGAGCCGGGGCGACCGGTGCCGCCCTGGTCCGTCACCCGGACGTCGACAAGGTCGCCTTCACCGGCTCGACGGGTGTGGGTCGCGACATCGCCCGCGCCGTGGCAGGGACGAACAAGAAGCTGACGCTGGAGCTGGGTGGCAAAGCCGCGAACATCGTGTTCGACGACGCGCCGATCGATCAGGCCGTCGAAGGTATCGTCAACGGCATCTTCTTCAACCAGGGCCACGTGTGCTGCGCGGGCAGCCGCCTGCTGGTGCAGGAGTCGATCCACGACGAGGTCGTCGACCGGCTGAAGAACCGGCTGTCGACGCTGCGTCTCGGTGACCCGCTCGACAAGAACACCGACATCGGCGCGATCAACTCCGCCGCGCAGCTCGCCCGCATCCGCGAGCTCAGCGACATCGGCGAGGCCGAGGGCGCTGAGCGCTGGACCGCCGACTGCGCGATCCCGGAGCAGGGCTTCTGGTTCGCTCCGACGATCTTCACCGGCGTCGAGGCCTCGCACCGCATCGCCCGCGATGAGGTCTTCGGCCCGGTGCTGTCGGTCCTCACCTTCCGGACGCCCGTCGAGGCGATCGCCAAGGCCAACAACACCCCGTACGGTCTCTCCGCCGGCATCTGGTCCGACAAGGGCTCGCGCATCCTCGCCGTCGCCGATCGGCTGCGTGCGGGCGTCGTGTGGGCGAACACGTTCAACCGTTTCGACCCGTCGAGCCCGTTCGGCGGCTACAAGGAGTCCGGGTACGGCCGCGAGGGCGGTCGCCAGGGCCTCACCGCCTACCTCAAGGGAGCCGCAGCATGAGCAAGCGATTGACCGTTCCGAAGACCTACAAGCTCGCCATCGGCGGGGCCTTCCCCCGCAGCGAGTCCGGACGCACGTACGAGGTCGTCTCCCGCAAGGGCGCCTTCCTCGCCAACGCCGCCAAGGCCTCCCGCAAGGACGCCCGGGATGCGGTCGTCGCCGCGCGCGCCGCCGTGAAGGGCTGGTCGGGGGCGACGGCCTACAACCGCGGCCAGGTGCTCTACCGCGTGGCCGAGGTGCTCGAGGGACGTCGAGCACAGTTCGTCGACGAGATCGTGGCGCAGGAGGGCATCCCGTCCTCGGCGGCCACGGCGCAGGTCGACGAGGCGATCGATCTCTGGGTCTGGTACGCCGGCTGGTGCGACAAGTACGCCCAGGTGGCGGGCAACGCGAACCCCGTCTCCGGTCCGTACTTCAACATCTCGGTGCCAGAGCCCACCGGTGTGGTCGCCATCGTGGCGCCGCAGGACTCGGCGCTGCTCGGCCTGGTCTCGGTCGTCGCCCCGGCCCTCGTCGCCGGGAACACCGTCGTCGTGGTCGCGAGCGAGCAGTTCCCGCTGTCGGCGATCAGTCTCGCCGAAGTGCTCGCGACCAGTGACGTCCCCGGGGGCGTGGTGAACGTGCTCACCGGCTCGCCGGCGGAGATCGCGCCGTGGCTCGCCTCGCACCAGGATGTGAACGCCCTCGACCTCGCCGGCGCCGGTGCGCTGGAGTGGGTCGACATGCAGATGGCCGCGGCGGAGACGCTGAAGCGCGTGCTCGCCCCCGGCGACGTGGTCGCGTCGCCGGAGCGGATCGCCGCCTTCACCGAGGTCAAGACGGTCTGGCACACCAAGAGCATGGTCTGACGACACGTCACGATGACCGAGGGCCCCGTCGCGCATCGCGCGGCGGGGCCCTCGTCGTGCGACCAGCGTGCGGGCGACGCCGGTGCTGTGGTTTCATGGCGGCATGATGGCGATCTCCGGCGTCCGCGCCCGCCCCGGGCGAGTGACGCTCGTGCTGGCGGCGATCCTGCTTCTCGGCGGCTGCGCTGCGGCGCCGGCCGGCGTCGCCGCCGGAGAGCCGAAGCCGACCGTGACGCCCACCGCCGCCTGCCCGCAGGTGGACGGCGCCGAGCTTCCGCCGGAGTGTGCGCCGTACGACCCGGAACACGCGATGGAGCAGAACGACCGGCATCGTGAGCGGAAGGAGACGTCGGCCGAGGCGGGGGCGGCCGCCGAGCAGCCGGCGGCGGACCTCCGCGTGCGTCTCGAAGCGCTGCGCACGGAGAGCACGATCTCGGTGACCGCCGTCGAGGACGCCTTGCGCGAGGTCGGCCTCGTCCATCACGTCGCCCGGGGAGATGCGCGCGCGGTGGCGTTCGGGGCCGACGGTCCGGAGGGCGGCTGCGTCTTCGGGGAACTGCGTCCCGACGAGGTCCGCGTCGAGGTCGGCGGATACATCATGGACGGCGGCTGCCTCCCCGCGGAATGACGCCGGAGACTCCGTCGTCCGCCGGACCCGCCGAACGACTCGTCGCCAATGCGGCCCGGTGTCGTATGCAGCGGTTAGGCTCGAAGAACGATCCTGATCCCCCCGAGGAGGACGCGCATGGCCCGCATCGGTGAAAGCGCTGACCTGTTCAAGTGCTCTTTCTGCGGAAAGAGTCAGAAGCAGGTGCAGCAGCTTATTGCCGGACCCGGCGTGTACATCTGCGACGAGTGCGTCGAGCTCTGCAACGAGATCATCGAAGAGCGCATGGCGGAGTCGTCCGCCGAGGGGGTCGCCGAGTTCGAGCTGCCGAAGCCCCGCGAGATCTTCACGTTCCTCGAGGAATACGTCGTCGGACAGGAGCCCGCGAAGCGTGCGCTGTCCGTCGCCGTCTACAACCACTACAAGCGGGTGCGCGCGCACGGCACCCTGCAGCCCGCCGAGCAGAAGGCCGAAGAGGTCGAGATCGCGAAGAGCAACATCCTGCTCATCGGGCCGACGGGCTGCGGCAAGACCTACCTGGCGCAGACGCTCGCCAAGCGCCTCAACGTGCCGTTCGCCGTCGCCGATGCGACGGCACTGACCGAGGCGGGCTACGTCGGCGAAGACGTCGAGAACATCCTCCTGAAGCTCATCCAGGCCGCCGACTACGACGTGAAGCGCGCCGAGCAGGGCATCATCTACATCGACGAGGTCGACAAGATCGCCCGCAAGGCCGAGAACCCGTCGATCACCCGCGACGTGTCGGGCGAGGGCGTGCAGCAGGCGCTGCTGAAGATCATCGAGGGCACGGTCGCCTCGGTGCCGCCGCAGGGTGGTCGCAAGCACCCGCACCAGGAGTTCCTGCAGATCGACACCTCGAACGTGCTCTTCATCGTGGCCGGCGCCTTCGCCGGTCTGGAGGACATCGTCTCGGCGCGCGTCGGCAAGCACGGTGTCGGCTTCGGTGCTCCGCTGCACGACAAGGGCAAGGACCTCGACCTGTTCAGCGAGGTGCTCCCGGAAGACCTCCACAAGTTCGGTCTCATCCCGGAGTTCATCGGTCGTCTGCCCGTCGTGACGAACGTGTCACCGCTCGACCAGGCCGCCCTCATCGACATCCTCACCGGTCCGCGCAACGCCCTCGTCAAGCAGTACCAGCGCATGTTCGAGCTCGACGGGGTCCAGCTGGAGTTCGAGGAGGACGCGCTGCGGTCGATCGCCGACCTCGCCGTCGAGCGCAAGACCGGTGCCCGCGGACTCCGTGCCATCCTCGAGGACGTGCTTGGTCCGGTGATGTTCGAGATCCCCTCTGCCGAAGACGTCGCGAAGGTGATCATCACCCGTGCCGCCGTCGACGAGGGCGCCCCGCCCACCATCGTGATGGAGCGCAAGCGCAAGAGCGCCTGAACGCCTGCTCAGGCCACGGGCATGAGCAGGTCCGTGCGGAGCTCGTCGGGATCGACACCGGGGTCCGAGACGTAGACCTCGATCCAGACGCCGCGCGGGTGCAGCCCCGCCTCCGCCGCACGCGCGACCAGCGCCGCCCATCCGGCGCCGAGGCCGTCGTAGGAACCGAGGACGGTGGTCGCGACGGCCTTCCCCGTCGGCAGGGCCGAGGCGATGATGACGGCCCCGTCGCCCGTGGCGATCGGGTCGGAGGGTGGAGCCTGGACCGGGAAGCCGAGCTCCAGGTCGAACACGCCCATCGGATCGCCGTGGTAGATCGCGAGCGCCGGGCCGGCCGGAATCAGGGTGCCCGCAGAGAAGGCGGCACCCATCGCCGCGTATCCGGAGTCGAAGGCATCGCGGAGGTCGGCGATCCGGATGCCCTCGTGGCGGATGACGGCCAGGGGAACGGCCTCCAGCTCCAGGCTGTCTGCGGGGCCGAACGGAGCGTCAGGGAATGCGTCCATGCGCTCAGGGTCTCACGACTCAGGAGTCCAGTCCACGGCGTTTCAGGAGCGGCTCGATCTCGGCGTCCCGTCCCCGGAAGTCGCGGTAGGCGGCCAGCGGGTCCTTCGAACCGCCGACCCCGAGCAGCCGGTCGCGGAAACGGTCCCCATTGGCCCGGGTGAGGCCGCCGTTCTCCCGGAACCACTCCACGGTGTCGGCGTCGAGCACCTCACTCCAGATGTACGAGTAGTACCCGGCGCTGTAGCCGCCGGAGAAGACGTGGGCGAAGTAGGTGGAGGAGTACCGGGTCGGAACGGCGGGATCGTCGAGGCCGATGTCCGCCAGTGCGGCCGCCTCGAAGTCGGCGACATCGTCCACTGCGTCGTCGACGGAGAGCCGGTGCCACGCCTGATCCAGCCACGCCGCGGCCAGGTACTCGCTGGTCGCGTGGCCCTGGTCGAAGGTCGCGGTGTCCCGCAGCCGCGCCACGATGGCGGGATCCAGCGGCTCGCCGGTCTCATGGTGCCGGGCGTAGTGGTCGAGGACCTCGGGCCAGAGGATCCACATCTCGTTCACCTGGCTCGGGAACTCGACGAAGTCGCGGAACACGTTGGTCCCGGCGAAGTGCGGGTAGGTCACCGTGGCGAACAGGCCGTGCAGAGCGTGCCCGAACTCGTGGAACAGCGTCGTCACCTCGTCGAGCGTCAGCAACGTGGGCTCGCCGTCCCCGGGCTGCGGGACGTTGAGGTTGTTGACCACGACCGGGGCGCTGCCGCGCAGACGGGACTGGCTGACGATCGCGTTCATCCAGGCGCCGCCGCGCTTGGAGTCGCGGGTGTAGAGGTCGAGCACGTAGAGCCCGAGTGGGGAGTCGTCGGCGTTGCGCACCTCGAAGACGCGGGCCTGCGGGTGGTAGGCAGCGAGGTCGTGCCGTTCGTGGAAGGTCACCCCGTACAGGCGGGTCGCCGCGAAGAACACGCCGTCCTGCAGCACGCGCTCCGCCTCGAACCAGGGGCGCAGGGCGGCGGTGTCGATGGCGTAGCGGGCGGTGCGCACGCGCTCGGTGTAGAACGCCCAGTCGTGGGCTTCCACGGGGAAGGGGTCCGGTTCGGTCTCGTCGACGATCGCCTGGAGCGCGTCCCGTTCGGTGCGGGCGTTACGCGCGGACGGCGCGGACAATCGGCGCAGCATCCGCTCGACGGCCTCGGGGGAGCCCGCCGTCTCGTCGGCGGTGACGTACGCGGCATGCGAGGCGTAGCCGAGGAGGCGCGCGCGCTCGGCGCGGAGGCGCACGATCTCGCGCAGCACCGGGCGGTTGTCGTTGCCGTTGTCGCGGGAGCCCCGCGCGCGCGACGCCGCCATGATCCGGCGACGGGATTCCCGCACCGCGAGCCGTGCGAGGGCCGGATGGCCGGTGAACAGCGGCAGGGTGAGGAGGTAGCGGCCGTCGAGCCCGCGGTCGGCCGCGGCGCGTGCGGCCGCGGACAGCTCGCCGGCGCTGAGGCCCTCCAGTTCGGCGGCGGAGTCGAAGACCACGGCGAGGTCGTTCGTATCGCTCAGCAGATTCCGCTCGAAGGTGTTCGTGAGCACGGACAGCTTCTGGTTCAGAGCCGTGAGCTGCGTCTTCGCCTCGTCGTCGAGCCCGGCGCCGGCATGCGTCATCTCGCGGTGGTAGCGCTCCACGAGGTAGCGCTGCTCAGGATCGAGGTCGAGGGTGTCGCGTTGCTCGTACACGTGGGCCACGCGCGCGTAGAGCGCCGCATCGAGCGTGATGGCATCCTGGTGGGCGGCCATGAGCGGCGCGAGCTCCTCGTCGATCGCCTGGATCTCCGGCGTGGCATCGGCGGAGCTCACCGTGTAGAACGCGTGCGCCACCCGGTCGAGGAGCGCGCCGGACCTCTCCAGCGCCTCGAGGGTGTTCTCGAACGTCGGCATCGACCGTACGCGGGTGATGTTCGCGACCTCGGCGAGCTGCTCCGCGAACCCGGCGCGGAAGGCGGGGAGGTAGTGTTCCGGACGGATGGCCCGATAGTCCGGGAGCCCGAAGGGGAGGGTCGACGGCTGCAGCAGCGGGTTCGTGGCGTCGCTCATCCTCCGAGCCTAGCCACCGCCGTCTCCGGAACGCTCCGCGCTCAGACGGGTCATCACCTCCCGCAGGGCGTCGACGACGACGCGGACCGAGCGGCGGCGCAGGTTCTCCGGCCGTGCGAGGACGTCGATCATGCGGTGCGTGCTCACGCCTCGGAGCGGGATGCGCACGATGGCGCGATCGTCCACGCTGCGCGAGGTGAACCGGGGGAGCATGCCCAGGACGCCGCCGGCCGCGACCACCGCCGACACCGCACCGTAGTCGTTGATGCGGTGCCGGACTTCGACCGGGCGGCGGGCGACGGCGGCGACGGCGCGGAGCACGTCGTCGGGGGAGTACCCCACACGGCTCGTCACCCACTGCTCTTCGGCGATCTCGTCCGGCGAGAGGGTGCGGCGATCGGCGAGAGGGTGGTCGGCGGAGACGGCGACGTCCAGAGGCTCGCGGACGAGACCCACGGCGCGGACACCCTCGGTCGGCCACGGCGCGGAATGCTCCATCCGATGGGCGAGGACGAGGTCGTACCGCGCGGTGAGTCCGGGGAACTCGCTCTGCGCGACGTCCTCGTCCGTGAGACGCACGGTCGGGGCGTGCTCCTTCCCGGACAGCTCCCGCACGATTGGGCCGAAGAGCGCCTGGCCGACGCTGTGGAAGCCGCTGATGCTCACCTCTCCCGTCGCCGCGCCCTCGAAGTCGTCCAGGGCGTGGCGCGCCGCCGCCATCGCGTCGATGGCCTCGGCTCCGGCTGCTGCCAGCACCTCGCCGGCGGCGGTCAGCACGAGCGTGCGGCCCTGGCGACGGGTGAGCGGGGCAGGGAAGGAGCGCTGCAGCGCGGCGAGCTGCTGCGAGACCGCGGAGGGGGTGACCCGGAGCGCTTCGGCGACGGCGGTCGCGCTTCCCAGCGCTCCGAGTTCGCGGAGGATCTGGAGCTGGTGGAGTTCCACGACAACAGTTTAGTTCGTGCTACAGAGTCGATGCAGAAGATGCCGATTGTTCTACAGCAAAGGACGCGATGAGATCAGAGCATGAGAGCTCTGTTCAAGGAGGAACCCGGCGCCGGCCTCGCGCTCGTGGAACGCCCCGACCCGGTGGCAGGCCCCGGCGAGGTCGTCATCCGCGTCCTCCGCACCGGCATCTGCGGAACCGATCTGCACATCCGGCGCTGGGACGATTGGGCGGCCTCCGCGATCGCCGCTCCCCTCATCCCGGGACACGAGTTCTACGGGGAAGTCGTCGAGGTCGGGCCGCTTGTCCACGACATCGCGGTCGGCGACCGGGTCTCCGGCGAGGGACACATCGTCTGCGGCACCTGCCGGAACTGCCGTGCCGGACGGCGGCAGATGTGCATCCGCACGATCGGACTCGGGCTGCAGCGCGACGGCGCCTTCGCCGAGTACCTCTCGCTGCCGGCGACGAACGTGTGGGTCCACCACGCCGAGGTCACCCCGGAGCTCGGCGCGATCTTCGACCCGCTCGGCAACGCCGTGCACACCGCCCTCCGCTTCCCGCTCGTCGGTGAGGACGTGCTCGTCACCGGGTGCGGTCCGATCGGCCTGATGGCGATCGCCGTCGCCCGGCATGCGGGCGCCCGCTTCATCGTCGGGACCGATGTGAGCGCGCCGCGCCTGGAGATGGCGCGCGGGATGGGAGCCGACGAGGTCGTCGACGTCTCCCGCCAGGAGATCCGCGACGCGCAGCGGGCGCTCGGCATGCGCGAGGGTTTCGACATCGGCTTCGAGATGAGCGGCGCGGCGTCGGCGCTCCCGGCGATGATCGACAACATGAACCACGGAGGACGCATCGCCATGCTCGGGCTGCCGTCGACCGGATTCGACATCGACTGGGGCAAGCTCGTCACGCACATGCTCACGATCACCGGGATCTACGGCCGGGAGATGTTCGAGACATGGAACGCCGTGGGGGCGATGCTGCAGACCAGTGCGACGTTGCGCGAAGCGATCGGTCGGGTGATCGCCGAGGTCGTACCGGCGCGCGACTGGGAGCGCGGATTCGCGGCGGCGGAGTCCGCCGGCACGGGCAAGATCATCCTCGACTGGACGGAGCTGTGATGTACGCGACCTTCAAGGACCATGTGGCGCAGGAGCTGGCGGGAATCGAGGAGGCGGGGCTCACCAAGCACGAGCGCGGCATCCACGGACCGCAGCGGGCGGAGATCACGGCCGACGGCGCCGAGGTGCTCAACTTCTGCGCCAACAACTACCTGGGGCTGGCCGACGACCCGCGCATCCTCGCTGCGGCCCGGACGGCCCTGGACGAGTGGGGGTACGGGCTCGCGAGCGTCCGCTTCATCTGCGGCACGCAGGAGCAGCACCTCGAACTGGAGCGTCGGCTCGCGGACTTCCTCGGCACCGATGACGCGATCCTCTACTCCTCCTGCTTCGACGCGAACGGCGGTGTCTTCGAGACGCTGTTCTCCGTCGAGGACGCGATCATCTCGGACGAGTTGAACCACGCGTCCATCATCGACGGGATCCGGCTGTCCAAGGCGCGCCGGCTCCGCTACCGCAATCGCGACATGGCGGATCTGGAGGAGCAGCTGCGGGCGGCCGCCGATGCCCGGTTCCGCGTGATCGTGACCGACGGTGTCTTCTCGATGGACGGCTACATCGCGCCGCTGGCCGAGATCTGCGACCTCGCGGAGCGCTACGACGCCCTCGTCTTCGTTGACGACTCGCACGCGGTCGGCTTCGTCGGCGACAACGGGCGCGGAACCCCCGAGCTGTGCGGCGTCGCGGATCGCGTGGACATCTACACCGGCACGTTCGGCAAGGCACTGGGCGGCGCCTCCGGCGGGTACGTCGCCTCCCACGCGGAGATCGTCGCGTTGTTGCGTCAGCGCTCCCGTCCGTACCTGTTCTCGAACACCCTCGCTCCGGCCATCGTGGCCGGAACGCTGACCGCGCTCGACCTGGTCGAGGGGTCGGCCGACCTCCGGGCGCGGCTCCGCGACAACGCGGCCCTGTTCCGCGCTCGGATGGCGGAGGAGGGCTTCGACCTGCTTCCGGGCGAGCATCCGATCGTCCCGGTCATGTTCGGCGACGCCGCCCTCACCGCCCGGATCGCCGCGGCGATGCAGGACCAGGGTGTCTACGTGACGGCGTTCAGCTTCCCGGTCGTGCCGCGGGGCAAGGCGCGCATCCGGGTGCAGCTCTCCGCAGCGCACACGCCCGACCAGGTGGAGCGCTGCGTGGCGGCCTTCGTCGCGGCCCGGGATACCGTAGGTTGACTGGATGCAAAGAAACGCTTGCAAAGATTTGTTTGCAAGCGTATCTTTGCATCATGACGAACGAGACGCAGGTACGGACGCTGGATGCAGGGGCGCTCAAAGCGCTCGCGCATCCGCTGCGGGTCAAGATCTTCGATCTGCTCGCCTCTCGTGGTCCCCAGACGGCCAGCTCTCTCGCAGCCCTCGTGGGGGAGACCTCGGGATCCACCAGCTATCACCTCCGCGCTCTCGCGGCCCACGACCTCATCCGCGAGGTGGAAGGCCGTGGTACGGCACGGGAGCGATGGTGGGAGCGTCCGAAGGGACGCATCGATGTGCCGGGCCCGGACGAGCAGATGTCGCCGGCCAACCGTGCCGCGGCGCAGATCGTCACGTCGGAGTTCTTCCGGCTCCGGCACGAGACCTTGATGCAGTACCTCAACCGCCCGGAGTCGGACGTTCCCGAGGGGTGGCGCGACGTCGGCATCACCATCACGACGCACCTCGACGTCACGCCGGCGCAGGCCATGGCGCTGCGGCAGGAGATCGAGGATCTCATCGAGCAGGCCATCGAACGCTATCGGGGTCAGACCGGGCCCGACGTCCGACGGGTCTCCGTGCGGGCCGAGCTGTTCGACCTGCCGACGTCGCCGCGGGAGGCCCTCGCCGGTGCGGGCGAGACGACGGAGGCATCATGACCGCCGCGACCCTGCGCCTCGTCAGTCCCACACGGACGGAGCGCGGCCTGCTGCGCCTCGCCGACCGGGTCACCGCCGGGGTCGAGCACCGGATCGAGCGGCGCGCCCAGCGTCGGACCCTCGCCCTCGACCTCCTCCGCGAACAGCAGGCCCGCCGCCACGACCCGCATGCCGTGGATCATCTCCTCGCGCAGCTCGGAGCCCCGCGCCGCTGACCCGAGACCCCGGGTACGCGGCGAGACCCCCTCCTTCCCGCGCGGGACGGAGGGGGTCTCGACGATGAAGCGGGGTCTCGGCGATCAGAAGGGGCGGGCGACGACGTCGCCGGAGGGGGTCTGGAGGACCTCCCAGCCGGCGTCGAGCTCCGCGATCGCGCGGCCCTCGAGCCAGGTGAGGGTCCAGTGCCCGGTGAGGCCCTGGGACTCGACCTCGGCGATGGCGGGACGCAGCGCCTCGGGGACGGACGCCGGCGGCTGGGCACCCGTAGCCCATCGCGTGCCCAGCTGCATCAGGAGGCCTCGACCGGGGCGAGCTCGATCGCGATGACCGCGAACTCCTCCGCCTCGGTGATCTCGAGCTCGGCGATGCGGCCGACCGCGCGGAGGTCGTCCGCCGCGGCGCGCAGGGCCTCGACCTTCGCGGCGGGAGCGGCGATGGCGGCACGGGAGACCGGGGTCTTCTGCGATGCCTTCGCCTCGGTCTTCGCGCGTCGGATGCCGATGAGCGCCTCGCTCGCGGCGGCCAGCACGGCCGGGTCGCCCTCGATGCCGAGCTTCTCGGGCCACGCGGCGGTGTGCACGGAGCCCTCCTCGAACCACGACCAGGCCTCCTCGGTGGCGAAGGAGAGTACCGGCGCGAGCAGGCGGAGCAGCGTGGACAGCGCCAGGCGCAGCGCGAGAGCGGCCGAGGCCTGACCCACGTCGTTCTGGTTGTAGGCGCGCTCCTTCACGAGCTCCAGGTAGTCGTCGCAGAACGTCCAGAAGAACGCCTCGGTCAGCTCCAGCGCCCTGGCGGCGTCATACCGGTCGAAGGCCGCGGTCGCCTCGGTCACCACGCCATCGAGGGCCGTGAGCATCGAGGCGTCGAGCGCGTGGGTCACCTGCGCGCCCTCGGGCACCGGGAACGACAGCACGAACTTGGCGGCGTTGAGCACCTTGATCGCGAGACGCCGGCCGATCTTCACCTGGGTCGGGTTCTGCGGGTCGAAGGCCGCGTCCATGCCGAGGCGGCTCGACGCCGCCCAGTACCGCACCGCGTCCGAACCGTGGGCGTCGAGCACGTCGGCCGGGGTGACCACGTTGCCCTTCGACTTCGACATCTTCTTGCGGTCGGGGTCGACGATGAAGCCGGAGATGGCGGCGTTCTTCCACGGGGCGCGGCCGTCTTCGAGCGTGGAGCGCAGCATGGTCGAGAAGAGCCAGGTGCGGATGATGTCCTGTCCCTGCGGGCGCAGATCGAACGGAGCGGTGAGCTGCCACAGCTCCTCGTCCCGCTGCCAGCCGCCCGCGAGCTGCGGGGTCAGCGACGAGGTCGCCCACGTGTCGAGGATGTCGGCCTCGGCGTCGAACCCGCCCGGCACGCCGCGCTGGGTCTCGGTGTAGCCGGCCGGCACATCCGTGGTCGGGTCGATGGGCAGCGCGGCCGCGTCCGGGGTGAGCACGCGGTCGTAGTCGCGCTCGCCGTTCTCGTCCAGCGCATACCAGAGCGGGATCGGCACGCCGAAGAACCGCTGCCGGGACACGAGCCAGTCGCCGGTGAGGCCGCCGACCCAGTTCTCGTAGCGGACCCGCATGAAGTCGGGGTGCCACGCCAGCTCGGTACCGTGCGCGAGGAGCTGATCGCGCAGCTCGCCGTCGCGGGCGCCGTTGCGGATGTACCACTGCCGGGTCGAGACGATCTCGAGCGGGCGGTCACCCTTCTCGAAGAACTTCACGGCGTGCTGGAAGGGCTTGCCGACGGCGGTCATGTCGCCGGTCTCCTGCAGCTTCTCCACGATCGCCTTGCGGGCGCTGAAGACGGTCTTGCCGGCCACGTTCTCCGCGTACCAGGCGCGCGCGTCGGCGTCGGCCACGATCGACGGGGCCTCGGCGAGGAAACGGCCGTCGAGGCCGATCGTCGTCATGTTCGGCAGGGATTCGCCGGCGGCGGTGCGCAGCTCGCGCCACCAGATGATGTCTGTCACGTCGCCGAAGGTGCAGACCATCGCCGCGCCCGTGCCCTTGTCGGGCTGGGCGAGGTGGTGACCGTGGATCTCGATCTCGGCGCCGAAGTAGGGCGTGCGGACCTTGGTGCCGATGAGGTGCTTGTGCGGCCCCTCGGGGTGGGTCACGATCGCGATGCACGCGGGGAGGAGCTCCGGGCGGGTGGTGTCGATCGCGATGGAGCCGGAGCCGTCCGCGAAGGGGAACTCGATCGTGTGGTACGCGGCCTGCTGGTCGCGGTCCTCGAGCTCGGCCTGCGCGATCGCGGAACGGAAGTCGATGTCCCACAGCGTCGGCGCGAGAGCCTGGTACGCCTCGCCGCGCTCGATGTTGCGGAGGAAGGCGAGCTGACTCTGCCGGATCGTGTCGTCGGAGATGGTGCGGTACGTCTGCGTCCAGTCCACGCTCAGTCCGAGCTGACGGAACAGCGCCTCGAACTGCTTCTCGTCCTCGATCGTGAGGCGCTCGCACAGCTCGATGAAGTTGCGACGGCTGATCGGCTGCTGGTCGGCCGCCCGGCTCGACTTGTTGTCGCCGCCCTCGAACGGCGGGGTGAAGTCGGGGTCGTAGGGGAGGGAGGGGTCGCAGCGCACGCCGTAGTAGTTCTGCACGCGGCGCTCGGTGGGCAGGCCGTTGTCGTCCCAGCCCATCGGGTAGAACACGGTCTTGCCGCGCATGCGCTCGTACCGCGCCTTGACGTCGGTGTGCGTGTAGGAGAACACGTGACCGATGTGGAGGCTCCCGGAGGCGGTGGGCGGCGGGGTGTCGATCGAGTAGACGCCCTCACGACCGAGCTCGGCGGCGCGCAGACGGTCGAACAGGTATGTGCCCTGCTCCGCCCAGGCGGCGTCCCACTTCGCTTCGAGACCTTCGAGTGCGGGCTTGTCGGGAATGGCGGACATGGAGGTCTCCTCGAGCGATGTATGCGGCACTGTGTGAGCGTGCCTGAGTGTGGGTGGTGCCGCCCAGTCTACCGAGCGCACGGGCGGGGCGCTCGACCCGGGGGAGCGTCCGGCGCGGCGCTGCGGCCGGCCCGTTCGACGCTGGAAGGATCGGAGCATGACACCGCCGTCGTCCTCGTCCTCCCGTCCCCGTCTCGCCGACCTCGGTGTGCCGTCCGGAGCCTTCCCGCGCGGCGCGGAGAACGCGATCACCGACGTCTCCGGTGTGCGGGTGGGGCATGCCACGCTGCACGGCGACGGTCTGCACACGGGCGTGACGGCGATCGTCCCCGACGCCCTCACCACCGAGCGTCGGAGCCTTCCCGCGAACCTCTCCGTGGGCAACGGCTACGGCAAGCTCGTCGGTGCCACACAGCTCCGGGAGCTCGGGGCGCTGGAGACGCCGATCCTGCTGACCTCGACGCTGTCCGTGTTCCGCGTCGCGGACGCGCTGCTCGGGCATCTGCTGGCGACGCCGGCGCACGCACGGACGACCACGTTGAACCCGGTGGTGGGCGAGACGAACGACGGATTCCTCTCCGACATCCGTCGCCGAGCCGTCGGAGAGGAGCAGGTGACGGCGGCCCTGGCGACGGCGGCTCCGGGTGCGGTCGCGGAGGGAGGCGTGGGGGCCGGTGCCGGGACCGTCGCCCTCGGGTACAAGGGCGGCATCGGCCCGGCATCGCGGCTGGTCGAGGTCACGGGGCGCCCGCGCACCGTGGGGGCGCTCGTGCAGACGAACTTCAGCGGCACGCTGCGGATCGCCGGCGTCCCGCTGCCCGCAGAGGAGCTCCTCGCCGATGCTCCGGCACAGCCTGTGGGCAATTCCTGCATGATCGTCGTCGCGACGGACGCCCCCGTCGACGGACGGCAGCTCGGCCGTGTGGCCAACCGCGCCGTGTTCGCAATGCGCGGTGTCGGCGCCGACTATGCGCAGGGCAGCGGCGACTACGCGATCGCCTTCTCGGTGCACGACCAGGCGGACGGCGGTCCGGCCGCGGACGACGAGCTCTCGCCGCTCTTCGCCGCGACGATGGACGCGGTCGAGGAGGCCCTGGTCAACTCGGTGCTCGCGGCGGAGACGACGGTGGGCCCCGAGGGGCGGACGGCGCACGCGGTACCGATCGATCGGGTGCGGGAACGCCTGGCTCGCGCCGGGGTCGTCTGACCCGCGTTCACAACTCAGGAGAAACCGGGTCGGCGGCGCCGCGGGAGCGGCGCGTCGTACCGACCGCCGCCGGATGTCCTGAGTTGTGAACCGAGGTCAGTCGGCGAGCGCGGCGTGGATGCCCTCGCCGATAAGGCGCATGGCGGCCAGCACCGGTCCGCGTCCGTCGGCGCCCCGGTCCCAGTTCGCCAGGACGGCGTAGGCGATCCGGCGGGTGGGGGACATGACGATCCCGGTGTCGGCGCGGACGCGGGAGATCGTGCCGGTCTTGTTCAGCAGCCAGACG
Organism: Microbacterium paraoxydans; assembly: GCF_900105335.1. Lineage (NCBI taxonomy): Bacteria > Bacillati > Actinomycetota > Actinomycetes > Micrococcales > Microbacteriaceae > Microbacterium > Microbacterium paraoxydans. The sequence continues at coordinate 679,149 of NZ_LT629770.1, read as the reverse complement.
CCGCGATCGAAGCCCCAGTGCGCGAGCGGGTCGAGGTCGAACGCCGACGCGACCATCGACAGGTCCATGCCCGCGCCCAGCCAGCGGCGCAGCGTGTCGGCCGAGGCGGGGGAGAGATCGGTCCCATCGGCGAGCCGCGACATGAAGAGCACGAGTTCCGCGGCGTTCGCGTGCGACAACGTCTTCGGGGCGCCGGGCGGGATCGGCCACCGCACGATATCGTCGAGGGCCGAGGCGGTGTAGCCGAGCGCGCGGGTATGCTCCTGCACGGTCGGGATGCCGATGACGCGACCCAGCGTGTTGGTCGCGGCGTTGTCGCTCACGGCCCCGATGAGAGCGGCCACGTCGTACAGCGACAGCTCGGACGCCTGCAGCAGGTACCAGAGACCGGAGTCCTCGATGGCCTCGACCGGCCGGCGGGTCACACGCTCGTCGAGAGTCCGCGTACCGGCGTCCACCTCGGCGAGGAGGCGGTGCAGGAGGAAGATCTTGCCGACGCTCGCCGTGTCCAACACCGTCTCAGGTTCATGGCGCAGCAACACCTCGCCGGAGTCGATGTCCTGGACGAGGACAGACCAGGCGGTGCCGTTCTCGTCGGGGAGCTCCAGGTCGATCGCGCTCATGCGTCCTCCTCGTCTCGTGCGCGTCCGGTGACATGCGCACGGATGAGCTCGCCGACGGCGCGCATGCCGTCGAGCACGGGCGCGCGGAGGTCGGCCGCGGAGTCCTTCCAGTTCGCCGCCACCGCATACGCGACGGCGGCCCTCGGGCCCCGCAGCAGTCCGACGTCGACGCGGGCGAAGCTCACGCTGCCGGTCTTGTGACGCAGCACCATGCCCTGATACTCGGCCTCGACGTGGGCGAGGGGGTCGAGCAGGAAGGCGTCGGCGGTCATCGACGTGTCGGTGTCGGCGGCGAGCCAGTCCAGCACCCGGGCGCTCACCGCGGGGGAGAACGCCTCGCCGGCGCCGAGCCGGCGCATCACGTCGGACAGCTCGGCCGCCGTGCCGAACGACGGGGTCCAGGGCAGGTCGGGGGTGCGCTCGTTCCGGATGTAGTCGTGCAGCGCCGTGTCGCGGTACCCGAGGGCCCGGGCGACGGCCCGCACCTCCTCCAGGCCGCAGAGATGGATCAGCGCGTTCGTGGCGAGGTTGTCGCTCACCGCACCGACGAGGAGCGCCGCGTCGTGGACCGTGATGCGCTGATCGTGCATGCGGTACAGCAGCCCGGAGTCCTCGACGCGGTGCTCGTCCGGGACCGCGATCCGGTCGTCCTCGGCGAGCGCGCCCGTCTCCAGCCGCCGAGCGACCTCGAGGAGCAGGAAGATCTTGCCGATGCTCGCGGTCTCGCACTGGGTGTGCGGCTCGTGCTCGGCCAGGGTCTCGCCGCTGCCGGCGTCGACGAGCCGGATCGACCAGGTGATGCGGGGGTCGAGGGGCGGAAGGGCGATCATGGCCGTCCCACCGTGAGGCGGGGCTCGTCGCCGGTCGCGTCCAGCACCCCATCCACACCGAGCGGGATGGTGAGGGCGTGCGGGTCGTGGCCGAAGCCCTGCTCCCACAGCACGGGGACGCCGGCGTCCTGGAACTCATCCCGCATGAGCGCGTGGACCAGGTCGAGGTCGCCGCACTCATGCCAGGAGCCGAGCACGATGCCCTTCGCCTGGGCGAGACGGCCCGCGCGCCGGAGCTGCGTGACGAAGCTGTCGAGGCGGTACGGCTCCTCCGTGATGTCCTCCAGGAAAAGAATTCCGGGGGCGGGGACGTCCGCCTCCGGGGCGCCGAGTCCGGCGGCGAGCAGACTGAGGTTGCCGCCCGTGAAGCGTCCCTCGGCGCGACCCGGCGTCATGATCTCGGTCTTCGGGCCGATGAGCTCGCGTCCGCGCCAGGGTTCGAAGAGCCAGCGCTGCACGTCGTCGCGCACCTGCTCCGAGTCGCGGAAGACGTTGTTGCCCGCCATCGGGCAGAAGAGCGTCGCGACGTCGAGATGCGCACGCCACGTCTCGTGCAGCGCCGTCACGTCGGACGAGCCCGTGAGCAGCTTCGGCCGTCCGTCCTTGCGCAGCGCCCCTCGGCGCATGTCGGCCCAGTCGATGCCGTCGAGGAGGCGCAGGGCCCCGTAGCCGCCGCGTGCCGTGACGACGGCGTCCACGTCCGGATCGAGCCAGGCGTCGACGAGGTCGGCGCGGCGGAGGTCGTCCGGCCCCGCGAGGTACGACGCGCGCGGGTGGGGCGTGAGGACGTGCGCCCCCACGCGGACCTTCAGGCCCCAGGACTCGTAGTAGCCGACGGCGCGCTGCGTGTTCTCCTCGTTGCCGGGACCGGATGGCGAGACGATCGCCACCGTGTCTCCGGGCTGCAGGGGAGCCGTGTCGAGATACGGCGACACCGCCGCCTCCGTCAGGGTGCTCATGCCGTCTTCTCCTCGATGCGCGGCGCCGCGGACAGCAGGTGCCGGGTGTACTCGTGCTGCGGGTTCAGCAGCACCTCTTCGGTGGGTCCGTGCTCGACGATCTGCCCGTGGTACATCACCGCGACCGTGTGGGCGATGTTCCAGGCCAGGCCGAGGTCATGCGTGATGACGAGGGCCGAGAGCCCGAGGCGGCGACGCAGCTCCAGCAGGAGGCCGAGGATCTCTCCGCGCACTGACGCGTCGAGCGAGGCGACGGGTTCGTCGGCGATGAGCAGCTGCGGCTGCACGGCGAGCGCTCCGGCGATCACGACGCGCTGCCGCTGCCCGCCGCTGAGCTCCTGCGGGATGGCGCCGAAATAGCGCTCCGGCGGGGTGAGCTCCGCATCGGCGAGGCTCTGCGCCACCCGCTCGCGCTCGTCGCCGGGGAAGCGCTGCACACGCAGCCCCTCGGCGACGGACTCGTACACGCTGTGCTTCGGGTTCAAAGCCGCCCACGGATCCTGCAGCACGAGCTGCACCTGCGAGCGGAACCGCGCGAGGTCGCGTCCTTTCGACGGGATCGGTGCGCCGTCGAAGAGGATCTGCGACCCGGGGTCGGCTGGCTGGAGTCCCATGAGTGCGCGGGCGAGGGTCGACTTGCCGGAGCCGGACTGGCCGACGAGCGCAACGATCTCGCCTTTGCGCACCGAGAGGTCGACGTCGCGGACCGCATGCACGGGGCGCCCGCCGGAGCGGTAGGTGACGTTGACTCCGCGGGCCTCCAGCAGCACCTCGTCGCCGTGGGTGATCTCCGGCACGTCGTCCGCATCGCGGCCGTGCCGGGTCACCGGGGCCATCCGGGAGGCCGGGTCGCCGATCGTGGGGAAGGCGTCGGCGAGCTGGCGGGTGTACGCCTCCTTCGGGGTGGTGCAGACCGCGTAGCTCTCGCCGACCTCGACGAGCTCCCCGTCGCGCATGATGGCGATCCGGTCGCACGCCGTGGCGAGCACCGAGAGGTCGTGGCTGATCATGAGCATCGAGATGCCGCGCTCCGCCACGAGACGGGAGATCATGTCGAGGATCTGCTTCTGCACGATCACGTCGAGCGCGGTGGTCGGCTCGTCCGCGATGATGACCTCGGGATCGCAGGCGAGGGCCATCGCGATCATGACGCGCTGCTTCTGGCCGCCGGAGAGCTCGTGCGGATACGACTCGCTCTTCTGCTGCGGCAGGTCGACGATGTCGAGCAGCTCCCGCACCCGCTCCTTGCGCGCCTTCTCGCCCTTCCATCGATCGGAGGCGTGCAGCTCCAGCGCCTCCAGGAGTTGCCAGCCCACCGTGCGGACCGGGTTGAGCGAGTGCATCGCGCCCTGGAACACGATGGACGTCTGCGCCCAGCGCACGGCGCGCAGCTGCCCGAAGGACAACGTGGCGACGTCCTGGTCGCCGAGCAGCACGCGGCCGCTGAGCCGGGCGTTGCGCGGCAGGAGCCGCAGGACGCTCATGGCGAGAGTGGACTTGCCGGAGCCGGACTCGCCGGCGATGCCGAGCGTCTGCCCGGCGGGGAGGTTGAGCGAGACGTTGCGCACGGCCGCCACCTCGTCCCGACCCGACCGCCCCGAGGTGCGGTACGTGATGGAGACGTCGTCGAAGATCAGGTCGGGCATCTCAGCGGCTCCTCAGCGTCGGGTTGGTGATGTTCTCGACGGCGCGGCCCATCAAGGTGAACGACAGCACGACGAGGACGATGGCGATGCCCGGCACGAGCACGTACCACCAGTAGCCGCTGGTCGCCGCGGAGACGTCCATCGCGTTCTTCAGGATCGAGCCCCACGACTGCAGGGTGGTGTCGCCGAGGCCGAGGAACGCGAGGGTGGATTCGGAGATGATCGCCGAGCCGACGGTGAGCGTCGTGTTGGCGAGCACGAGCGGCAGCACCCCGGGGAGGAGGTGCTTCATGATGATGTGCCAGTGCCCGGCGCCGAGGGCCCGTGAGCGTTCGATGTAGTCGCGCGATTCGACGGACAGGGTCTGCGCGCGGACGACGCGGGCGGTGCCGGCCCAGGAGGTCAGGCCGATCGCGATGATGATCGTCCAGACGCCACGGCTCAGCACTGACGAGAGCACGATCGCGAGGATCAGCGACGGCAGCACGAGGAAGAAGTCGATGATGCGCATCATCAGCCCCCCGAAGAAGCCGGTGAAGTGGCCCGCCGAGAGGCCGACGAGGGTGCCGATGATCATCGACATCGCCGTGGCGGCGAGGCCGACGAGCAGGGACACCCGGGCGCCCCACACCATGCGGACCCAGATCTCGCGACCCTGATGGTCGGTGCCGAGGGGATGCTCCCAGGACGGCGGGGCGAAGCGCTGCACGTCGACGAGCTTCGTGACGTCGAGCATGCTGGCGGGGGCGATCACGGGGGCGAAGATCGCGATGAGGGCCACGATCACGAGGAAGACGAGGCCCACCATGCCCGCCCGGTGCTGGGCGAACTGCCGGCAGAAGTCGACGAAGGCGGTGCCGCGGCGGTGCCACGCCAGGGCGCGGGGGGAACGGATAGTCGGGGTTGCCGTGGTCATGCGCGCCTCACCCTCGGGTCGAGCTGCCGGTAGATGAGGTCCGCGATGAGGTTCATCGCGATGATGATCGTGGAGAACACCACGAAGGTGCCCTGCAGGAGCGGGAGGTCGGGGCCGGAGATGGCCTCGAAGGTGAGCTTCCCGAGCCCGGGCCAGGAGAACACCGTCTCCACCGTGACGGCCCCGGCGATGAGACCGCCGATGTGCATGAAGACGAGGGTGACGGTCGGCAGCAGGGCGTTGGGGACGGCGTGCCGACGGCGGACGAGGTCCTCCCGGAGGCCCTTGGCCCGAGCGGTGGTGAGGTAGTCGGCGCCCATCTCCTCGAGGAGCGAGCTGCGCATCACCATGAGGTACTGCGCGTACACGACCGCGACCATCGTGATCACCGGGAGCACCATGTGCGAGATCACGTCCAGGACCGCGCCGACCGGATCGGTGGGCGGGTTGGGGGAGACCATGCCTCCGGTTGGGAACCAGTGCAGCGTGCCGCCGAAGACCATCAGGAGCAGCAGGGCCAGCCAGAAGGTCGGCACCGACCAGAACACGAGCGACGTGCCGGAGACGATGCGGTCGAAGGTGGAGCCGTGCTTCCAGGCCGCCTTCTGCCCGAGCCAGAGGCCGAGGGCGATCGCGATGATCGCCGCCGTGCCGGTGAGGAGGATCGTGTTCCAGAAGTACTGGCCGATGAGGTCGGACACCGACGTGCGGTAGACGTAGCTCGTGCCGAAGTTCAGGGTGAAGACGTTGCCGAGGTAGTCGATGAACTGCTGCCACAGGGGCTTGTTCAGACCGAGCTGCTCGCGCAGCTGGTCTGCCTGTTCGGCGCTCATCCCGCGCTCGCGGGCGATCGAGGCGACCGGATCGCCCGGCAGGATCTTGAAGGCGAAGAATCCGAGGAGGATCACCATCGCCAGGCTGATGGCCGCGCCGCCGAGCTTGACCAGGAAGTAGCGGAGGGCGCCGACGCCCTTCGGCTGCTCCTCGGCCGCGGCGCTCGTCGCGATGGCGGAGGTGGACGGGGGTACCGCGTTGGACATGGGGGTCTCCTTACAGCGGACCGGGAGACGCCGCGGGGGCGGAGGCCCGCCACCCGCGGCGTCTCGCCGGACTCATTCGACGTCGGCGATGTTGCGGCGACGGATCAGGAAGAAGATGAACCCTCCGATGATGACCACCCCCACGACGATGCCTCCGATGAGGAGTCCGGTGTTCGTGCCGGTGCCGCCGGCGGTCGCGCCTTCGACGGGCTCGACGGTGAGGTAGCCCCAGTAACCGGCCTGGTTGGCGATGATGCCGCCGTCCTTCGGCTGCAGCGTGAAGCCCGTGAAGCGGTCGGAGCGGTAGGCCTCCAGCGAGTTGGCGTACCAGGTGGCGACCTGCGCGGTGTCGGTGTAGTTCAGCGCGAGCATGTCGTGCACGATCTCCTGGCGCTTCTCCGCGTCGATCTCGGAGCGCTGCGCGGCGTACATCTCGTCGAACTCCGGGTTGCAGTACCCGTCCTGCGTGGTGCCGCCGGTGCCGTCGGTCGCGGTCGGCAGGTTCATGCAGGTGTTGATGCCCAGCTGGTAGTCGGGGTCGGGGTTGACCGACCAGCCGCTGAAGTACAGGTCGTAGTCGCCGGAGGTGGCCTTCGCGCTGATCGTGTCGGAGTCGGTGGACTCGACCGTGATCTCGATGCCGATGTCCTTCATCCACGGGACGAAGAAGTCGGAGATGGACTGCTCGTTCGCGTCGTCCGCGTCCGTCAGCAGGCGCAGGCTCAGGCGCTGGCCGTCCTTCTCGCGGATGCCGTCCGCGCCGGGGACCCAGCCCGCCTCGTCGAGCTTCGCCTGCGCGGCCTCGGGGTCGAAGCCCACGATCACGTCGTCGTCGTCCGACAGGTGCCACTTCGGGAAGGACGCCGGGATGAAGCTCGTCGCGAGCGTGCCCTCGCCGTCCAGGACCTTGTCGAGGAGGGTGGCCGTGTCGGTGCCGAGACGGATGGCCTGGCGCACCTCGAGCTCCTTCAGCGCGGCGTTGCCGGTGCCGTAGGGCACGTTGTCGCGGGTCTGCTGACCGACGTTGATGCTGATCGAGTGGTAGCGGCGGCCCTCACCGGAGTGCGTGGTGATGCCGTCGACGCCCTCGAGTGCCGAGAACTGGGTGGGGGTGAGGCCCGTGACGAGGTCGACGTCGCCCGCCTTGAGCGCCTGCACCTGGGCGTCCGAGTTCGTGTAGTACACGTACTGGATCGCGTCGATCTTGGGGGCGCCCCGCCAGAAATTCTCGTTCGCCTTCAGCACGATGGACTGGTTGGCCGAGTAGCTGTCGAGGACGAACGGGCCGGAGCCGACCACGTCGGCGTCGTTGGTGAAGGTCGTCGGGTCGTCGACCTCCTCCCAGATGTGCTTCGGGACGATCGGGATCTCCGAGCCGGGGTTCGGGGCCTGCGGGGTCTTCAGGGTGATCACGACGGTCTTGTCGTCGGGGGTCTCGACGGTGTCGAAGTTGGAGACGAGGTTGCCGTTGGCGGTGCCGAGGGCGGGCACCGTCATCATCTGGTCGTACGTGTACTTCACATCGGCGGAGGTGATGGGCTCGCCGTCCGACCAGACGAGGTCGTCCTGGAGGGTGAAGGTCCACGTCTGACCACCGTCGGTCGCCTCCCAGCTGTCGGCGAGGCCCTTCGTGGGCGAGCCGTCCTCGGCGTCGTTCTGCACGAGCGACTCGTAGACGTACCGGATGATGTTCGTCGGCGTCAGGTAGATCGAGATGAACGGGTTGAACGTGTCCACGAACCCGGAGGTGGCGATCCGGAGCGTCGTGTCGGAGGCCGGGGATTCGGTGGCGGCGCTGACGGACTGCGCCTGAGCGGCACCGACCGGAGCGGCGAGGAGGAGCGCGGAGGCGATCGCGGCGGCGGTCAGACTTCGCACGGTTCTGGAGCGGGGGGCAAGACGCATGGAAGGTCCCTTCGGGCGCCGCCCGGATCCACAGTGAAGCCGGGTCGGTGCTGACCATGCAAGCGGAAGACGGCCCTGTGGTCAAGACATTCGATGCGTATCGCGCAAGAAAAATCGCGCGGATCCGAAAGATCGCCGGCCGTCGAGCGGGTGTAACACAGCGGAAACACGCGGATGCCAGGATGCGCGCATCGGAATGACGGGAGCGAAGGATGACTTCTCGACGCGGACATCCGGAACGTATCTCGGGCCGGTTCGGGTCCGGCACGCGAACCGGAATCGTATCGTCACTCCGCCGGGACGGTGAGCACGGCACGCAGGAGCGCGATGCGTTCGTGCAGGGAGGAGCGCAGGAAGTGCTCGTCCAGCGCATGCGCACCGCCGCCCCGGGGGCCGAAGCCGTCGACGGTCGGCAGACCCTTTCCGCCGAGGAGGTTCGTGTCGCCCGCGCCGGCCGCGGGGCGGCCGTCGACGTGCTGGCCGAGTGCGGCGCCGCCCGCGGCGATCCGGGCGAGGAGGTCGGTGTCCTCCGCCGAGGCCTGCCAGGCGGGCCGGGCGCTCAGCACGGCGATCTCGAGGCGGGCGCCGGGGCGCACCGGTGCCAGCTCCTGGAGGGCGGTGAGGACGCGCTGCTCGCTGTCCGGGTCTTGGAAGCGGAGGCCGATCTCGGCGGCCGCGTGCGCTGGCACCACGTTGGTCCTCGCGCCGCCGTCGATGACGCCGACGTTGCACAGCACCGGACTCGGAAGCTCCGGGTCCGCCACGATCGTGCGGACCAGGAGGAGCTGGTCGACGAGCTCGTCGATTGCGGAGACGCCATGCTCGGGGTCGAGGGCGGCGTGGGCCGCGCGGCCGGTGACGGCGATGCGCACCCGGGCGCTGCCGCGGCGGCCGACCTTGAGGGCGCCGTCGGGATGCGGGGACTCGAATCCGATGGCGCAGGCCGCGCCCCTGGCCCGTTCCGCGAGCTGGGGGCCCGAGACGGGGGAGCCGATTTCCTCGTCCGCGACGAGCACGATCCGCACGGCGCGCCGCTGTGCGAGCGGCACGGACTGCAGGTGCCGCAGGGCCTCGAGCATCACCACGATGCCGGCCTTCATGTCGTAGGCACCGGGGCCGCGCACGACATCGCCGTCCTCGGCCCACGGCAGGTCGTCCGACAGCGTGCCCGCCGGCCAGACGGTGTCGGTGTGGCCGACGAGGAGAACCGGGTCTCCGGTACCGGGGACGTCGATGACGAGATCCGTCCCGAGCTCGTGCGGGATCCGCTGGACGCTGCCGCCGACGCCGGCGAACCAGGCGGACAGCAGGTCGGCGATGCGGGCGCTCGCCTCCGTGTCGCGGCTCGGCGTCTCGATCAGCACGAGTTCGCGCACGAGTGCGATGATGTCGTCGGAAGGATGGTCCCCGTCGCGCACTGCCGAGAGAGTCGTCACGGTTACGAACCGTATCTTGCCCCTTGATCGCCCCGCAACCCGCCGATAGCATCGCTCTCAGCAGCAGGACTCCTCGATCTTAGGAAACGTATCGTGCCTCATTCTTCGGTGGCCGCCGGTGTCGCCCACGGCTGCCGCGAACTCACCCGGTACACCGAGTTCCGTGAGGCCGCCGCGCTCTACGCCCGCGTCTTCGCGTACACGGAGAACGAGTACGCCCTCAACGCCAACCTGCTCACCGCCCTCGCCCGCAACGGCGGTTCCGCGGTCGGCGCCTTCGCCGACGACGGGGAGCTGATCGGGTTCGCGTACGGGTTCGCCGGCTGTGACACCACCGGCGCGTCCTTCCACTACTCGCAGGCGGCCGCTGTCGATGCCGCGCACCAGGGACGCGGCGTCGGCCAGGCGCTCAAGCTCGCGCAGCGTGCCGTGGCCCTGCGCTGGGGGCAGCGGACGATGCGGTGGACGTTCGATCCGCTGCTGTCACGCAACGCGCACTTCAATCTGAGCTCTCTCGGCGCCGTTGGCATCGCGTACGAGCGCGACTACTACGCCCGCCCCGACACCGACCGCCTGGTGGTCTCCTGGGACCTGGACGTCGCCGATCGTCCGACCCGCCGGTCCCTTCCCGTCCCTCCCATGCTCGGGCCGGACGACTGGGGGCGGGCCGTGGCGGCGGACGGCGGCACCTGGATCGCGATCCCAACCCGTCCCGGCGCCCTCGACACCGAGGAGCGCGCGGTGCTGCGGCGGGATCTGGAGCGGACGATGACCGCGGCATTCCGCCGCGGGGACGTCCTCGTCGGGGCCACGCGCCTCGACGACGACGACACGGCGGTCTACCGCGCGACACCTCGGGAGGGCACGGCATGAACGACCACGACCAGGAGGATCGCGACCTCGTCTCTCCGCGAGACCGCTACGGCGAGCGCATCCGCACCAACCTCTCCGCCGAGAGCATCCAGGCGCGGATCATCGAGACCGAGCAGCGCACGCTCGCCCAGACCTTCGAGGAGCTCAGCCGCTCGGCCCAGGTGCCGCAGGCCGCGGCGCTGCTGCTCGGCGCCCGGCGACGGTACGTGGCCGGCGAGGGCAAGGCGGCGGCGTACGCGCAGCTCCTCAACGCGGATCTCTCGGCGACGCTGTCGAACGTCTTCCTCGTCGACGGGCACGCGCTGCAGCCGCTCACCGTGCTCACCGACGTCCGGGCCAGCGACGTGCTCATCGCGTTCTCCCTGCGGCGCTACCGGGAGGAGACCGTGCGGCTCGGGCGGCTCTTCCACGAGGCGGGCGGTCAGCTCGTCGTGATCACCGACAGCGAGGACGCCCCGCTCGCATCCATCGCGACCTCGCTCATCCGGGTGCGCACGGGATCGGCGTCGTACGCCGACTCGCCGACCCCGGTCGCGGCGGTGTGCCACCTGCTGAGCGCGCTCACCACGGCGAGCGCGAAGGGAGCGCGACGGCGGCTCGCCGAACGCGACCGGCTGGTGGCGCGCCTGGGTCTCTACGGCCCCGAGACCGCGCGGGCCCGCCCCGAGGAGGAGGCGTGAGGGTCGTCCGCGTCCGGCTGTTCGCCCTGCGCCAGCCGCTGCGTCACAGCTTCGAGACGAGCTCGCACCGCAAATCCGGCATCGAACACGTGCTCGTCGAGGTCACCGATGCCGACAGCCGGACGGGCTGGGGGGAGATCGCGTCCCCGAGCGATCCGTTCTACGGTGCGGAGACCACGGTCACCGCGTGGGAGATCGCCACGCGGTACCTCGTGCCCGCGCTGCTCCGTGCCGAGGGGGAGGAGCCGGCGGAGCTGGAGGCGTCGTGGGCGCGGGTCCGCGGGCACGAGTTCGCGAAGGCCGGGTTCTCCGGCGCGGTGTGGGACCTGGCCTCTCGGCGGCGGGGGGTCGCGCTCGCCGCGGCCCTGGGCGGGACGCGTGACGAGGTCGTCGCGGGGGTGTCGTTGGGCATCGAGCCGTCGATCGACGAGCTGCTCGCGCAGGTGGAGGTGCAGCGCGCCGCCGGCTACCCCCGCGTCAAGCTCAAGATCGCTCCGGGATGGGATGTCGAGCCGGTGCGTGCGGTGCGCGGCGCCTACCCCGACCTCGATCTCCACGTGGACGCGAACGGCGCCTACGCCGATGACGAGCGGGCGGCCGCGGTGTTCGCGCGCCTGGATCGCGAGGCGCTGACCATGATCGAGCAGCCCTTCGCGCCGCGGGATCTCGTGGCCCACGCCGATCTGCAGGCGCGGCTCGACACGGACGTGTGCCTGGACGAGTCGGTCGTCGACCTCGGCGACCTGCGGACCATGATCCGGTTGGGTGCAGGGCGGGTCCTCAACATCAAGGTGTCGCGGATGGGCGGGCTCACCGTCGCCCGCGCCGCGCACGACGTTGCGCAGGACGCGGGCATCCCCGTGTGGTGCGGCGGGATGCACGAGTTCGGCGTCGGGCGAGCTGCGAACGTCGCGCTGTCGTCCCTTCCCGGCTTCCTGCTGCCGTCGGATGTGTCGGGATCGGACAAGTACTACGAGTCCGACATCATCGCGCCTCCGGTGACCGCCGTCGCCGGTCGCGTGACGGTCCCCACCGGACCGGGCATCGGACACGAGGTGCTCGCCGAGCGCATCGCCCGTGACGCGTCCCGCGTCTTCGACTCCTCCGCGGCCGAGGCCCCCGAGGCCGTCCTGACCGCGGGCTGACCGACCCCGAACCTGCGAGAGCGGAATCCCATGCGTGCACTGCTGCTGTACCGGCTCGATCTCGCCGTCGAAGCCGCGGAGGACGGGATCCACCCCGTCGATCCGCGCGAGCCGATCATCCGGGCGACCGACCTCGGCGTCACCCGCGGCGACGGCGTGTTCGAGACCGCCGTGGTGCGCGGGGGCAGGCCGCAGGCGCTGGAGGCGCATCTCGCGCGGCTGGAGCGTTCGTCGCAGCTCCTGGGGCTGCCCGCGCCAGGCCGAGAGCTGTGGGCGCGGGCGGTGCGCCGCGCGGCCGCCGAGGTCTCCCGCCCCGGAGTGCTCCGGGACGGGGAGATCGCCTCGATCAAGTTCGCGATGACCCGCGGGGACGAGATCGACCCGGCCGGACCGACGGGGTGGGTGCTCGGCTTCGCGGCAGAGGACCCGGAGGCCGTCCGCGCGCGGGGCATCTCCGCGGTGGTGCTCGACCGCGGGTACCGGCACGACGTCATGGAGACCGCGCCCTGGCTGCTGCAGGGAGCGAAGTCCCTCGCCTACGCCGTGAACCAGGCGGCCCTGCGGGAGGCACGGAGCCGAGGTGCGGACGATGTCGTCTTCGTCAGCGCCGACGGGTTCGTCCTCGAAGGGCCGCGGTCGACGCTGATCGCGCGGCTCGACGGGACGCTGGTCACGCCACCGCCCGAGCACGGGGTGCTCCCCGGGACGACCCAGGCCGACGTCTTCGCGGGACTCGCCGAGGTGCCCTCCCGCGTCGGTCCGATGATGCGGGACGATCTGGAGCGGGCGGACGCCCTCTGGCTCTGCTCCAGCACCCGCGGTGCGGTGCCCGTGCGGGAGCTGGACGGTGTCGCGCGCGCCGTGGACCCGGTGCTCACCGCGCGGATGAACGCGGTGCTGGATGGACGAGAGGACTGAAATGGTCGACGCGGACCTGCCGATCGATCGGGTGATCGACGGCCACAACGACCTCGCCTGGGCGAGCAGGACGCTGCTCGGCTACCGGGTCGCGGAGCTCTCCGGCCCGGTGACGGCCACGCAGACCGATCTGCCGCGGCTGACCGCGGGCGGGGTCGCCGGCCAGTTCTGGTCGGTCTGGGTCGATCCCGTGCTGGAGGGGGCGGAGCAGGTGGTGGCCACGCTCGAGCAGATCGACTTCGTGCACCGCCTCGTCGACGCCCACCCGCAGCGCTTCGCGATCGCTCGGACGGCGGCCGACGTGCGTGCGGCGATGGCGGAGGGGCGGATCGCCTCGCTCATCGGCATCGAGGGCGGCGACCAGCTCGGCGGATCGCTGGCCGTGCTGCGGCAGTTCGCGCGTCTCGGCGCGCGGTACCTGACGCTCACCTGGTCGCGGACGATCGCCTGGGCGGACTCCGCGACCGACGAGGCGCGCCACGGCGGCCTGACGGACTTCGGACGCGAGGTGGTGCGTGAGATGAACCGCATCGGTGTGCTCGTCGACCTCTCGCACGTCGCTCCGACGACCATGCGGCATGCTCTGGAGATCACGACCCGCCCGGTGATGGTCAGCCACTCCGGCGCTTTCGCCCTGTGCGACCACCCCCGCAACGTGCCGGACGACGTGCTCGCCGCGATCGGCGCGCAGGGCGGCGTCGTGATGGTGCCATTCGTCCCCACGTTCGTCTCGCAGGGCCGCCGCGACTGGTGGGAAGCCGGCGGAGAAGGAGAGGCGCCGCGCGTCGGCGTCGCGGACGTCGCCGATCACCTGGACCACGTGCGTCGCGTGGCCGGCGCACAGGCGGTCGGGATCGGCGCCGACTACGACGGCTCCGATGCGATGCCGGACGGTCTCGGCGACGTCTCGGGGTACCCGGCGCTGTTCGCCGAGCTGCGGCGTCGAGGCTGGTCGGAGGACGACCTCCGGGCCCTGGCGCACGAGAACGTCCTCCGGGTGCTGGAGGCGTCGGACCCCGACCACGAGGCCTTTCTCGCGGGCAGTGCAGGAGAGCCCGCCGCGGCCGCGCTCGCTCCGGCGGTCGACACGACGATCCGGGAGGGGGCGCTGTGACCCCGCGCGTCCTCGTGATCGTGAACTCCGCGAGCTCCGGCCCGCGCCGCCTCGGCACCTGGCTGCGGGAGAAGGCGATCGACGTCGATGAGATCGTGGGAGCCGAGCAGCCGCTGCCCACCTCCCTGGACGGCTACGCCGGACTCGTCATGCTGGGCGGCGGGCTTATGCCGGACGACGATGACCGCGCGCCGTGGCTCGCCGCCGAGCGCGCGCTCGCCGCGGAGGCCATCGACCGTGACCTCCCCACCCTCGGTATCTGCCTGGGCGGTCAGCTGCTCGCCCACGTGGCCGGCGGCGAGGTCGCCGAGAAGACCGGACCCATCGAACGTGGCGCGACCCCCATCCGCCCCACCGCGGCGGGACGTGCCGACGCCCTGTTCGCGGCCCTCGGCGATGAGGCTCCGATGATCGAGAACCACCAGGACATGATCACGCGGCTGCCATCCGCGGCGGTGCTGCTGGCGACGAGCGCCGCCGTCGAGAACCAGGCCTTCCGGCTGGGGGCTCGGGTGCGGGGCGTGCAGTTCCATCCCGAGGCGTCCGCGGCCGACCTCGCGCGTTGGGACGACGCGGCACTGCGGGGAGAGGGACGCTCGCTTCCCGCCCTCATCGCCGCCGCCGAGCGCGTGCACGATCACAACACCGCGGCCAGCCGCGCGCTCATCGAGGCCTTCGCCGACGAGGTGCGCGCCGGGGTCCCCGCATGACCGGGAAGGATGCGGATCTCCTCGTCACGGAGGAGACCGCCGCGGAGGCACTCCGCCACGGCCTGGACGAGCGCGCGCGTCGTGCCGCCCCGGCCGCCATCGCCGCGGTGGCCGAACGGGGAAGCGTCCGCGCAGTGCTCACCCACGGCCATCCCCGCGCCGATGAGGCCCCGACGACGCGGGACACCGTCTTCCGCATCGCGTCGATGTCCAAGAGCTTCCTGGCCGCCACCGTGCTCTCGTTGCGCGACCGCGGCCTGCTCGACCTCCACGCGCCGATCCGCACCTACCTGCCGGAGGTCCGGCTGCAGTATCGGGGCGCCGACGTCGAGGTCACCGGCGACCTGCTGCTCTCCAACCGGTCCGGTCTGGGGGAGGACAACGCCTGGGTGGACCGCCATCTCGGCGCCTCCCGCGCGGAGATCGCGGCGCTCTTCGCGGGTGGGGTGCGGCTCGCGGCCGCGCCGGGAACCGTCTACCAGTACTCCAACCTCGGCCAGTCGCTGCTCGGCCGCGTCGTGGAAGCGGTGACGGGGCGGGCCGTGGAGGACGTCATCCGGGAGACCCTGCTCGAGCCCCTCGGACTGCGCCGGACGGCGCACGGGGCGGACGGCTACGCGCCCGAGACGCTGGCCGGCGGGTTCCGGACGTTCGACGACGGCGCCACGTTCCGCCCCGAGCCGTTCGTGGGGTCCGGGGCACTCGGCTGCATCGGCAGCATGTTCAGCACCGTCGACGACATCGCGAGATGGATGTGGTTCCTCGGCTCGGCCTTCACCGACGACCCGCTGGCGCCCGCCGTGCTGGCTCCGGCGTCGCGACGGGAACTGCAGCAGGCCCGCACCCCCATCCCGGTGCCGACGGCGATGTTCGACGGGCGCGATCTCGCGGGGGCCGGCTACGGCTACGGCCTCTTCGTCGAAGACGACCGGCGGTTCGGGCGGGTCGTGCAGCACTCCGGCGGCCTTCCCGGATTCTCGGCGCACATGCGCTGGCACGCCGCCACCGGCATCGGCGTCGTGGCCTTCGGGAACTCCGACGAGTTCGGCGCCCGGCGGATCGCAGGCGCCGCGCTCCAGCAGCTGCTCGAACAGACGGACGCCCCCTCCGCGGTCCTGCACCCGTGGGCGGAGACGGTCGCCGCCGCGCAGGCTCTCGATGCCGCGATCCGCTCCGGACGGCCTGCCGCCACGTACCCGTTCCTCGCCGACCATGTGCTCGACGACATCCCGGCCGACGTCCGCGATGCCCGGCTGGCGGCACACGTCCAGGAGATCGGCGGATTCCGCGCAGAGCAGGACCCCTTCCCGGATCGCGTGGTGGCCGCGGCGACGGAGGCCGAACTGCGCTGGCGGATCGCGGGGAACCGCGGCGACCTCCTCGTCGACGTGCGGCTGGTCGGGCTGCCGGAGCCTCGCGTGCAGGGGGTGAGCGCGGCGGTCGTCGCGCCAGGGCGGACACGTGTCGAGGGGGAAGGGGCCGGGGCCGCAGAGCGACACCGGGTCATCCTGCCGTCCCCCTGATCCCGGGACGGGCACAGATCGACCGGGTCCAAAAAACCGCCCTAGGATGGAGACATCCCGACCCGTCCATTCTGAGGAATCCTCATGCCCGCCACCCCTGTGCGTCGCCTCCTGCCCCTCGCTGCGCTCGCCGCCGCCACCGCCCTGGTGCTGAGCGCGTGCGCCGGCCCGTCCACGGAGAGCGACGGCGGTGAGCTCGTGTGGTCGATCGAGGGCGCGAACCTGTCCGCCGGGCACATGGACCCGCAGGTGAGCCAGCTCGACGTCTCCGGCATGGTGCAGCGGGCGGTGCTCGACTCCCTGGTCTTCCAGGAGGACGACGGCACGTTCAGCCCGTGGCTCGCGAAGAGCTGGGACGTCTCGCCGGACAGCACGGAGTACACGTTCACGCTGCGCGACGACGTGACCTTCACCGACGGCGAGCCGTTCGACGCGGAGGCCGTCAAGGCGAACTTCGACCGGATCGTCGACCCGGAGACCGCCTCGGCTCAGGCGGCGAGCATGCTCGGTGCGGACTTCTACGACGGCACCGAGGTCGTCGACGACCACACGGTGAAGGTCTCGTTCACGCAGCCGTATGCGCCGTTCCTGCAGGCGGCCAGCACCCCGCAGCTCGGCTTCTACTCGCCGGCAGTGCTGGCCGAGTCGGCCGACAAGCTCAAGGCGGGCGGCCCCGACGTCACGGTCGGCACCGGACCCTTCGTGCTCACCGAGTACACCGCAGACCAGGAGATCGTCTACACGCGCAACGACGACTACGCCTGGGGTCCGCACGCGGCGAAGGCGCCGGCGTTCGAGACGCTGCGCGTGCAGATCCAGCCGGAGGCGTCGGTGCGTACCGGAGTGATCGAGAGCGGGGAGGCCGACCTCGCCAGCAACATCCCGCCGAACCAGGTCGCCGGGCTGGACGACGCCGGCGTCACGGTCGACTCGGTGGAGTACCCCGGACTGCCCTACTCGCTCTACCTGAACGAGAAGTACGGCGTCTTCGCCGACGAGAAGGTGCGGCAGGCGTTCGCCCGCGGCATCGACGTCGACGCGGCGGTCGAGGAGATCTACTTCGGGCAGTTCCCGCGGGCGTGGAGCATCCTCGGCAGCACGACCCCGGGCTACGACGCGTCGCTGGAGGACTCCTGGCCGTTCGATCAGGACGCCGCGAACGCCCTGCTCGACGAGGCCGGGTGGACGGAGCGCGACGCCGACGGCATCCGCATGAAGGACGGCGAGCGCCTGTCCGTGCGGTGGATCGCCTGGACCCCGGTCCCGGACGACCGCGCGGCGCTGGCCAACGCGATCCAGTCGGACCTCAAGGCCATCGGCTTCGAGGTGCAGCGCGAGGAGCTGGAGCCCGGCGCCTACAACGCCCAGTACGAGCCGAAGACGTTCGACCTCACCGACTGGGGTTTCTCCGGCGTGGACGCCGACTTCCTCCGTGCGCACCTGCACACCGACGGCTTCCAGAACGCCTCGCAGGTGAGCGATCCGGAGATCGACGCGCTCCTGGAAGAGGCCGTCGCGTCGAGTGATCAGGACGCCCGCAACGAGCTCTACACGCAGCTGCAGCAGTGGAACGCGGAGTACACGGCCATCGTCCCGCTCTACAGCCCCTCGGCGATCACGGCGGTCGGCGAACGTGTGCAGGGTCTGGACTACGACCTCTACGGGCGACCGCTCTTCTACGATGTGAGCCTCGGCTGACATCCGGCGGCCGTCGTTTCGAGGGAGCGGGCGGAGTGATCGAACCGTGAAGGCGGTGCTCGGCCGTGCCCTCGGGCTCGTCGCCTCGGTGGTCATCGTGCTGTGGGGCGCCGCGACGGTCGCGTTCCTGGCCTTCCGGGTGATCCCCGGCGACCCGGTCTCGGTGATGCTGGGGCCGCAGGCGCAGGTGAGCGAGGCCGTCAAGGACGGCATCCGCGCCGATCTCGGGCTCGACCGTCCGCCGCTGGAGCAGTACGTCGGCTTCATCGGGCAGCTCGCCCGCGGCGACCTCGGCGAGTCGTACCAGCTGCGGCTGCCGGTGACCGAGGTCATCGGACGGCAGCTCGGCGCGACCGTGCAGCTCTCGGCCCTGGCGCTGGGGATCGCCGTCGTCCTCGCCCTCGCGGTCGCGGTCTTCGTGCGGGGCCGTGTCGGGCGTACCGTCGCCGCCGGCGTCGAGCTCGTGGTGCTCTCCTCGCCGGTGTTCTGGATCGGGCTGCTGCTGCTCAGCGTCTTCGCGTTCGGACTGGGGTGGTTCCCCGTCTCGGGAACCCGCAATCCGGCGACCATCGTCCTGCCGGCGATCACGCTCGCCCTCCCGGTCGCGGCGCTGCTCAGCCAGGTGCTGCGCGACGGGTTGATGCAGGCGGAGCGGATGCCGTTCGCGGAGACGGTCCGTGCGCGGGGCGCCGGGCCGACCTGGTTCACGCTGCGGCACGGGGTGCGGCACGGCGCCGCGTCGGCGGTCACCCTCGCGGCCTATCTCACCGGCTCGGTCCTCGGGGGCGCGGTTCTCGTCGAGACCGTGTTCGCCCGGCCCGGCCTGGGGCGGGTCACTCTCGCCGCCATCAACGACCGGGATCTCCCCGTCCTCACCGGGATCATCCTGCTGAGCGCTCTCGTCTTCGTCGTCATCAACGTGGTGGTGGAGCTCGTGCATCCGCTGATCGACCCCCGCGTCGCCGCCTCCTCCCGACCGGGAGTCGTCCGATGAGTCGGGGGCAGCGGTTCCTGCTGGGCTCCGCCGCGGTCGTGCTGGTCGTGGTCGCCGTCGCCGCCCTCTGGCCGGGGCTGCTCGCCACGCACGATCCGCTGCAGACCGAGGTGCGGGCCGCTCTGCTGCCGCCGAGTGCCGAGCACCTCTTCGGCACCGATCAGAGCGGCCGCGACGTGTACTCCCGCGTGGTGTTCGGCGCGGGGCGCTCGGTCGGGATCGGACTTCTCGCCACCGCCATCGCCCTCGCCGCCGGCCTGCTGGTGGGGGCGCTCGCCGGCATGTCGCCGCGGGGCGTGGACATCACGCTCATGCGCGTCAACGACGTGCTCATGGCTTTCCCGGAGTTCCTGGTGGCGCTCGTCGTGGTGGCCGTGCTGGGACCGGGCCCGGTGAACATCGCCATCGCGGTGACGCTGGCGGCCGCACCCGTGTACGTGCGGCTCGCCCGCGTGCAGACCCGGACGCTCCGCGTGGCGGAGCACGTCGAGGCCGCCCGCATCCTCGGCGTGCCGCCGCTGCGGGCGTTCCGCCGGCACGTGATCCCGGGAGTGCTGGGATCGCTGAGCGTGCTGGCGACCATCGGCATCGGGTCGAGCATCCTCGCCGCCGCCGGACTGAGCTTCCTGGGCCTGGGGCCGTCCGAGCCGACTCCGGAGTGGGGCCTCATGCTCGCCGGCGGTCGCAACGTGCTCGGGCAGGCATGGTGGGTGTCGGTCTTCCCCGGTCTCGCGATCACGCTGACGGTGGTGTGCGCGACGGTGATCGGTCGGATCCTCCGGGCTCGGGCGGAGGGGAGGGACGCATGAGTGCGGCGCTGGAGGTCGAGGGGCTGCGGATCGCCTTCGCGGGGACTCCCGTCGTGGAGGACGTCTCGTTCGCGGTGGATGCCGGCGAGTGCCTGGCGATCGTGGGGGAGTCGGGGGCGGGGAAGTCGCTCTCAGCTCGCGCTCTGCTCGGCCTCACGCCGTCGACGGCCGACGTCGCCGTCGACCGGCTCCGCATCGACGGGGTGGATGCCGCCGCGCTGACCGAGCGCGGCTGGCGGCGGCTCCGGGGAACCGGGATCGGCCTCGTGTCGCAGGACGCCCTCGTATCCCTGGACCCGTTGCGACGGATCGCGGACGAGATCGCCGAGCCGCTGCGGCTGCACCGCCTCGTGCGCGGGCGCGCGGCCCTCGCTGCGCGGGTGCGGGAGCTTCTCGGACGGGTGTGGATGCCCGACCCCGACCGCCGTGCACGGCAGCGTCCGCAGGAGCTCTCCGGAGGGTTGCGGCAGCGCGCGCTCATCGCCTCGGCGCTGGCCGGGAACCCCGCGGTGCTCGTCGCGGATGAGCCCACCACGGCCCTGGACGCGACCGTGCAGGCCCGGATCCTCGTGCTCCTGCGGGAGATCGCCGATGATGGCACCGCCGTGGTCTTCATCAGTCACGACTTCGCGGCGGTGCGGCGAGTGGCGGATCGGGTGCTGGTGATGAAGGAAGGCCGGATCGTGGAGTCCGGCCCGGTCGCGGAGGTACTGGCCGCCCCTCGCCACCCGTACACCCGGCAGCTCCTCGCGGCGACGATGCACGAGCCGCGGGAGGAGCGTGCGGCGTCCTCGGAGGCCGTGGTGGTCGCCGACGACGTGTCCAAGACGTTCGGCGGGGTGCCCGCGGTCGTCGATGCGTCGTTCACGGTGCCCGCCGGGCGGACGCTCGGCATCGTCGGCGAATCCGGATCGGGCAAGACGACCCTGGCCCGGATGCTGGTGGGCGTGGAGACGCCGGACACCGGAGCGCTGCGGTGGACCGGGGCACCACGGGTGCAGCTCGTGCACCAGAACCCGCTCGGCGCCTTCGACCCGCGGTGGACGGTCGGGCGGTCCCTGGAGGAAGCGCTGGAGGCGGGAGGGGTGCCGCGCGGCGCGCGTCGGATGCGGGTCGCGGCGCTGCTCGCGGAGGTCGGGCTCGACGAGAGCGTCGTGGAACGACGACCGGCGGCGCTGTCAGGCGGGCAGCGGCAGCGGGCGGCCCTGGCCCGAGCGCTCGCCGCCGACCCGGACGTGCTGGTGCTGGACGAGCCCGTCTCGGCCCTCGACCCCTCGGTACGCGAGCGGGTGCTCCGGCTCCTCGCGCGAGTGCAGGAGGAGCGGCGGCTCACGATGGTGTTCGTCTCCCACGACCTCGACGTCGTCGGCGCCGTCGCGGACGACGTCCTGGTCATGCAGGACGGCCGGATCGTCGAGCAGGGGCCCACGGCGGCGGTGTTCGCGGCGCCGCAGCACCCGTTCACCCGGGAGCTGCTCGCGGCGAGCGGCCCCGTCAGTCCGTGACGGTGATCCCGAGCCCGGCCGCCATCACGGGCGCGAGCTGCTGCACCTGCACCGACGAGAGGGTGGTGCCCCGCAGGCTCTGGACGTCGAGGTAGGAGAGCGCGTCGAGGCCGCGGAGGTCCACGTCCTTCGCGCGCAGGCCCCGGGGGTCGACCTCGTCGCTGCGCGTGGCCTGGAACCGGACACGCATCAGTTCGGCCTGCGGGATGTCGATCGTGCGGACGGCGCATCCCACGACGTCGACGTCTTCGGCGCGGGCGGCGCCCAGGTTCAGGTAGTCGATGCGCACGTCCCGCAGCTCGAGCTCGGCCACGCGGGCGTCACCGAGGTCGAGGGTCCCGATGCGGCCGCCCGTGATCCGGAGTCGACGGATGCTCGCGTTCCGTAGCCGGAGCGACGCGATGCGTGGCTCGGGCAGGTCGACGTCGAGGAGCGTGGCCCCGGTGAGGTCGATGCTGTCGGCGTCGGCCTGCACCGCGCACTGCTCGAGCGTGGCGTACGCGAGGTCGACGGTGCCGGTGAGCTCCAGCGCGGCGGCGAGGAGGTCAGCCCGGCGCGCGGCTTCACGCGGCTCCAGCACGGGCGGCAGGTCGGGCGCGGACACACGGGGCGCGGTCGGGGAGTTCGGCATCCTCCGAGGCTATGTCCTCCCTCCGACACCCTCGCTCCTCCCTGCTCCGGCTCCCAGGTCGCAGATCCTCACTGACTCGCATTCTCCCTCGCAGCCCCTGCGACAGGAGTCCCGATCTGCGACCTCACCCCGGCCCACCCCGGCTCCGTGGCTCCGGGACTCTTGCCTGCGGGAGCTCGCTGATCTGCGCCGCGTCGCAGGCCCTCGGCAGGTTCCTCCGACGTGCGCGTGAATCTGCGACATCGGGTGGGGTACGGAAGAGAAGGACTCGGGCTGCACAGGAGAGGGAGCGGGGGAGTTGTGCACAGAGGGTGGGAGGAGTTGGCCGAGACAGGGAACGAGGGAGGGGGTGGGGAGCAGCATCGAGAGCATGAACGGGATGAGGCGGGCACGGCTGCTGCAGGCGATGCGCGAGGTCGACGGAGTCGCACGGGTCGAGAGGCTCCGGGATCGCGGGGTCAGCCGGTACGACCTCGAGACGGCGGTCGCGGAGCGGGTGATCCAGCGGGTGCGAGTCGGGTGGGTGGCGCTGCCCGGTGCCGATCCGCGTCGGGTGACCGCGGCGCAGCACGGTGTTCTGCTGACGTGCGTGACGCAGGCGCGGCGGCTGGGCATCTGGGTGCACGACGAGAGACCGCGCCTTCACCTCGCCGCCAGCCCGGGCAGCCGGGGCGGGAAGCCGCCGGAGGCCCGCGTGCACTGGGCTCGGCCTCTGGTCCCGCGACACCCCGATGCGCTGGAGGACTCGATCGAGAATGTGCTGAGCCTGGTGTCCACGTGCGAGCCGTACGAACAGGCGCTCGCGACCTGGGAGTCGGCATTGAACAAGGGGCTCGTCGATCGAGAGAGGCTGCTCCGACTCCGCTGGGGACCGCGCGGGCGGCGGCTCCTGGCCGAGGCGCTGCCGTTCGCGGATGCGGGGCTCGAGACCTACCTGCGCGTGCGACTGCGCTGGCTCCGGCTGCCGCTGCGCTTCCAGACGTGGATCGCCGGGCACCGGGTGGACGCCCTGATCGGCGAGCGGCTCGTGCTGCAGATCGACGGCGGCACCCATGTCGGAGCCCAGCGCGACCAGGACAACCGTCACGATGCAGAGCTGAAGCTGCGCGGCTACCACGTCATCCGTCTGGGCTATCACCAGGTGATGGACGAGTGGCCCGCGGTGCAGGACCTCCTCATGCGGGCCGTCGCCCAGGGACTGCATCGTGCTCGCACGGCGTGATGTCGCAGATCCCACTCCGGGTCGCAGGGATGTCTCCAGAACCTGCGACGTGGAAGAGAATCCGCGGGAGGAGGAGCACGCGTACAATGGGCACACGAGCATCGATCCGGCCATCACCGGGGAGCTCTCGGAAGAACGGTCCGGCGACGGACTCAGTAGAACCGAGCGGGGCAGGCCCGTCACAGCCGCAGTGAGAGTGGTCCGTGGGTCTCTGAGCTTGTCGAGGGGACGCAGGGGCACGCGAGGTGGTACCGCGGTCCGCGAGGATCGTCCTCGCAGCAGCATCCGCCACGACGACCACTGCGAGAGACCATGACCTACCCGCGCTCCTCCTTCGGCCCCGCTGCCGACCAGGCCACCACTGTGGCGCCGAGCCCCCGCTTCCCGCAGATCGAGGAGGAGGTGCTCGACTTCTGGAAGACCGACGACACCTTCCGCGCCTCCATCGAGCAGCGCGAAGGCGCTCCCGAGTGGGTGTTCTACGACGGCCCTCCCTTCGCGAACGGTCTGCCGCACTACGGCCACCTGCTCACGGGCTATGCGAAGGACGTGTTCCCGCGCTTCCAGACGATGATC
The DNA here is from genome assembly GCF_900105335.1 of Microbacterium paraoxydans. Taxonomy (NCBI): domain Bacteria; kingdom Bacillati; phylum Actinomycetota; class Actinomycetes; order Micrococcales; family Microbacteriaceae; genus Microbacterium; species Microbacterium paraoxydans. Next base: position 655,396 of record NZ_LT629770.1, on the reverse strand, counting down.
GGGCACAAGGTCGATCGCGTCTTCGGATGGGACACCCACGGGCTCCCGGCCGAGCTCGAGGCGATGAAGCAGCTCGGGATCACCGAGAAGAGCGAGATCGAGGAGATGGGGATCGACGTCTTCAACGAGAAGGCGCGCTCCTCGGTCCTGAAGTACACGCGGGAGTGGGAGGACTACGTCACCCGCCAGGCCCGGTGGGTGGACTTCGAGCGCGGCTACAAGACGCTCGACCTCGGCTACATGGAGAGCGTGCTCTGGGCCTTCAAGACCCTGTACGACAAGGGGCTCGCTTACGAGGGCTACCGCGTCCTCCCGTACTGCTGGCGCGATGAGACGCCGCTGTCCGCCCACGAGCTGCGCATGGACGACGACGTCTACCAGATGCGACAGGACCCGTCGGTCACCGTCACCTTCCCGCTCACCGGCGCGAAGGCCGAGGCGCTGGGCCTCACCGGCGTGCGCGCCCTCGCCTGGACGACGACCCCGTGGACCCTGCCGACCAACCTCGCGCTCGCCGTGGGGCCGGACATCGAGTACGTGGTGCTGCCCGCCGGTCCCGCCGGCGCCTCCGACGTGCACCAGGGCCGCGCCGCTCCCTCAGCCGACCAGCTCGCGGTCGAGGCCTCCGCACACCGCTACCTGCTCGCGAAGGACCTGCTCGGCGGATACGCCAAGGATCTCGGTTACGAGAGCCCGGAGGACGCGCTCGCCGCGGTCGACGCCACGCTGCGCGGTGCGGAGCTGGCCGACGTCACCTACGACCGCCTGTTCGACTACTACGCGGACGAGGAGACCTACGGCACGGGGAACGCCTGGCGCATCCTCGTCGACGACTATGTGACCACCACCGACGGCACCGGCATCGTCCACCAGGCACCGGCCTACGGTGAGGACGACCAGCGCGTCGCCGGCGCCGCGGGCATCCCGACGATCCTGTCGCTCGACGACGGCGGGCGCTTCCTCCCGAACGTCACGGATGTCGCGGGCGAGCTGTGGATGGACGCGAACACCCCGCTCGTGCGGATCATCCGGGACAACGGCCGCCTGGTCCGGCTGCAGAGCTACGAGCACTCCTACCCGCACTGCTGGCGCTGCCGGAACCCCCTGATCTACAAGGCCGTGTCGAGCTGGTTCATCCGGGTCACCGACATCAAGGACGACCTCCTCGCGAACAACGAGCAGATCACCTGGGTGCCGGAGAACGTGAAGGAGGGACAGTTCGGCAAGTGGCTCGAGGGCGCCCGCGACTGGTCGATCAGCCGCAACCGCTACTGGGGCTCGCCCATCCCGATCTGGAAGAGCGACGACCCGGAGTACCCACGCGTCGACGCCTACGGCTCGCTGGAGGAGCTGGAGCGCGACTTCGGCACGCTGCCGCGGAATCCCGAGGGCGAGGTGGATCTGCACCGCCCCTACATCGACGATCTGACCAGGCCGAACCCGGACGACCCCACGGGCAAGAGCACGATGCGGCGCATCGGCGACGTCTTCGACGTGTGGTTCGACTCCGGCTCGATGCCCTACGCCCAGGTGCACTATCCGTTTGAGAACCAGGAGTGGTTCGACTCGCACTCCCCGGCGGACTTCATCGTGGAGTACATCGGCCAGACCCGCGGCTGGTTCTACGTCATGCACGTGCTCTCGACGGCGCTGTTCAACCGCCCGGCGTTCACGGGCGTCAGCTGCCACGGCATCGTGCTCGGCAGCGACGGCTACAAGATGTCGAAGTCGCTGCGGAACTATCCGGACGTGTCCGAGGTGCTGGACCGCGACGGGTCCGACGCGATGCGCTGGTTCCTGATGTCCAGCGCAGTGCTCCGCGGAGGCAACCTCATCGTCACCGAGGAGGGCATCCGGTCCGGCGTGCGCGAATTCCTGCTGCCGCTGTGGAACTCGTGGTACTTCTTCGCGACGTATGCGAATGCTTCGACAGACTCAGCGACCCAGGGAGGAGCAGGCTCCGCGACCCAGGGAGGCGGGTACGAGGCGTCGTGGCGCACCGACTCGACCGACGTCCTCGACCGGTACATCCTCGCGCGGCTGGGCGACCTCGTCCGCGAGGTCCGGGCCGATCTGGAAGGTCTGGACTCGACCACCGCGTCCGCGCGACTGCGTGACTTCGCCGAGGTGCTGACGAACTGGTACATCCGCCGCTCGCGCGACCGGTTCTGGGTGGGCGTGACGCACGACCCGAAGAGCCGCGAGGCCTTCGACACGCTGTACACGGTGCTGGAGACCCTGTGCCGCGTGGCCGCGCCGCTCGTCCCGCTCATCAGCGAGCGCGTGTGGCAGGGCCTCACCGGCGGGCGCAGCGTGCACCTGCAGGACTGGCCCGATGCGGATCAGTTCCCCGCCGCCGACGAGATCCGCGACGCCATGGATGCCGTCCGTGAGCTGTCGAGCGTCGGCAACGCGCTGCGCAAGAAGGAGAAGCTGCGCGTGCGGCTGCCGCTCGCACGGCTCACGGTGGTCTCTCCGCTCGCGGCCGACCTCGGCCAGTTCGAGGACATCCTCCGCGAGGAGCTCAACGTGAAGACCGTCGAGCTCGTCCCGCTGACCGACGAGGCGGCGGGGGAGTACGGCATCAGCCACCGGCTGAGCGTGAACGCCCGCGCTGCGGGTCCGCGCCTCGGCAAGGACGTGCAGAAGGCCATCCAGGCCGCGCGCTCGGGTGACTGGTCCGAGACCGACGGCGTCGTGACGGCCGGCGGCATCGCTCTGGAGCCCGCCGAGTACGACCTCGTCCTCGAGACCACGGGTCGCCCCGAGGGGGAGGCCCTGGCCATCGTCCCGTCCGGCGGCTTCGTCCTGCTCGACACCGACACGACGCCGGAGCTGGAGGCGGAGGGCATCGCCCGCGACGCCATCCGCGTCGTGCAGGAGGCGCGCAAGAACGCCGGGCTCGACGTCAGCGACCGGATCGTGCTGGCCCTCAACGCCGCTCCCGCGGAGGCGGCGGCGCTGGAGACCCATGCCGACCTCATCGCCGCCGAGACGCTCGCCGTGGCGTTCGCCGTGCAGCCGACCGACGACCTCGACCGGCTCGTCGACGAGGTCACCAGCCCCGGAGACGGCGTGCATCGGAGCGGGGCGAAGGCCCTCGGGGCCGGGAAGGCGCCGCTCCTCGTCACGATCGACACGAACCTGGAGAAGGTGGGCGCATGAGTGCGAGAGACCGGGCCGACGCCGTCTACGAGACGCTGCTGAGCCGTGCCGGGGAACGCTGGGTGCAGCCGCGCAAGGAGCGGACGGCGCGGATCCTCGAGTACCTCGACGATCCGCAGCGCACCTACCGCGTCATCCACATCACCGGCACCAACGGCAAGACGTCGACCGCGCGGATGATCGAGAGCCTGCTGCGCGCCCATGATCTGCGCACCGGCCTGTTCACGAGTCCGCACCTGGAGCGCTTCACCGAGCGCATCATGATCGACGGCGAGCCGATCGCCGACGAGGCCGTCGCCGACGCCTGGGACGAGATCGAACCGTTCGTGGGGATCGTCGACGCCGAGCTCGAGGCGGCGGGGGAGGCCCCGCTGACGTTCTTCGAGCTGCTCACGGTCCTCGCCTTCGTCGCGGTCGCCGACGCGCCCGTCGACGTGCTCGTCCTCGAGGTCGGCATGGGTGGCGAGTGGGACTCCACGAACACCGCCGACGGCGACGTGGCGGTGTTCGCTCCGATCGACATCGACCACGCGGACCGCCTGGGGAGCACGATCGCCGAGATCGCCCAGGTCAAGGCCGGCATCATCAAGGAGGGCGCCGCCGTCGTCTCCGCCCAGCAGCCCGCCGAGGCCGCCGAGGTGCTGCGCCGTGTGGCCGCGGAGCGTCATGCCACCATCGCCTTCGAAGGCGAGGACTTCGGGCTCGCCGAGCAGAAGCTCGCGGTCGGCGGCCAGCTCCTCACCATCCGCGGCCTCGCGGGGCAGTACGAGGAGGAGTACCTCCCGCTGTACGGCGCGCACCAGGGTCACAACGCCGCCCTGGCCGTCGCCGCCGTCGAGTCGCTCATCGGCGGCGCCGGTCAGGCGATCGCCGGCGGCGTGATCTCCGACGGACTCCAGGGCAGCACGTCTCCCGGCCGGCTGCAGCTCCTCGGCATCGCCCCCACCGTCATCGTCGACGCCGCGCACAACCCGCACGGGGCCGCGGCGCTCGCCCAGGCGCTCGACGACAGCTTCGACTTCGACGAGTGGGGCCTCGTGCTCGGCGTCCTCGCGGACAAGGACGCGGCGGGGATCGTCGCGCGGCTCGCACCGGCCGCTGCGCACGTCTTCGCGACCGCGCCGGAGTCGGACCGCGCCAGCGATGCCGACCTCATCGCGGACCTCGTCGAACAGGCCGGACAGCGCGCCACCGTGCACCCGTCGCTCGCCGACGCCGCGGACGCGGCCCGGGAATGGGCGGCCTCGTCGGATCGTCGGGCCGTGGTCATCGCCGGCTCCGTCGTGCTCGCGGGTGAGGCGATCGCGCTCTCCGAGGAGGAGGACTGGAAGTCGGGGTGGCGCGCATGAGTGCCGCCGCCGCCCCGCGTCGACCGCGCGCCCCGCGCACCCTCGTGCAGAAGCTCGCCCCGGTGGTGCTCGGCTTCGAGGCGATCGTCGTCTTCCTCGTCGGTCTCACCATCTTCGGCTTGAAGGCTCTGCCCGCCGGCATCGAGCAGTGGTGGGGGATCGTGGGCGGTGCCGTCGTGGCCGTGGCCTGCGTCGTCATCGCGGGCATGATCACGAAGCCCTGGGCGATCCCCGCCGGATGGATCGTGCAGATCGTGGTCGCGCTGTCGGCCATCGCCGTCCCCGCGGTGCTTCTCGTCGTCCTGATTTTCGGCGGCATGTGGGCGTATGCGACCATCATGGGGGCCCGCCTGGACGCACGACGCCCGAGCGGGGCTCCGACCGCGCAGAACGCAGACACAGAGAGTGAATGACATGGCCACCGAAGAAACCCTCGTCCTCGTCAAGCCGGACGGTGTCGCCCGCGGCCTCACCGGCACGATCCTCGCCCGCATCGAGGCGAAGGGATACGCCCTCGTCGACATCCGCCTCGTCGAGCCCGACCGCGACCTCCTCGCCGCGCACTACGCCGAGCACGAGGGCAAGCCGTTCTACGAGCCCCTTCTCGAGTTCATGATGTCCGGTCCCTCCGTGGCGATCCGCCTCGCGGGCAACCGCGTCATCGAGGGCTTCCGCTCCCTCGCCGGCACGACCGACCCCACGACCGCCGCGCCGGGCACCATCCGTGGTGACTTCGGTCGCGACTGGGGCCTCCAGGTGCAGCAGAACCTCGTGCACGGCTCGGACAGCCCCGAGTCGGCCACTCGCGAGCTGGGCATCTGGTTCGACTGACCCCGATCCTCACGACGAAGCCCGTCCGCCGGAATGGCGGACGGGCTTCGTCGTTCTCATGGAGAGATCAGAAGAGGATCTTCGCCATCTCGCCGAGGAAGTCGAGGCCCTGCAGCTGCGCGAGGAAGATGATCAGCGCATAGGCGACGACGGTCGCCAGCGGCACCCACGGCATGAGCTTGTCGGCACCCGCGCGGACCTTCGCATCGCTCGTGAACGTGCCGTTGCGGGCCAGGTGGACCATGGTGGCGAAGAAGGTGGGGATCGTCACCGCCCAGGTGACCATGCACCAGGGGCAGAGCACGAAGAGGTCGTAGAGGCTCTGCGCGATCAGCCAGCACACGAGGCCGAACGCGAAGGTGATGCCGACCCCGAACGCTGCCCAGAACCATCGGGGGAAGCGTGCGCCGGCGAGGATCGCGACACCGACGACGAGCGGCGCCATCCAGCCCGTGAGGCCGATGATCGGGTTCGGGAAGCCGAAGACCGAGCCCTGCCACGACTGCAGGTTGGTGCTGCACTGGATGAACGGGCTGAGGTCACACCCGAGCGCTTCCTGCGGGTTCTCCAGCAGCGCGAACTTCTCGACCGTGAGCTGGAAGGCGGCGTACCAGCCGATGACGCTCGCGATGATCAACCACACGGCATAGACGACGGGGCGGGTGCGCTGCTCGCTCATGCTCAGGATTATCCCAGTGACGGCTATGGAAAGGGCGAGAACCGCCCGGAGAAAACGGGCGGGGACCGACGGGATGCCGCGATCGGACCGACTTGGTGCGATAATGACCTGTGATGCGATGAACGGCGTTGCCGCGACACGCGTCGAGCAGACTTCGGGGCCCATGCCCCACGTGACCAGAGCCGTGAGCCGGTCGCAGGCCGATTGAGTTCGCGGCACCCGCGGGTGCCGCATGAGATTTCACGGGACACGCAGTGGACCGTGCCAGGGAGCACGCCAGAGATGGCCGATGAGAACAATGACAACAACGCCCCCGCCCTCGACGCCCCGGCTGATGCCGCGGAGCCGCTGACGGCGCCCACCGACTCCACAGACGTCGAGGCGGAGAGCGACACCTCCGCGGCGCAGGCTCCGTCCGAGGACGTCCCTGCGGAGTCCGACGCCGCCGCCGAGCCCGAGGCCCCTGCCGAGCCCGAGGCTCCCGCTGAGCCTGAGGCTCCCGCGGAGTCCGAGGCTCCCGCGGAGCCCGAGGCCCCTGCCGAAACTGAGGCTCCGGCTGAGCCTGAGGCTCCCGCAAAGTCCGAGGCTCCGGCTGAGCCCGAGGCCCCTGCCGAGCCGGAGAAGCCCGCGGCCGTCACCGCCGTGTCGCTCGGACTGCTGCCCGAGGTCTTCGTGTCGCAGGTGTCGACCCAGCTGCACTTCTATGCACCGGAGATCGTCCCGCTTCCTGCCCGCCCCGGTCGTGACGACCGTGCGCCCGAGCGCGACCAGGAGGAGTCCGGAGGAGGGCGCCGCGGGCGCCGTCGCCGTGGCGGATCCGAGGGCGATGACCAGCGCGACGAGCCGCGGCAGCGCCAGCGCGTCGTCGAGTACATCACCGAGCCGAAGGCGATCAAGGGTTCGACCAGGCTCGAAGCCAAGAAGCAGCGGCGTCGTGACGGCCGTGACGCCGGTCGTCGTCGTCCGGTCGTGACCGAGGCCGAGTTCCTCGCGCGTCGCGAGTCGGTCGACCGCAAGATGGTCGTGCGCTCCAAGAACGGCCGCACGCAGATCGGAGTCCTGGAGGACGGCGTGCTCGTGGAGCACTACGTCGCCCGCAACCAGGACGCCTCGCTGATCGGCAACGTCTACCTCGGTCGCGTGCAGAACGTGCTTCCCAGCATGGAGGCCGCGTTCGTCGACATCGGCCGCGGCCGCAACGCCGTGCTCTACTCGGGCGAGGTGGACTGGGACGGCGTCGAGACCGGCAACCAGCCCCGTCGCATCGAACTGGCGCTGAAGCCCGGCGATCGCGTGCTCGTGCAGGTCACCAAGGACCCGGTGGGCCACAAGGGTGCCCGCCTCACGAGCCAGATCTCGCTGCCCGGCCGCTACCTCGTGTACGTGCCCGGCGGCTCGATGAACGGCATCAGCCGCAAGCTGCCCGACAACGAGCGCGCGCGTCTCAAGCGCATCCTCAAGGAGGTGCTGCCGGAGTCGTCCGGCGTGATCGTCCGCACGGCGGCCGAGGGCGCCACCGAGGAGCAGCTGACCCGCGACGTGCAGCGCCTCACCTCGCAGTGGGAGCACATCCAGAAGCAGGTCGAGAGCCAGCAGGCGCCGGCGCTCCTGCACGCCGAGCCCGACCTGCTCGTGAAGATCGTCCGTGACGTCTTCAACGAGGACTTCACGAAGATGCTCATCCAGGGCGAGGAGTCGCAGCGCACGATCCGGGCGTACCTGGAGAGCGTCGCGCCCGACCTGCTCGAGCGCGTCGAGGCCTATGAGGACGACGTCGACCCGTTCGACGCGTTCCGCATCACCGAGCAGATCGAGAAGGCGCTGGACCGCAAGGTGTGGCTGCCCTCCGGCGGCTCGCTCGTGATCGACCGCACCGAGGCCATGACGGTCGTCGACGTCAACACCGGCAAGTTCGTCGGCTCGGGCGGAAACCTCGAGGAGACCGTCACCAAGAACAACCTCGAGGCCGCGGAGGAGATCGTCCGCCAGCTCCGCTTGCGCGACATCGGCGGCATCATCGTCGTCGACTTCATCGACATGGTCCTGGAGTCCAACCGCGATCTCGTGCTTCGGCGCCTGATCGAATGCCTGAGCCGCGACCGGACCAAGCACCAGGTCGCCGAGGTCACGTCGCTCGGGCTCGTGCAGATGACCCGCAAGAAGCTGGGGCTCGGCCTGCTGGAGACCTTCAGCGAGGCGTGCGAGGTCTGCGCCGGCCGCGGCGTGATCGTGCACCACGACCCGGTCGTGAAGCACCGCGCGAACGGCAACGGCAACAACAACGGCGGTAACGGCAACGGCGGACGCCGGCAGCGCGGGAACGGCAACGGCAACGGCGGTGGCAACAATCACCCCGCGCCCGCCGCACCGCCTGTGACCCACGCCATCACCGAGGGGGCGAAGTCCGCCCTCGCGCAGATCGCTGCCTCCACCATTGCGCCGGCCGGCGAACCGGCCGCCGAGGTGCCGGTCGTCGAGTCCGCTTCGGCGCCCGCATCCGAGCGCCCGAAGAAGGCTCGGAAGAAGCGCGGCGACCGCAAGGGGCCGAAGACCCCGACCGAGGAGCTGCTCGACTCGGTGCTGGACGCGCTTCCGGAGCCCAAGGCGCCGGGTCAGGGCCGTGGACGGCGTCGGGTCACCACCGCCGCGCTCTCCGGCACGCCCGTGTCCGTGAACTCGGAGGCCTCAGTGTCGCCGGTCGCGTCCGCGGACCCGGAGGCCTGAGGCGATCAGGCGCCGGACGAGCTCCTTGCCGGAGACGTGCTGTGCACCGCCGGCGATGAGCCGGGGGACGGCGTCCTCCGGGACGTCGTAGTGGTCGAGGTCGAAGGCCCGGGCGGGGATGCCGTGCGCGCGGGCGAACGCGTGCAGCTCGTCGAGGTTGTCGTCGCTGACCAGGTGCGCCCACAGGCGTCCATGGGCGGGCCAGCGGGGGTCGTCGACGAGTACGGTCACTCCGTCAGCCTACGGCCGGCCCCGTCGCCCGGCTCACTTTGCGAGGTCAGCCGGCATCCGGTAAAGTAGTCCCTTGGTGCGCATGCCGCGTCGTCCTCGACGGCCGAAGCGGAGAGTCTTGCATTCGCGCCCGTCGTACCAGCGACGCATGCAAGCAACAGTCTTCCCGTGAGATTCTCGGAGCCGCGTGCTCCCCAACGAAACAGGTATGAAGTGGTTTACGCAGTAGTGCGCGCCGGTGGCCGGCAGGAGAAGGTCGAGGTCGGCACCATCGTTCAGCTCGACCGTGTTCAGGCTGCCCAGGGCGACAAGATTCAGCTGCCCGCCGTGCTGCTCGTCGACGGCTCCACGGTGACCACCGACGCCGACGCGCTGGCGAAGGTCACCGTCACGGCTGAGGTCGTCGGCAACCTCCGCGGCCCGAAGATCGTCATCCAGAAGTACAAGAACAAGACCGGCTACAAGAAGCGTCAGGGCCACCGCCAGGAGCTCACGCGCGTCAAGATCACCGGCATCAAGTAAGACCGAGGAGACCAGGACATGGCACACAAAAAGGGCGCA